>CALCGD010000068.1 GCA_937900875.1 uncultured Flavobacteriales bacterium
TGAGGACGCTAGAAGGGGCAAGAGTAGAAGGGACAGATCTTGCTACTGGCTACACAGTTGGTATGGACCTAGATGCGGTGAATGATGCAATAGTTGACAATGCAGCCATTCGACTACAATCAAATGGAGATGCAGAGTTTCAACGAACGTTGGAAGCTTCGCCATCACGTGTTGTAATGCGCGCATTTGACCCCGTAACTGGTGGTTCGCAGCCCGCTGGAATAACCTTTGTTCCTGACCCTTCCAATCCGCAAATTGTAGTGGACGGATGGTTGACTAAGCCTGGTGGTAGCTTTAGAATAGACCATCCGCTCGATCCAGACAACAAGTATTTGTATCACTCTTTTGTAGAATCGCCAGATATGATGAATATTTATAATGGTAACATCACTACCGACACAAACGGAGAGGCTGTCGTTTTTCTGCCCGAATATTTCACTGCGTTGAATAAGGATTTTCGGTATCAACTTACCGTGATTGGGTTGTTTGCACAGGTTATTGTGCTTAAGGAGGTTGCAGAAAATCAATTTGTGATTAAATCAGACCAACCAAATATTAAGGTTAGCTGGCAGGTAACCGGTATTAGAAAAGATGATTACGCAAACTTTTACCGAATGAAAGTGGAGGTCGAAAAAGATGAGGGCATGAAGGGTAAAAGGCTTTTTGTAAAGCCGTAAAGTTGGATAAACTTGAAAGCCCCGATCAGGAAACTGACCGGGGCTTTTTTCTGTGAATTGAACTGTTTGTGCAACGCATAATCCGTGTCAACCTAATCTCGTAGCAAGCTCTAGAAACAACTTTCGGAATAAAAGAAAATACCATTGAAATCTGAGAAATATCAGAATGAAAAATTTGATATTTTTCATCTGTGGTAATGCTATATTCGTGCTCTAACAAACCCCCAACTATAAAACCATGAAAGTGAGATCATTCCTTTTTATTACAACGATTTTAATCGGTTCGTTGACGTCATCATGTAATCTGGACAAGGACGATGACGATGATCTCTACACATACCCAGATCTTACGGCCACCGTAACCGTGACGGGAGCTGTAATAGATAGCTTCACGTTTACCAATGCTGAGAACGGTGCAGCTGGCGCAGCCTACATATTGCATGGCTCGCATTCTGGGGCAGACAACATAATTCTAATAGCTGGAAACAGTGCCAGTTCTACCTATAGCATTACAGCCACATTACCCACCATCCAGACAGGAACGGTTAACCTTACAGAAGGAAGTTACCTAAACTCTGCTGGTACACAACCAGTGGTGTTCACCGAATTGCTAAGCGGTTCACTTACGATTACAAGCGCTGATTTGCTCTGGGCACAAGGAGCTGGTCAAGTTTACAGTATAGATGGAACTTGGAGCGTAGAACTGGAAGAGGATGCAAGTCCGGCCCAAGCTGTCACCCTCACGGGTGCGTTTAATAACCTAGTTATTATTTCAGTGCCTTAACCAATAAGGTCTGCTTGTATATTGAACTCGGCCCCGATCAAAACTGATTGGGGCTTTTTTTTATTCGAACCTCAAACTCTCAATCGGGTCCAAATTGGAAGCCTTGATTGCAGGATAAATTCCGGAAATAACGCCCACCACAAAGCAGATTATTACGCCAACAGTAATCCAAAGCCACGGAATAATAAAACCACCACCAATCATGGCCGAAACGCCATTTCCGATCAGTATTCCAAACACAATTCCAAACAATCCGCCTAAAATAGAGATGGTGATTGCTTCAACTAAAAACTGAAGGCGAATGAAGGCTTTGGTAGCTCCAAGGGCTTTTCTTACCCCAACTTCTCTCGTACGCTCTGTGACCGAAACAAGCATAATGTTCATCAGACCAATAGCCGCGCCCATCAGCGTAATTATTCCAATCATAAATCCGGCAATCTGAACTTCGTATAAATTATCCACCAACATTTTAGAAAGATTGTCACTTCTCACAATCTCAAAGTTGTTTTCTTCTCCCGCTCGCACACCTCTAACAACCCTGAAGGTGCCAGTAGCTTCACTGATAGCGCTTTCTAGAGAGACTACATTATCAGCTAAAACGCTTATAGCAAAAGATGTGGACCGTCTTAAAAAGTGCTGTCTCGCATTGGTTAATGGAATCATGCATGTTTTGTCGCCCCCGAAACTCATGCTCGAACCTTTTTCGGCTAATACACCAATCACCTTGTATTTATGAGCGCCAACCGCAATTTCTTTCCCTACCGCCTCAATTGTTCCTGGGAACAAAATTTTCTCAATTTCAGAGCCGATAAGAATTACTGGAGTCCCGAAGCGTTCCTCCATTTCAGTGAAATTCCTACCGATTGTGATCTCGTATCCACTGGCGCCAAAATAGTTTCGGTCACAGCCGACAACATTAACGTTCGGCTGCGTTTTTTCTGAAGCATGCTTTAAAGTAGCCGCAAAAGAAGCAACTGCAGAAACGCTAACATTTGCAGGAAAAACAAAAGATTCCTTAAAAGATACTGCTTCGCGATAAGTAACTCTTGAGTATCGTTTAGGTTTCTTTCCGCCCTTGCCAATTCTAATATTGGTGCCCCTGTTTCGAATGGTGAAAGTGTTGGCCCCCATGCTGGTAAAGTTGCTTGTAATTGAACCCTTAATTCCATCAATAGAGGTGAGGATTCCGACCAATGCCGTTATTCCAATAGCAATTATCAGCATAGAAAGAATGGCACGTAGCCACTGACTCCGTATTGCGCCAAGCGCAACTTTAATGTTTTCTAGAAGGAGTTGATAATGCTTTTTATTCATCTCTCTTAAGGCTTGCGAAAGGTAGCTATTTGTACTTGGTTCTAGCCTTGATTATGGCGTTTCGAATGACTAAATTTGCCCTCTGAAAATGAACGGTTTCTGAATTGAATTGTTCACTTGTAAAAAGCGAGTTCGCTAATCATCTAACAACACCGAAAACACTTGTGTAATGAACATATATGAAGATTATCTAAAGGAGATTGAAGAACGAAAAGCCCAAGGTCTTCATCCTAAGCCAATTGATGGCGATGAGTTGCTAAGCGCGATTATTGGCCAAATCAAGGATTTGAACAACCAGTATCGAAAAGACTCCCTTAATTTCTTCATTTATAATGTGCTTCCTGGTACCACAAGTGCAGCTGGCGTTAAGGCTAAATTTCTGAAGGAGATAATTCTTGGCGAATCTGTTCTTGAAGAAATTACACCTGAATTTGCCTTTGAGTTATTGTCTCATATGAAGGGTGGAGCTTCGGTTAAAGTCCTTCTCGATTTTGCTTTAGGAGATGATGCCGCTAAAGCAAAAGAAGCTGCTAAGGTTCTCAAAACCCAAGTGTTTTTGTATGACGCAGATACGTCTCGATTGGAAAAAGCTTTCAAAAGCGGTAACTCAATTGCTAAAGAACTTCTTGAAAGCTATGCTAAGGCTGAGTTCTTTACGCAACTTCCAGATGCAGAAGAAGTGATTGAAGTGGTCACATTTATCGCAGGTATTGGCGATATTTCTACCGATTTACTTTCTCCAGGTGGTGACGCTCACTCACGTTCAGACCGCGAATTACATGGCCAGTGTTTGTTTGAGCACAACAAAGAAATGCAAAAGGAACTTTTGACATTGAAAGCACAACACCCAGATAAGCGGGTAATGTTGATTGCAGATAAAGGAACGATGGGAGTTGGTTCTTCGAGAATGTCTGGTGTAAATAATGTGGCTTTATGGACTGGAGTTAAATCAAGTCCTTATATCCCATTCATCAATATTGCTCCTGTAATTGCAGGTACAAATGGAATTTCCCCAATTTTCTTAACCACAGTTGGTGTAACAGGTGGTATAGGAATTGACCTTAAAAACTGGGTAAAGCAAAAAGATGCAGAGGGAAATACAATTGTTGATGAAAACGGAGACGCCATTTTAAAGGAAGAATATTCTGTAAAAACAGGAACAGTTCTGACCATCAACACCAAGGAAAAGAAACTTTACAACGGTGATAAGGAATTGAAAGATATTTCTGCTGCCTTAACTCCACAGAAAGTAGAGTTTATTAAAGCTGGCGGATCTTATGCTGTTGTTTTTGGTAAGAAGCTACAAACCCTTGCTGCTAAAACATTAGGAATTGCAGTTCCTCAAGTGTACGCACCTTCGAAAGAAATTTCTGTTGAAGGACAAGGGTTAACAGCTGTTGAGAAAATATTCAACAAGAATGCTGTTGGAAATACGCCTGGTAAAACCTTGCTTGCTGGTTCTGATGCGCGTGTTGAAGTAAACATCGTGGGTTCTCAGGATACCACGGGATTAATGACTTCGCAGGAGTTGGAGAATATGGCTGCCACAGTTATTTCTCCAATTGTTGATGGAGCTTATCAATCTGGCTGTCACACTGCTTCTGTTTGGGATGATAAGTCTAAGGCTAACATTCCAAGATTGATGAAGTTTATGAATGACTTTGGATTGATAACAGCGCGTGATCCTAAAGGTCAGTATCATGCAATGACCGATGTGATCCACAAAGTATTGAATGATATTACTGTTGGAGATTGGGACATCATTATTGGTGGCGATTCGCACACACGTATGTCAAAAGGTGTTGCTTTTGGAGCAGATTCAGGAACGGTTGCTTTAGCATTAGCTACGGGTGAGGCTACAATGCCAATTCCACAGTCCGTAAAAGTGACCTTTAAAGGAAGCATGAGAAGCTTCATGGATTTCCGTGATGTGGTTCATGCAACACAACTGCAAATGTTGAAGCAGTTTAGTGGAGAAAACGTTTTTCAAGGAAGAGTGATTGAGGTTCATATTGGGACGCTTACAGCCGACCAAGCTTTTACGTTTACTGACTGGACCGCAGAGATGAAAGCGAAAGCTTCTATCTGTATCTCTGAGGATGACACGTTGATTGAATCGTTAGAGATTGCCAAAGGCCGTATCCAAATCATGATTGATAAGGGAATGGACAATGAGAAGCAAGTTCTAAAAGGATTGATTACCAAGGCTGAAAAGAGAATTTCTGAAATCAAATCGGGAGAAAAACCAGCTTTGAGACCAGATGCTAACGCGCTTTATCATGCTGAGGTAGTTGTCGATTTGGACGAGATTGCAGAGCCAATGATTGCTGATCCAGATGTAAACAATGAAGATGTTTCTAAGCGTTATACGCACGATGTAATCAGACCATTATCTTTCTATGGAGGTACTCGTAAAGTTGATTTAGGATTCGTTGGGTCTTGCATGGTTCACAAAGGAGACATGAAAATTTTGGCTCAAATGTTAAAGAACATTGAGGCGAAATATGGTAAAGTCGAATTCAAAGCTCCACTTGTAGTAGCACCTCCAACCTATAATATCGTTGATGAATTGAAAGCTGAAGGCGATTGGGAAGTATTGGAGAAATACTCAGGGTTTGTGTTTGATGATGCGGCTCCAAAAGCAGCAGCTCGTACCAAGTACGAAAACATGCTTTATTTAGAACGTCCAGGATGCAACCTTTGCATGGGGAACCAGGAAAAAGCGGAGCCAGGAGATACGGTAATGGCAACATCAACCCGTTTATTCCAAGGGCGAGTTGTGAAAGATTCTGGCGAGAAAAAAGGAGAATCTTTATTGTCGTCAACTCCAGTAGTTGTGTTGTCTACGTTTTTAGGTAGAACTCCTACAATGGCGGAGTACGAAGAGGCTGTTGATGGAATCGTTCTTACCAAGTTCAAGCCTTCAAAGAAGGACTTGGTGCTGGCGTAAACTGACTAAGTAATTAATGAGAAAACCCGAGCTAATTACTCGGGTTTTTTTGTGCCTTTTCCTCAGGTAAAACATCTTTAATCAAACAAGATCTTCTGGCGCTTGTTACATTAGCATAAAACAATTTCAGATATGGCAGCATTCGATTTAGACATGATAAAAGAGGTGTACGCTCGGTACCCAAAGCGTATGGCCGCAGCTAGAAAGGCAGTTGGTAAACCACTGACTTTGGCTGAGAAAATTCTTTACACCCACCTTTGGGATGGAGAAGCAACGGTAGCTCACGAAAGAGGTAATTCTTATGTGGATTTCGATCCAGACAGAGTTGCTATGCAAGATGCAACGGCTCAAATGGCTTTGTTGCAGTTTATGCAAGCAGGAAAGAAGAACGTTGCCGTCCCGTCTACCGTGCATTGCGATCACTTGATTCAGGCAAAAGTCGGTGCAACTGCCGATCTTCAGGAAGCAATGAACAAGAGCCACGAGGTTTTCAATTTCCTTGAAAGCGTTTCAAACAAATACGGCATTGGTTTCTGGAAGCCAGGAGCAGGTATTATTCATCAAGTTGTTTTGGAGAATTACGCATTCCCAGGTGGAATGATGATTGGAACAGACAGCCACACGGTAAATGCTGGTGGCTTGGGTATGGTTGCCATCGGAGTTGGTGGCGCTGATGCGGTTGATGTAATGGCAGGAATGCCATGGGAGCTGAAATTCCCAAAACTGATTGGTGTTAAATTGACTGGAAAGCTGAACGGTTGGACTTCTCCAAAAGATGTTATTCTGAAGGTTGCTGGAATCCTTACCGTAAAAGGTGGAACAGATGCAATTGTGGAATACTTCGGAGACGGAGCAAAGAGCATGTCTTGTACAGGAAAAGGCACCATTTGTAATATGGGTGCTGAGATTGGCGCTACTACTTCCACTTTCGGTTATGACGAAAGCATGGAGCGTTATTTACGCGCTACTGGTCGTGCCGATGTTGCCGATTTGGCAAACGGAGTGAAAGAACATTTGACTGGAGATGCTGAGGTTTACGCTAATCCAGAGCAGTATTTTGATCAAGTAATTGAGATTGATCTTTCAACGCTTACTCCACACATCAACGGACCGTTTACGCCAGATTTGGCTACACCAGTTGCCGATATGAAGACCGCTTCTGCTAAAGCAGGATGGCCAACAAAAATTGAATGGGGATTGATTGGTTCTTGTACCAACTCCTCTTATGAAGATATTTCTAGAGCTTGTTCTATTGCCGAGGATGCCTTGGCAAAAGGTTTGAAGCCAAAGTCTGAGTTTGGTATTAACCCAGGTTCTGAGCAAGTTCGATTCACGATAGAAAGAGATGGCTTCATTAACACATTTGAGAAGCTTGGCGCAACCATTTTCACGAACGCTTGCGGACCATGTATCGGACAATGGGGACGTTACAACGACCCGAAAAACGGACCGAAGAACACCATCGTTCATTCGTTCAACAGAAACTTTAGCAAACGTGCTGATGGAAACCCCAACACACACGCGTTTGTTACATCGCCAGAAATGGTTGCCGCGTTGGCAATCTCAGGAGACTTGAACTTCAACCCAATTACCGATACGCTTACCAACGATAAAGGCGAGCAAGTGAAATTGGCTGAACCAACAGGACATGAGCTTCCACCAAAAGGATTTGATGTAGAGGACAATGGGTATCTAGAGCCAGCAGAAGATGGAGGTAACGTAGAAGTTAAAGTAAACCCTGAAAGTGAGAGAATTCAGCTTTTGGCTGGTTTCGCGCCTTGGGATGGAAAGAACATTACAGGAGCTAAACTTCTTATTAAGGCGGAAGGAAAATGTACAACTGATCACATCTCAATGGCTGGGCCATGGTTGCGTTACAGAGGTCATCTAGACAACATTGCAAACAACACGTTGATCGGTGCGGTTAACGCATTTGGTGGAGGAATTAACGCTGTGAAAAACCAGTTAGACGGTTCAGTGGGAGAAGTTCCTACTGTGGCGAGAGCTTACAAAGCGGCTGGAGTTTCGTCAATCGTTGTTGGAGACAGCAACTACGGAGAAGGTTCTTCTAGGGAACATGCAGCCATGCAGCCTCGTCATTTAGGAGTTATCGCGGTATTGGTAAAATCATTTGCTCGTATTCACGAAACAAACTTGAAGAAGCAAGGAATGTTGGGTCTTACGTTCGCTAACGAAGCGGATTACGACAAAATTCAAGAAGATGACACCATCAACTTCACAAACCTTACTTCATTCTCTGTTGGCAAGCCGCTAACCTTAGAGTTTGTACACGCTGATGGGTCGAAGGATACCATTCTTGCAAACCACACATACAACCAAGCACAGATTGAATGGTTTAAAGCAGGTTCTGCTCTGAATATGATTAAAGCAGAAGCCGCAGCTAAGGCTTAAATCGTAATTTCATTTTTTAAGGAAACGGGCGACCTTAGTCGCCCGTTCTTGTATTCGCAAATGGCTAAAAAAATCATTCCTAAAAGGTCAAAACCCTCTGCCAAAAAGCCATGGTACAAACGTTTGCTTTGGCTTGTTGGAAAGGTCATTTTAGGATTTTTCTTGTTTAGTGTCGGGATGGTTGTGCTTTACCGATTCGTGCCTGTACCGGTAACTATTTTGCAATTGTCGAGATGCGTGCAGCAGTTTCAGGAAGATAAGCCGATGGTGCTTTATAAGGATTGGGAGCCGTTGGAAAACATCAGCAATAAATTGCAGTTGGCTGTTGTCTGCGCTGAGGATCAGAAGTTTCTCAATCACAATGGTTTTGATATTGAAGCCATAGAAAAGGCCATTGAACATAACAAGAAAGGAAAGCGAAAGCGAGGTGCCAGCACCATCAGTCAGCAAACGGCCAAGAATGTGTTTCTGTGGGAAGGAAGAACTTGGGTTAGAAAAGGATTGGAAGTGTATTTCACTGCGCTAATCGAACTAATTTGGACCAAGGAACGCATAATGGAAGTGTACCTGAATGTGATCGAAATGGGCGATGGTATTTATGGCGCTCAGGCTGCTTCAAAGCATTATTTTAAGAAAGATGCTGCCAACCTCTCAAGTGCCGAAGCTGCACTTTTGGCCTCAGTACTTCCAAGCCCAAGAAAATATTCGGTGATAAGACCGAGTTCATTTGTTCGTGGTCGCCAATCTTGGACAATGGGACAAATGAGCCATTGGGGAGGGAAATTGGAATTCGACAATCCGCCCGTTCATAAGGAAAAGAAGAAAAAGAAGAAATAATAATCCATGGTCAGTTATAATCCAAAAAGCTGGTTCAGCATCATATTTCAGCTTCATAAGTATGATACGTTTAGGCAGTTACTTCCTACAATTACCGTTTTAGGCATTCTCACTTTAGTTTTTTGCTATGTAGAAATTGAAATTCTAAATCTTGAATACACGAGCACTATTGCAGTGCATTCACTTATCGGCTTTGTGCTTTCATTACTCTTAGTATTCAGGACAAACACTGCGTATGATCGGTGGTGGGAAGGACGTAAGCATTGGGGTGCCATGGTCAACAACACTAGGAATCTGAGCATTAAACTCAGTCAGATTATTCCTACAGAGGAAACCGAAAGAAGGCAGCTTTTTCGTGTGCTACTTACTAATTACGTGTTCGCCATGAAGGAGCATTTGCGCGAAGGAGTTCTAGAACAAGAATTGGAAGAAATAGCTGGTTTTGATAAGAAGGAAGTGATGAGTCGAGATCACGTTCCAAATGCCATTGCACAGCAGATTTATCACCAACTTCTACTTCTGAAAAAAGATGGTCTGATTAGCGATGAACAGCAGATAACATTGGATAATGAATTCCGTTCGCTGACCGATATCATAGGTGCTTGTGAGCGAATTAAGAAAACACCCATACCGTATTCCTACAGTGCGTTCATCAAGAAGTTCATATTTATTTATGTGATGAGTTTGCCGTTTGGCGTTGTACGTGATTTCGGCTATTCCACCATTTTCGTAGTGCTGTTTATCTTTTATGTGCTCGCCAGTTTGGAGTTAATTGCAGAGGAGATAGAAGACCCTTTTGGCCCTGATGCGAATGACCTTCCAACCGATGCTTTGTCTGAAACCATCCGAAAGAATTTGAAGGAATTGTATTAAAGAAAAGCCCCATCAACTTAAAGCTGATAGGGCTCAACTGAGAGTAAAACCGGTTTAATTTCTGCCGAGATATGCACTTAGCATCCAAACAGTTTTTTCTTGTTCTGTGATGTAATCACTCATTTGAGAATTGGTTCCTTCATCTCCAGCCTCACCAGAAACGACAAGAATCTTTCTTTCCATTTCCAATAGCGTTTTTAGATTGGAGAGGGTAGTGGTTACCGTGCTTTCTCCATCTTTTAAATTGGAAGCCTCTTTAATAGTAGAATGCTCCAAATAGGATGTGAATGTGTGGTGAGGTGTTTCACCTAGTGTAAGAACTCGCTCCGCAATTTCATCCACTTTTAGAACGGCATCACTATATAATTCTTCAAACTTCACATGCAATTCAAAAAAGCTTGGGCCTTGAATGTTCCAATGAAAACCGCGAAGGTTTTGGTAAAACATCTGATAGTTGGCCAAAAGCACATTCAACTCTTTGGCTAGTTTGTTTGATTGTTCGGTTTTAAGTCCGATTTGATTCGTTTCCATTTTTTTTTGTCTTTAAAAGTTAGTCAACGTACGAGTTGCGATCTTCTGGTTTGTCGGTCAAATACTGAATGAATTCGTACTCATTTCCATCAGCGTCTAAGTAGTAATCGCGTAATCGGTATTTATGTTCAGTAAACGGATAGTTGCTTTGGTATCCTGCTTCGCGAAGCCTTTTGCCAACCGCTCTTACATCGCTCACAACAAATCCCATGTGGTTGAATCCGTGCTTCAAATAGCTATCACTTCCTTCTACCTCAGCCGTGGTTTCGGTTAATGCTAAGTAAGACTGGTCGGTGCCAATATGCGCCCATCTTCTTTGGTTGTCAGCGCCTTCTCCTCTTATTTTGAATTCTGGCATAGCGGTTTGAATAAATCGTACGGCCTCCTCCAAATTATTGACTGTAATGTTGTTGTGTTCTAAATATGATTGAGTGTTCATCTGTATAGATTTTGGTTAATAATTTTTGCTGAAACAAAGGTGTCCCTCAAACCTATATCAGTCAAATCAATAGTTTCTATATTCGTATAGATAATAACTATTAAATGACATTACAGCAACTTGAATACGTCCGTGCATTGGACATTGAACGCAACTTTGTTCGTGCCGCAGAAAGATGTTTTGTTACCCAGCCATCTCTGACTATGCAGGTCCAAAAGTTGGAAGACCAGTTGGGCATCAAAATCTTCGACCGTTCTAAAAAACCACTTATTCCAACTCCTTTAGGCGAAAAACTCGTTGCTCAAGCATATACCATTCTTCGCGAAGCCGAACGTTTTAAAGAGATTGTAAAAGAACAAGAAGGCAAACTTTCTGGCGAGTTGAAAATTGGCATTATTCCAACTTTGGCACCTTATTTATTACCGCTTTTTGTTCCGAAATTTGAGTCAGATTTTCCTGATATCCGCTTAATTGTTCAAGAACTTCAAACCAATGTAATGGTGGAAAAACTCAGGAAAGACGAGCTTAACCTTGGCATTCTGGTTACGCCTCTAGAGGAAAAAGGCATTCATGAATATCCACTTTTTAATGAGCCAATGGTGGGCTATGTAGGAGAAAGCCATCGACTTTCGTTTAAGAACAAAATTGATGTTGCCGACCTCGACCTTGATGACATCTGGTTACTTTCTGAAGGTCACTGCATGCGTGGACAGGTCCTCAACATCTGCAAAGCTCACCAAACTAATAATGAAAGCAATTTTGTATTCGAAAGTGGATCTTTAGAAACCTTAGAACGTTTGGTGGAAAAGCATCGGGGAATGACAGTTCTTCCTTTCCTGGCCACCTTGAATCTCGACACGAAACAAAGAAAATTGTTGCGTGAGTTCAATGGTATTCCTCCTGTTAGAGAGGTTAGTCTAGTTACCAATCGTATTCACATCAAAACGGCAATGATTGAAGCACTTAAGTCCGTTATTCTTGCTTCAATCCCTCAAAATTTGTTAAATCTAGAAGGCAGTATAATAGCACTCTAAAATGGAGGTTAGTAACTAATGCTGAGTTGGTCATTCTGTGACATATGCTCAGCAATAAACAGCGACCTTTGGGCACCCACATTACTAAAATAGCCAAATGGCTCAAGAACTTATTCAGCGAGTAAAATTTCCACCTCGAGAGGCTGGCGAAAGCTTTTCCAAAACCTTGAATAGCCGAGTAAATGCATATTTCAAGGAAAATGGTATTTCCAAGTTTGCTGATGGAAGAATGTATTTGAAGTCTTTCATTATTCTTTCCGCCTATATCGTTCCGTTTGCACTCATGTTAACAGGCATCATTACATCAACGCCTGCAATTATTGCATCGTGGATGTTGATGGGAGTTGCAACCTCTGGCATTGGAATGTCTGTAATGCACGATGCAAATCATGGGTCATATTCTGAAAGTAAATTTGTGAATAAGGCAATGGGCTACTTGGTGAATTTAGTTGGTGGAAGTGCTGAAAACTGGAAAATTCAGCACAACATTTTACATCATACATATACTAATATTGATGGGCTGGATGCGGATACAGTAACGTTTCCGATGCTACGGTTTTCGCCTTTCGCTAAGAGAAGAGCGGTCCATAAATTCCAGCATATTTACGGTTGGTTTTTCTACGGATTAATGACCGTTAGTTGGGTTTTCATGAAAGACTTTAAGCAATTAGTGGATTATAAGAATTCTGGAATGACCACCAACTACGATACTGGATTTGGTCAAATCATTCTGCGAATAATCTTGTTCAAAGCAGCTTATTTGTTTGTCACGCTTGCCTTGCCTATTTACCTGCTGCCGCTTCCTTGGTATGGAACGCTAGGATGCTTTTTCTTGATGCATTTCATTGGAGGGTTAATTCTAGGAATGGTGTTTCAGGCTGCACATATTATGGAAGTATGCGAGTTTACTCAGCCAGACGATAAAGGCGTTATGAGAGATTCATGGGCTATTCATCAGCTTAAAACAACCACAGATTTCGCCCCTAATAATAAACTAGTTACTTGGTTTGTTGGCGGGCTGAATTTTCAAGTGGTGCACCATTTATTCCCTAAGGTGAGCCATGTTCACTACCCCGCTTTGTCTCCAATTGTGGCACAAACGGCAAAGGAGTTTAACCTTCCTTACCATTGCATTCCAACGTTTGCTGAGGCAGTACTGGGCCATGGAAAAATGCTTCGCGCACTTGGCAGAGAGGACGTTCCTTCGTCTATGGTTGTTCATATGTGAGAATTTCTGTTTTTGAAGTTTTGATTTAGCTCCGCTCAACTACCTTTGCGCCATGCTTAAAAATGACCTTTTACTGCGCGCTGCGCGAGGAGAAAAAGTTGAAAGAACTCCAGTTTGGCTTATGCGCCAAGCTGGTAGAATTCTTCCAGAATACAGAGAAGTACGTTCTAAAATGGGTGGCTTCAAAGAGTTGGTCGAAACCCCCGAATTTGCTTGTGAGGTTACCATTCAGCCTGTGGATCATTTAGGCGTTGATGCGGCCATTATCTTTTCAGACATACTTGTAATCCCGGAAGCAATGGGTTTGCCATATCAAATGATTGAGAAGCAAGGTCCGTGGTTTGAGAATACCATCAAATCTGCGGCTGATGTGGATAAAATGGTTGTAGCAGAAGCAGAAGGTGTTAGGTATACAATTGATGCCATTGCAATGACCAAAAAGGAACTGAACGGAAGAGTACCGTTGATTGGTTTTGCTGGCGCACCTTGGACCATTTTTTCCTACATGATAGAAGGAAGCGGTTCGAAGACTTTCTCAAAAGCAAAGAAATTCCTTTATACAGAGCCAGTTTTAGCACATAAATTACTTGAGAAAATTACGCTTAGCACCATCAATTATTTGAAAGGTCAGATTGAAGCAGGCGCAGATATCGTTCAAATATTTGATAGTTGGGCAGGCATTCTTAGCGCAGAGCAATACAAGGAATTTGCCCTGCCTTACATAGCCAGAATTTGCGATGCTATTGATGAAGTTCCGGTTACGGTTTTTGCAAAAGGAGCCTATTTTGTGAGAAAAGAATTAGGCGAGTTGAACTGCCAAACAATCGGGCTAGATTGGAACATGGACATTGCTGAAACAAGAATGCTAGTTGGTCCAAATAAAACCCTTCAAGGAAACCTTGACCCATGTGTTCTTTATTCTGACGATGAAGAGATTGTCAGTAAAACCAGAGAGATGCTTCAAGCATTCGGTCCACATAGGCATATCGCAAACCTCGGTCATGGAGTTTATCCAGATATCGACCCAAGAAAAGTAAAGTTGATGGTTGATACAGTAAAAGACTTCCGCTTTAGCTAGCAAATAGCTTTTCTAATGTTTTTCTGAATTCTGCAGGGTCCAATTCAAACGATTGGTCTGCTTCTGCAACGCCTCCAAGCAGCATATTCCAATTGATTCCAAGGGCAGCACATAACCAATAATACTGGGTGCCAATTCTGTTGTTAGAACAGAGTTCCAAAACCTTTGTGTGCTCATAATTGCAGAACATTACATTGGCTAAGCCAGCACCGTGAATTCCAATAATGTGAGTGGCGCCATTAAACACCTCAGCTTGTTCTCTCATATTCAGTTTTCCGGGGTCAAATTCTTCAATCTGGAACTCGTTTAGTATCGGCTTAATTACGGCCAAGTTTGAGATTCGCCTAGTACCGGTTCTGTTGACAAAGAGCGCTTTTTTTTTGCCAATCGGCTTGTTGTTTTGGACGAAGAGCTGCTTTGTCTTTACCCAATACTCCTTTTTATAAGGCAACGGACGGGCAACATAAAGTTCCTTAATTAGCATCGGTTCTTCGATGGGCATCCAATTGTACTTGCGCAGGTCGGTTTCCTTAATTAGGAATTGAACGAACGGTTTGTTAAACACCTGTTTCCCAATCAGTAGTGGATAATCTATTGAAATGTGCTCTTCAAATAAATAAATCTTGTGCAGCACATCGGAAAGAAAATGAAAGTAGTTGATGCCCATACTGCCATCAATAACAATGGCTTTGTCCAACTTTTGGCAACTGCTAAATAATTTAGCCTTGAGTGTTGGAAGGGGAGACGGAAGATTGTTTCTGGTTCTAATACTCACTCCATTAATCGTTCTCAACCCCTCAATAACGTATGCGTATTGCGGTTCTACCAAACCATTTTCAACCTTTATTGCTATCTCGTTGTGGTCCCATTTTTTGTTGTGATAACCAACCGCCTCATTTACTCTAAGGTCTTCAAAATTGAGTGGATGATTTACAAACGGTTTGTATGATTCGCGATAAATGACACCGCGATTGGAGTCGTCTATTTTCCAGAAGAATGATTTGATGCGATTATTGAGACTCATGCAGCTGTTTCCGTTTCAAAGAAAGCACAAACAAAAGCATTTTCGTGTTTTGAAAACTCTTTCTTTCAGATTGGTAAGTGTTACGTATTGCTGAGTAAATTCGATTATGCCTTTTTCATCAATCATTCAAATTTTGGTGATGCTGGGTTTCCCAATTCTGGTTATCGAGATTGTGAAACGCAACAAACTGGCAGGTATGGTTGGTCCTGTAATCTTATGCTATGCGGTTGGTTTAGTAGTTGGAAACCTGCCAAACTCTCCGGTGAACATGAAATTGAGTCAAGATGTAGCTGAAGGCTGCGTACCGTTGGCCATTTCGTTGATGTTGCTTTCAACTCGTTTTATGGCATGGCTCAAGTATGCGAAGCGCACAGCGCTGTCTTTTGGATTGGCCGTTATCGCTGTACTTGTTGCCTCATTTTCAGTTTCGGCATTTTTTCATTTACAAGAAATGGGTGTTGAAGACGTTTGGAAACTATCTGGAATGATGGTTGGCGTATATACCGGAGGAACTCCGAATCTTGCTGCAATCGGTACTGGGTTAGGAATATCGAATGAAACATTCATTATTCTAAATGCTTGCGATTTAATGTTGAGTGCCATGTATTTAGTTCTACTTCTGTCGGTTGCTCAAAAAGTGGCGCTCAAATTCCTACCGTCTTTTGTGCCGATGGAAAAGCACGATCGGGACGAAACGTTTCATTATCAGCGTTATCAGCAAATGGCGTCTAAAACCAAGGTTGGAGTTTCGTTATTAATGGCGTTTGGTATTTCAGCAGCTATTGTTGGGGCAAGTGTTGGATTCTCCATGTTAATTGATGGGAAAATCACTGCTCCATCCGTAATTCTTGCAGTCACTACATTAAGCATCGGAGCTTCCTTCATTAAGTTTGTTCGGTTTCTGCCACGCACCTACGAGTTTGGAGAATACTTCTTGTTGGTGTTTTGCATGGGAATTGGCTCCATATCCAACTTCGCTGAAATGATTCAGGCCAGTCCGCAAGTGCTGTTGTATGTTACGTGCGTTTTTGTTGGTACGCTTTGCATTCACTTTCTTCTTTCATGGATTTTCCGAGTTGATGCTGATACAATGCTTATTACCTCGGTAGCAGGAATTTTTGGACCAGCCTTTATAGGCCCAGTAGCTAGCGTTTTAAAGAATAAAGATATTGTGGTTAGCGGCCTAACAACTGGGCTTGTTGGTTACGCAATTGCCAATTATTTAGGATTGGGAATGGCGCATTTCTTCCACGTGGTGTTTCCGTAAATTCGCGCCCGATGGCCGAAAATAAAGTTTACGATTTATGTATAGTTGGTGGTGGAATTGTAGGTGCTGCCACCGCATTTAGTTTTCAGCAGGCTTATCCTGATTTGAAAGTGCTTTTAATTGAGAAGGAAGGTCGCCCAGCACCGCACCAAACAGGTCATAATTCGGGTGTTATTCATTCTGGCATTTACTATAAACCGGGCTCTTTAAAGGCGCTAAACTGCGTAAAGGGTAAGAATCAACTAATTGATTTTGCCAAGCAACATGGCATCAAGCATGATGTCTGCGGTAAAGTGATTGTTGCCATGGAGGAAAGTGAATTTCCTCATATGGAGAAGGTCTTTAACAATGGCATTGCCAATGGATTAACCGACAATAGATGGATTAATTCTGAAGAGATTAAAGACATTGAACCGTACTGTACAGGCATAAAGGGAATTTGGGTGCCCTACACGGGAATCATTGATTTTGTGGGAGCCACTTCGAAAATGTTGGAGATTACTGAGGCTTTAAACGAAGAAAGTGCAGTGGTTTTTAATGAAGAAGTTTTGTCTTTTGCGGAAGAAGGAGAGTTGAAGCAGATTAGAACAAATAAAGCTTCTTATCGGGCTAAGTTCATGGTTTTTTGTGGTGGATTACAGGCCGATAGATTGGCTAAAAAAGACGGAGTGAAACTCGATATGTCTATTGTTGGGTTTAGAGGAGATTATTACGAATTAGCTGAGCACGCAAAGCACAAAGTTCGCAACCTCATTTACCCAGTGCCAAACCCAGAGTTTCCCTTCTTGGGAGTACATTTTACTCGGATGACGGACGGAAGTGTAGAGTGCGGTCCGAATGCGGTGTTCAGTTTTAAGCGGGAAGGCTACGGAAAAACGGACTTTGATTTAAGAGACACTGTAGATGCTTTGACGTTTAAAGGAACGTGGAACCTGCTGTTCAATCATTTTGGGTTTGCCTACAACGAATACCGAAGGGCGTTTTCTAAGCGTTTATTCTTAAAAACATTACAACGCCTAATTCCAGATTTAACAATGGACGATTTGGTGCCAGGTAGAGCAGGAGTGCGTGCCATGGCGTTAGGGATTGATGGAGAAACGATTGACGATTTTCGTATTGAGCAAAAGGGAAATTCTCTACACGTGTTAAACGCGCCAAGCCCAGCAGCCACTGCAAGTTTGGCAATTGGAGATCAAATAAGGGAAATGGCAGAAGAACGATTTTCGCTCAAAGACAGCCTTAGTCTGTAATTCGGTACTTCTCAGTAAGCGTATCCCATTTAATAATGAACTGCTCCATTATTTCATCAATATTCTTCAATAGAATAGGGTCTGGGGCTTTTAGTTTTCGGAAGTAATCCTTCTGAAATTCGTTTAGGTTATACTTTAAGAAAACTGCCCGACTCATAGCATAATGCGTGTTTTTAGACGGGTAATTTATTCGGCCGAAATAAGAATTTAAGTTATCTAGAACGGTGCGCATGCTCACGGAATCAATTTCATAGACTGCCGCAAGTCGTTCAACAATAAGCTCTCGAATACGGTCTTCCTGCCCTTCGTAGAAATAGTCGTCCAGCAATTTGAAATTTCCAGCAAGAACAATAAGAAGGAAATCGTCCTGATTGTTAGGGTCTACTTGAGCTTCGGAAAGAAGGTTAACATCATTATTTAGTATCACTGAAACTTCAGGAAAACTAGTGTCAACTGCATTGAAAATGATGTTGACGAACAGATCCGCTACCTTTTCTTCTGCAACTTTCTTCTTAAATAAGGAGGTTAGGCCAAGCGCCATGTAGGTGTAACTGTAGGTTTGGGTAAAGTTAGCCTTGGGTATTGCTAGATCAAAGACAATCTTATGTACTTGTTAACATCAGTTGGTTAAAAAAGAAAGCCCCGAAACCAGAGGTCTCGGGGCCAAAATCGATGATCTATGATAACTCGATCAACCAATAAACCAAGTAAAACGACCAGCATTTGCGTATCACTTCAACACCGACTTATCTATAAAACCCTCTAACCCAAAGGTTTGTTCAGATTAAACGTTAGAGTTGAAAATTATTGTGTGAGACAATAGAAAAAGCCCTTGAATCATGGATGATTCAAGGGCTTTTTGAAAGTCGTTTATCGAGTTACTTATTGCTTGATAAAGTGAGCTGTACTAATCACATCTCCAATAGTTCTTAGCGTGTAAGTTCCGGCTGGAAGTTCAGATACGTTTAAGGTATTCTGTCCCTTGATTGTATTTGATGTGAGAACGGTACGTCCAATTGCATCAATTACTTCAACCAGAGCAATTTCTTCTGCATTAAATGTGATTTCGTCCAAAGCAGGATTCGGGAACAAAGCAATTTTGTTTTGGTTTACTTCGGAAATTCCAGAAGAAAGTTGGGCGCAGCTGTTTGTCTCTGATCCACAAACTAAATCAGCTAAAAATTCGGTCACGAAATCCATTGCAGCTTGATCAATTGGGCTCAAGTAACCCACGTGATTGTTTACACCAGGATAGCTTCTCAGTTCGTGGTTTAAGCCGATGTTTTCTGCTCTCACATGAACATGCCCACTTCCAGAAGCTATCAAACCTGTTGGGAAACCAGATACAGAAACTTCTTGAGTTAGGAATGGAACTACGCCATCTTGCTCTTCATGAACACTCACAATGGCGGCATCACCTGCTTCCATCCAAGTTGTATCTCCTATCGCCCCACTAAAGCTAAGCACACCTAAGGCATCGCTCGAGTAGTTTGGTGTTCCGCTGTTTCCTTCTACACCGCCAAGTCCTGCTGTATCATTCACCATATAAGCTGGAACTTCACTTAGCTTATCTAAATAGGCTGAATGAATAGCTGCAATTGCTCCAGCAGAAATTCCTCCTACAATGATTTTCTCACAATCTATGCCGTAAGGATTTCCATCTTCAGCTGCGGTTTTCTTCAGGTATCTTACACAAGCATTCATGTCATGAGCACCTCTTAGAACTGCCAGAGTAGTGGTTACTTCGCTTGGCAAGAAGAAACCAACTCGGTAATCTGGGGCAACAACTACGTAACCCATTTTAGCAAGAATGTTACACATAAAGGCAACGTCTGCACGGCTACCACCTATGAAAGATCCACCGAAAGCCATTAGAATTACCGGTCTATCAGTTTGTGTGTCTCCAGCTGGAGCGTAAACGTCCATTTTTAAATCTACAGCGCCTCCGCCTAAGGCAGTGTTGCTGCCAAATGTAACTGCGCTTGTAACGTCAACATTCTGAAATAGATCAAACGTAGTGTATCGTCCTCCAGAGCAATCGGTTTGGGCAAAACTTGCGCCTACAGCTGCAATCATTGTTAAACAGATGGTAAAAATTCTTTTCATGGTAATCAGGATTATTAGATTGTTAATGTGTGATCAAAGATAAATTAATCATAATGCAATTTCGTGTACACCATCTGACGGAATACATTGATAAAACGAAGGGGCAAAGCCAAACGTCTCAGTATAAGTTGACGCTAATTTTTGACTGACCTCATCCATAGATTCAGTTTCAACAAGCGCTACGCAACAGCCGCCAAAACCAGCGCCTGTCATTCGGGCTCCTAAGCATGTGGGTTCAGTCGTAAGGGCCTCAACTATATGATTCAACTCAGGACAACTTACTTCGAAGTCATTTTGTAGAGATAAATGAGAGGCATGCATCAGTTTGCCAAAGGAGTTCAAATCTGACAACTTTAGCGATTTGACTGCTTCCTTAACATGCTCATTTTCAGTAAAAGCATGACGTGTTCGTTTTCGTAAAATTGGACTGTCTATCAAATTCAAATCTTCATCTAATGCATCAACTAAGTTTGAAATGTCTCGGTGTGAACGAATAATGTCTAACGACTCCGAACACTCCTTTATTCGCAGATTATACGCGCTTGTGGCCAATTCTCTGGACTTGTTCGAATTCACTAGCAAAATGCTGTAATCGTTCAGTTTTAGAGGCACTATTTCATTTTCTAGACTGTTGCAATTAAGCAGGATAGCCGCAGATTTTTTTCCGTTTGCTACTGCATACTGATCCATAATTCCACATTTCACGCCTATAAACTCATTCTCAATTTTCTGACAATCTAGCGCCATCTGTATTCGATTTGGCTCTAAACCTGATTCTATTTTAGAAAACATATAGAAACAAAGTACTTCTAGAGCCGCAGAAGAAGAAAGCCCCGATGCCTTAGGAAGTGTGCTAGAAATGTGAATGTCGCAGCCAGATATTGAGATTCCATTTGTTTGAAGATGTAACACCACTCCAAGAATAAAATCGGACCAGTGACTTTGCTTTTTCCTAGGGAGTGAATCAAGGTTTAACGTGGTTAATTCATCGAAGTCTGACGAGAAAATATTGATTTCTCTAGAGTCATTTTTTCTAATTACAGCAGTGATTCCAAGAGAAATTGCTGCTGGTAAAACTAAACCTCCTAGGTAGTCAATATGCTCTCCAATGAGATTAACCCTGCCTGGACAGAAGAATCCACGCAGATTATCAGACTTGCCAAACAATTTGTGAAAACGGGCAGTTAGTTTCTTCATATAGCCGAAAATTAATCTTTGTTGAACTGATAGAGTCAATCAAGTCGCTAACTTTACGTGAATTCGAAAATTATTCCCCTTATGTCTAAGATTGAGCGCCTTTTTGCCGAGTACAGCGAAAGCCATCAGAACGAAACAAATCAGTTCATTCATTGGATTTTTGTTCCGCTCATATTCCTAAGTGTTATTGGTCTGTTATGGGATCTGAAGTTGGGAGTAGAACTTAGTTTTCTGGGTGGAGAGCAGCTTAATGCCGCCATGGTGGCAACTGTTTTAGCTTATGGGTATTATTTGTCATTGTCTTTTAGCATATCTCTTGGAATTCTAATCATATCTGGCCTAGGGCTACTAGGATGTTTCCTTTATGGGAGTCAATTACCATTGAGTGTTTGGAAAATTTCGTTGATCATTTTTGTGTTGTCGTGGATAATGCAATTCGTTGGACATAAAGTGGAAGGCAAAAAGCCTTCGTTTTTCAAAGACATTCAATTTTTTATGGTCGGTCCAATGTGGGTGTTGGCCAAATTGTACAACAAACTCGGTATTAAGTATTGATTATGGAAGAAGCAGTAATGGAAAAACCAGCAACAGGTACGGCCTATTCGGCTGTCGTTCAGAAGCAACGCGATTATTTTTGGTCGCATGTTACTAAACCAATTGAGTTTAGGAAGACTCAACTTAGGAAACTGAAGGCTGCCTTTGCGAAGCACGAAGACAGTCTATTAGCTGCACTCAAAGCTGATCTTAATAAGCCAAAACAAGAAGCATTCACAACGGAGCTTGGAATTACGGTTGCAGAAATCGACCATTACATCCGTCATCTAGAAGATTGGATGGAGCCAGAGCGTGTTCCAACTCCATTGTTTTTCCAACCAGGGACTTCTATGATTATGCCCGAGCCATTTGGAGTAACCCTAATAATTGCGCCTTGGAATTATCCAGTTAAGAACCTCTTTGGACCCTTGTTGGGAGCAATGGCTGCTGGTAATACTGCAGTGGTTAAACCATCAGAAATTTCTCCGAATTGTAGTAGGGCTATCGCTGATTTGATTAAGGACACATTCGACCCTGAATACATTGTAAGTATTGAAGGTGGAGTTCCTGAAACTACCGAGTTGTTGAAGGAAAGATTCGATTATTTGCTGTTCACCGGAGGAACTGAAATCGGTAGAATTGTATACCAGGCGGCTGCTAAGCATCTAACACCCGTTACTCTTGAGTTGGGAGGAAAGAGCCCTTGTATTGTAGATACCAACATCAACGTGAATGTGGCAGCCAAACGATTAGTTTGGGGCAAGTTTCAAAATGCTGGACAAACGTGCATTGCGCCAGATTATATCTATGTAAACAACAAAATCAAGGATAAATTTCTTGGTAGAGTAAAGCATTACATCGGAGAGTTTTTTGGTGATGCAAATAAACCATCCGATGACCTTGGGCGTATCATTAGCGACCGTCACTTTGAGCGCGTAAGCAAGATGCTAACAGGAGATATACTGGTTGGAGGAGTGACAGACGCTGCTACGCGATACATCGCACCAACGATTATCGATAACGTTACCACGGATCATCCTGCCATGCAGGAAGAAATATTCGGACCTGTTATGCCGGTTATGGGATACGATAATTTCGATGAGGTAATCAATCACATCAATGCGGGCGAGCGTCCGTTGGCTATGTACTTATTCAGCAACGACTCTAAGTTGAAAAAACGGTTGATGAATGAAACCTCTTCGGGTGCCATCTGTGTAAACGAAACAATGGTTCATGCAGGCCAGCCTAATTTACCGTTTGGCGGAGTAGGGAATAGCGGAATTGGCGCCTACAATGGCAAGCTTGGTTTCGATACGTTTTCACACAAAAAGCCAGTTATGGTGAGGTCTTATTTGGGTGATGTTGCGCAGAAATACCCTCCTTATACAAGCGGGAAACTGAGCTTCATTAAAATGGCGTCAAAGTTTCTACTTCGTTGAGAATAATCCTGATTAGTCTATTTCTTATTCCTCTCTTCGGAGGTGCACAGGGAATTCGCCCCGACATAGACCATGTAATAGTTATTGGTGTAGATGGAATGAGCCCTGATGGGATTCAGAATGCCAATACTCCAACCATCGATAGCATATTAAAAGTTGCCGCATTTACTTGGAAATGCCAAGCAGTATTGCCTACCAGCAGCAGTCCCAATTGGGCTAGCATGATAATGGGAGCAGGGCCAGATAAGCATGGAATTACTTCAAACGCTTGGCAACCGCACAAACAAACACTCGAATTAGAATGTGAAGGAACCAAACGGAATGGCAAGCCCAGCGGTATGTGGCCAACCATTTTTGGTGAGTTGAGGAGACAAAAGCCAGATGCCAAGATTGCGTGCTTCAACGATTGGTTGGCCTTTAATAGACTGTTTGAAAAAGGTGTAGTTGACAAACAGCGCGATGCAATTCTGTTGCAAGCCGCCTCACACCACGGCTACAAAGGAATTACCCGAATGGCTTCTAATTACTTTAAAAAGAAGAAGCCCAATTTCATGTTTGTGCATTTAGACCATGTAGACCATGCTGGTCATCATGATGGACACGGAACACAAGCGTATTATGATGCAGTTGGTGTGGCAGACGAAATGATTGCCAAGATAATTGAAGCGGTAAAAGCATCTGGGGTAGCAGAAAGAACCATCATCATCATTACAGCCGACCATGGTGGAAAAGGACATGGCCACGGAGGAGATTCTCCAGAGGAGGTAAACGTACCTTGGATTCTTACTGGACCAAGCGTTGTAAATGGAGAATTATCGGTTGAAGTAAACACATACGATACAGCTGCAACTATAGCCTATTTACTAGGAATTAAAGCCCCGGATTGTTGGATTGGTAAGCCTATTCTTCAAGCGGTTGCTCAATAGCGGGCTGACTTAATAGAATTGCTTAATCGATAACATGGCTGACTAACTATTTTGTCTCTCGGATTATAAATTAGCCAGGTCATACTGATATTCTGTACCTCTACTCACCTGGTTGACCATAATAGTCTATTACCTTATTGACAAGTAAATTTACGTTGCCAATAACCGCTTTGAGGTGAAATTCGTTATCATTTAGGAATAACAAATCGTGATTTAGCAACTTTTGATTTTGCAACAAATCACTCTCCACTTTTAATCCGACCCAAGACTCTTCTTTCTCGACTCTTTGGATACTTTTAATTTGATAGAAAACGTCATTTTGTAACGAAATTGGAACAAAATGCTGAAGAAATAGAGCGAGTGTATAAACGTTGTTTAATTCGGTTCGGGTTAGATTGGTTCCATGTTCTAAAGTCTTGTCAGTTAACTCGTCAAGATTTGCTCTTCTAACAGTATTCCTGAGCTTGTAGGAATACAACATGACGTTTTGAATATTCATTAACAGGCTGAAAATTATTCTTGGCTGAACTGAATTTCGATGATCCTTGAAATCATCATTTAGTTTTTTTATGAATGCCACGGGTTTCATTGTGCAGCTTGTCGGATCATTTGTGATTGATAAATCGTGATATTCAATCTTCTCTAGGCACACGAAATTGTAAATGTCCCCGAGTCGCATTTTTATGTGAAGGCGAAAGCTTTCTTTGGTTTTTCTTTCCTCATATTTCTTTTGAGCAAATGGAATAAATATGGCCGCGAGGAGAGAAAAGAATGCAACCGATAGAATGGAAATAGAAACCCAGTCAAAGTTCGATTCTACCGGATTGGGGTAAACATGCAACGAAATATTTTGGGCTGCGATTACAGTGTCGGTAACCCCAAACACTGAAATAGTATCCATCATTGATATGGTATCAGTCATTTGAGAAAGATATTGATTTAGGCCTCATGTATCAGAGCCTATAAATTGTTCATTAAAATTTACCAAGTACAGCTTTTCTGAAGCACGGGTAATGGCGGTATAGAGCCAACGCACGTATTCAACACCTAACATCTCAGCAGTTAAATAACCTTGGTCTACAAACACCGCAGGCCATTGACCGCCTTGCGCTTTGTGGCATGTGATGGCATAACCGAATTTGATCTGAAGCGCATTCAAATAAGGATCAGTGGCAATCTTCTTGGCTTGTTCTGATGCGGTTGGAATATCTGCATAACTCGCACAAACCGAGGTGTACAGTTGCTCCATGTCTGGTTCAGGTAGGGAAGGAGCTTCTACATGCAATGAATTGAGTAAGAGCTTAACATCCAAAGAGTCCTCATTCGGGTAGTCCATTAAACGCACGGTAGCATTCGCAAACCGAAAGCCATGCATTTCTTCGGTATAGCCCAACCTCATAACCTCAATCATATCGCCATTGGCAATAAACCCAGCACCCGATCCTTTTGGAAGCCAGAAGTAGTTGTTCTTAACAACCATCAGCTTATCAGTAGAAGCAATCTCGTCTTCCATGTATTTGATCCGTAAACGAATCTGCTGATTGAACTGGTTGGCGCTTTTGTTTGAACGCGTAATCACCATTGCACAGTCTTCGCCATAAAAGCTGTAGGCCGAATTCAATTCGTCCTCCAAATCGAGCATGTCAATCACCTTTATATCTGGGTAGTTGACTTTTAAAGCAATGTCTGATAGACCTTGTAAAAGCAGATTTCTGAGTTCGGTGGCGTTATTGAGAATTCCCGAATCTGCATCTTGCCGAACCACTTCGCGCAATTCGTGCTGCATTTCCCACTTAAAATCGAAATTGGTTTGCAAAACTTTGCTGTCTAGCGCAGGGCTGTCTAAAGAACCTACTGGAGGTAATTGTGCGGTATCTCCAATTAAAATGAGCTTGCAATCCTTGCCATCTTCCATGAATTTCATCAAATCTGAAAGCAGGTTTTTAGACTGAATTTTGCCAGAACCAGTGTCTCGTGCGAGCGAAATCATAGACGCTTCATCAACTATAATCACCGCATTCTTTCCACGATTCTTTCTAAGCGCAAACCGAATGTTGCCAAACTCATCGGTAGTTATTTGGTAAATGAATTTGTGAATAGTGAAAGCTCTTTGCCGCGTGTACGAAGCAAGCACCTTGGCGGCCCTTCCCGTAGGGGCTAGCAGGGCAAATTTCCTGTTCATCGATTTTAAGGTTTGCACCACGCTAATAACCATAGATGTTTTGCCGGTTCCTGCATATCCGCGTAGAAGAAACACCTTCCCAATGTTCTCTTCTGTAAGAAACTCAGACAGCCGATAAACGAACCCTTCTTGCCCGATAGTAGGCTTGAAAGGGAGCTCAGAAATAAGCTTATCGTAGGCGGTTTTTGGTGTAATCACTTTTTGTCGAAGAAAAACTTGGCTTTGCCGAATCTATAAATAAGATCGTCTAAAACGGCTATGTCGTTTGTCGATAACCCATTCAAAAACCAAACCTAACATTTCGCATCCGAGTTAAAATAGCTGAGACCAGAAACCTTATTGAACATGAAAAAGATTTTACTCCTTACAATTTTAGCTGCTATTTCAACAGCATCAGTTGCTCAAAACGTTGGCATTGGCTCAACTAGTTTTGTTCCTAATTCGGATGCGATTTTGGAATTGCGATCCACTACTTCGGGGTTTCTAATGCCTAAAATGACTTTCGCTCAAATGAGTGCGATTGCTGGTCCTACTGAAGGATTGCTTGTGTACCAGTCTAATCTCACACCAGGGTTTAAGTATTTCGATGGATCTGCTTGGGTTCCGTTTGGTGGTTCAAGTGGAGGTGCTGACAATTTTGGCAGTCATGTAGCTGAAATGAATATTGCCTTGGACGACTATTGCCTTGGACGACTATTGGTTAAGTAATGATGGAGATGCTGAAGGAATTAGAGTTTCAAACAATGGATATGTTGGAATTGGTACAGGATCGCCAACTGCTCCATTACATGTGGAAGGTGATGTGAGAATTGGAGCTAACGGTTACATTGATGATGATGCAACGGTTGGTGGAGATGTGGATGACTGGATTAGACTGAATGGATATGTGGAGGTGAAAACGAATTCTGATGACCACGGCTTGGTTATTAGAGATAAGGACAATAATGACTACGCAGCCATCACCCAAAAAAATGGATGGAGTTATTTAAGTGACAATGGAGTTTCTGGATCATATTTTTTGAGAGGAAATGATGCTGATGTTGAAATTAGAGGAGACTTAGATGTTAAGGGAAGTGATGTGTACGATAGCAGTGGCGAAATAAGGGTTAGCGGAGAAGATGATGTATTTATCACGATGGATTACAATGGGGATGACAACGATTCTCGTGCTATCCGTTTCGGAAAGAACAGTATGACGGCCCCAACTGAATTGATGAGATTAACCGAGACTGGAAGATTGGGAGTTGGTCATAGCAGTCCTCGAGCTAACATTCATATTTATGGTAATAGCGCAAGTGGTTTTGTGCCAGCTGGTCTTGGAGCTGCAGCTGGGCCTGAACTCGCTTTTTCAAGAGGTGGTTTTGCTAATCCGGGAGCTAGTATTCAAATGATAGATTACAATGGGTACTCATCTGGTCTCTGCTTTAATGTTCACAGAGGAGTAAACTATGGAGGAGGTGGCACATTTGCAGATAACTGGCCTACTGATGTTGTTCAGGCAATGACCATTCGAAATAATGGAAATGTTGGTATAGGTACCGCTGACCCAGCAAAATTGCTGCATGTGGCAGAATCAAGTGGTGGCAGTATCATGGTATCGAGAAATGATGCAAATACCAATTTGGGAGAAGTTTTGGGGGAGTTAGTGTTTGACAGTTCTGATGACACCACTCCTTCTACAGTAGATGGCAGCGCGGTAATCAGAGCAACTGCTTCAGAAAACCACGGAAACAGTAATAAAGGTGGTGAACTCTTGTTTTTGACCAAACAATCTGGGAATGGCGCAAATTCGGCTGCAACCGAAAGAATGCGCATCACAAATAATGGTCGAGTAGGAATTGGAACAACAACACCATTGGCACAGTTACATACCAAGGGTTCTGTTCGTTTAGAAGGTTTATCTGGTTCTGGGTCTCGAATGGTTGTTGCCGATGCCAATGGAGATTTATCTACCCAAGCCATTCCTGGCGGAAGTGGAGGTGCTTCTGCTTACGGTGTAAACGGAACAGGAACTCAAAATACAAGCTCTTCATCGTTCTCTAACATCAACAGCATGAGTTTAAATTTGACTGCTGGAACGTACATTTTACAATTTAATGCTGAGGTAACTTCTAATAATTCAAGCACGCTTGCTGAGTTTCTGTTTTTCGCAAATGGAGCCACAGTTTCGGCATCAGCACGTACAATAGAGCCAGATAATGCCGAAAACAAAACAGTAACAGTTACTTGCGTGGTTACAGTAAGTTCTACGCAAACGGTTACCACACAATTTAGAAAGAGCTCTGGAAGCGGAAGTATAACCGTAGCAAACCGCTGCTTTACGGCTATCAGACTATAATATTCACATCCACCACCAATTGAATACAAAAAGGTCGCTCTAAATAGAGCGACCTTTTGTATTTTAAACCCATTATGTGGATAGAAAAAGATAATCGATTAGTGGGAATTTTTGAGTTCAACGACTTTGGTGAGGCATTCGCCTTTATGACCCGAGTTGCCTTGGTTTCAGAAAAATTGAATCATCATCCAGAATGGACCAATGTTTACAACAAGGTTGAAATTCGACTTTGTACTCACGATGCTGGAAATGTAGTCACAGCAAAGGATAGGACACTGGCTTCAATGATTGAAAGCATATATCAGCGATGAACTATTCACTACTGTTTAAAATTGCGAATGGATTGGTAATTCCAGCTTGGCTTATGCTAGTGGCTTTTCCTAGAACAAAAATCACCAAAATCGTAGTCCAATCGTATTTGTATCCTATCCTATTGAGCGCATTGTATTTGTCGCTTTTCATTATTTCATGGGGAGGAGAAGGTGGAATGGACACCCTTGAAAACCTGAAAACATCATTCGCCAGAGATGAAGTATTGGTGCTCGGTTGGGTGCATTATTTGGTGTTCGACCTATTTATTGGCGCATGGATGGTCAGAGATGCAGAATCTCTTGCCATTCAACATTTAAAAATCGTTCCATCGCTAATTCTAACCCTGTTTGCGGGCCCTGTTGGGCTGCTTTCTTACCTCATCATTAGATGGACTATGACCAAAAAACTTACGTTATGAACAGTGAAAACTGTTAGTAAGCCTACCGTTTTGTTAAAAACATGCGCTTTTAGAGGCTTCTATATCGTCTAACTTTGCTTTCCTAAATCAGCAGAAGAATATGAGCAAGATTATAGCAATCGCAAATCAGAAGGGAGGAGTAGGGAAAACCACCACCGCCATTAATCTCGCAGCTAGTTTGGCTGTATTGGAGTATAAAGTGCTGTTGGTAGATGCTGATCCGCAGGCTAATTCAACTTCGGGCGTTGGGTTTGATCCTCGAAACATAAAGACAAGCGTATATGAATGTATTATTGGTGAGGCTGAACCGAAGGATATCATTCTTCATACAGAAACGCCAAACCTAGATATACTTCCTGCACATATAGATTTGGTAGGTGCAGAAATTGAAATGATTAATCTACCGAATAGGGAGATGATGGTGAAATTGGTGTTGAATAAGGTGAAAAATGATTACGACTTTGTGGTGGTGGATTGCTCTCCTTCTCTAGGTTTAATTACCGTTAACTGCCTTACCGCGGCCGACAGTGTTCTTATACCAATTCAGTGCGAATACTTTGCTTTAGAAGGATTAGGGAAATTGCTGAATACAATAAAGATTGTTCAAGCACGCTTAAATCCTGACCTAGAAATGGAAGGGTTGCTTTTAACAATGTATGATCAACGACTAAGATTGGCAAACCAAGTAGTGGAGGAGGTGAAAATGCATTTCCAGCAATTGGTTTTTGACACGGTAATCGCCAGAAACACCAAATTAGGCGAAGCACCAAGTCATGGTAAAACCATTATTATGCACGATGCGGCTTCTAAAGGAGCCAATAATTACCTCAATCTGGCGAGAGAAATCTTACAGAAAAACGGTATGACAAGATTAAAAGAGAGCGAAAAAATATTGAGCTAATGACAAAGACAAGAGCATTAGGCAGAGGACTTGGAGCGCTGCTCGATAACCATGACGGAGATTTAACTTCAAAACCATTAGCTACCGATCCAGGAGCGGCTGGTTCAATAAGTGGTATTTTAATTTCAGAAATTGAGGCAAATCCGTTTCAACCGCGGTCTCGTTTTGACCAAGAGAAATTGGATGAACTCGCTGCTTCCATTACCCAACTTGGGATTATTCAGCCACTTACACTCAGAAAAGTTCGTCCTAATAAGTATCAGATTATTTCTGGAGAGCGAAGATTTAGAGCTTCTCAACTAGCGGGTTTAACCGAGGTTCCGGCATACATCCGTGTTGCAAATGATCAAACAATGCTAGAAATGGCCTTGGTTGAAAACATTCAGAGAGATAATCTTGATGCCATAGAGGTAGCCATCTCATACCAGCGCTTGATTGATGAATGTAAATTGACGCAAGAAGCGCTTGGAGAACGAGTAGGGAAAAAGCGATCTACAATTACCAATTACTTGAGGTTGTTAAAACTTCCGCCTCAAATACAGAAAGCAATTATGGATCGTGTGCTAACAATGGGGCATGCACGTGCCATCATCAATGTTGATGATGAGAATGAGCAACTCCTGCTGTTTAAGGAGATAATCAAGGGAGGCTTGTCGGTTAGAGCAGCAGAACAAGCAACACGAAATGCTAAGAAAGATTCTAAGCCGGCAAATACAGATTTGCCATTAGAGTATCAACGCATTAGAGATAACGTAAAGCAGCAGTTGAATGCGGAGGTTAGCCTAAAGGTGAATTCTAAAGGGAAAGGAAGCTTTTCTATTGCCTTCGACAATGAAAAGGAGCTCAAGCGCGTTCTATCCATCTTAGATCTTTTGCCTTAACTAATTTGCTTTCTTGAATAGGTATCTCATACCATGCATTTTCTGTCTGATTTTCTTATCGGCCACAACAGCTTTTGCCCAAGACATTAAATCTGATGTTGAAGTAGTTGAGAAGGATAGCGTGGTGGTGAAAAAGCATTCTCCGCTTAAAGCAACTTTAATGAGTACGGCTTTGCCTGGCTTGGGGCAGGTTTACAATGGGAAATGGTGGAAAGTACCAATCATATACGGAGCCTTTGGAGGACTTATTTATTCTTCTGTTTTCAATGATGCAAAATGCCGAACCTATAGAAATGCCTACCTCGTTAGAATTGATGACGACCCGGCTACTACGGATGAATTTGAAGGACGCTATTCTGATGCCAACCTGCGGGAGTTAGTTGATTTTTACCAACGTAACCGCGATTTGTCCCTTATTTTCACGGGGGTCATTTATGCGTTAAACATTATAGACGCTACGGTGGATGCTCACCTTAAAGATTTTGATGTGAGTGATGACCTCACGCTAAAAGTTAGACCGACCATGCAGCAGATTGGTCCAGGGGTGATGCCAACCCCCGTTTTGGCTCTAACTCTTCGACTTAAATAAAACTCTAATTTTGCGCGTAACCACTACAACAGCAAAATGAAAATTGCCCTTTCTGGATATGGTAAAATGGGCAAGGAAATCGAAAAGATTGCCTTAAGTCGCGGTCATGAGATTGTGGTTACGTTCAACGAACCAGATGATTGGAATGGCAAAGAAGATCACCTAGCGAAAGCAGATGTTGCCATTGAGTTTTCTATGCCACAAAGCGTGGTTAGCAACATTTTCAAATGTTTTGACGCAAAGGTTCCTGTTGTAGTTGGTACTACGGGGTGGTTGGGTCAACTAGAACATGTGAGAACAGTTTGCAGAGAACACAATCAATCGCTATTGTACGCCTCTAATTTTAGTGTTGGCGTAAATCTCTTTTTCGAAGTAAACCGTGTGCTTGCCAAGCTTATGAATGAGCACGAAAATTATGAGGTTACGATAGATGAAACACATCACACCAGCAAGCTAGACGCACCAAGCGGCACGGCCATTAAGCTGGCAAACGATATAATTGACGGCCTAGATAGAAAAGACGTTTGGAAAAACGAATTAACCCCAAATTTTTATGAGGTCGATATTCTTTCTCATCGGGTAGAAAACGTGCCTGGCACACATGTGGTTAGCTACCAATCGGACATTGATAAAATAGAACTGACCCATACCGCAAAAAGCAGAGAAGGATTTGCTAAAGGGGCTGTATTGGCTGCCGAATGGATTGTTGGAAAAAAAGGCGTATTCACTATGAGCGACCTCTTAAAGGATGTTAAGTTCGAAGGCTTCTCTAAATAAATCTTCAATAGATAAGTTACTTGCATTAACATTTGGGTCGAGTTGTTAGAAAAACTGGATCCTTCAATCATTGAAGAAATAGAAACTACAATTAGAATTAAGAAAGGAACATGATGTCATTGTCAGATATTGGAATGTTAGGAATGTTGTTGCCGCTCTATATACTGTGGACCATCGTATATGCATTGGTGTTTAACAAAGCAGAAGTAAGTTGGTGGAAGGCATTGGTGCCAATCTATTCGACTTATGTTTTGCTTAAACTCATAAACAAGCCATCCTATTGGATTATCATGCTGTTTATTCCAATCATTGGTCTGTTTTATGCAGTGGGAATGCTGGTTGAGATTATGCACTCTTTTGGAAAGCACAAGTTCTATCAACATGCACTAGGAGTAATTTTCGGAATATTCTATCTGCCTTTTTTAGCATTAAGTAAGGATGTGAAATACACGCATCCCGATAAGCAAAAAAGACCTACAAAGTCAACGTCAAGAGAATGGGTAGATGCCATTGTGTTTGCTGTTTTTGCGGCAACATTTATCCGTCTTTTCGCTATTGAAGCGTACACCATTCCGACCTCATCTATGGAGAAATCTTTGCTTATAGGCGATTTTCTGTTTGTGAGTAAAATGAGCTACGGACCAAGAACGCCAAACACTCCTTTGGCCTTTCCTTTTGCGCACCATACCATTCCTGTAATAAACACAAAGGCGTATCTAGAGTGGTTCGATTTACCTTATTACCGACTACCTGGTTTCGGGAAAATTGAGAATAACGATGTAGTTGTTTTCAACTATCCAATGGAAGGGTTTAGACCTGTAGATAAAAGAGAAAACTACATTAAGCGTTGTGTTGCAATTCCTGGAGATGAATTGGAGGTGAAAGAAGGCGTACTCTACATAAACGGAGAAGAAGCCTACCGACCAGAAAATATGCAACACTCGTACAGCGTAAAAACCAACGGTACTGGTTTTAATAAACGAGTGCTTCGCAAACTAGATATTACTGAAGGAGGAAGGGTTTCCAATAGCGGAGACTTTAGCCTTACAATGACAAAAGATGCGGCTGCCGAGATTGAAAAACTGGCAAACGTGGAAAGTGTAGAATCGTCTTTCGCTAAACCGGGCACATATGCAGAATACATTTTTCCGAATTCAGATGCTGAATTAAACTCTACCGATAAGAGTAAGTTTTATTGGAACGTAGATAATTTCGGTGCAATTCAGATTCCGAAAAAGGGCGAAACTATTGAGTTAACGCTAGAAAACCTGCCGATTTACGAACGCCTTATTTCGTTTTACGAAGGGAATGATCTGAAGATTGAAGAAAGCAAGATTTATATCAATGGAGCAGAAGCAGCGTCTTACACCTTTAAAATGGACTACTATTTTATGATGGGTGATAACAGACACAACTCTGCGGACAGTCGCTTTTGGGGCTTTGTTCCCGAAGATCATATTGTCGGAAAGGCCGTGTTTATATGGCTTTCTATTGATAAGAATGCAACAAGCTTCTCCGAAAGAATCCGATGGAGACGAATGTTCAGTCTAATTCGTTAATCAATTTGATTTAGCTAATGTTTCTTGAGAAACCGCCAGGTTGTTCTTGGCTAGGTAGTAATTCGGAAATATTTGCAATGCAGTTTCGTAGCTCAAAATCGCATCTTCCGTTTGTCCAACTTTTGATTGAATGAAGCCAAGCATATTGAATGCTACGGCTTTATAGGGTAATAGTTGGCTACCGCCTTTAATAAACTCAGTCATCACGGCACTTCCAGATTCAGGGTTTATGATGATTTTCTGAATGTGAGGCATTGCTTCGTTCAGTTTGCTCAGGTTAATATTGGCAAAAGCTACTTCGTATAACCACTCCAAATTATCAGGATTCTTCGCAAGTAATTTTGAAAAATGTTCAAGAGACTCTTCGTGTTTACCTAGGTTTTTAGATGCTCTTGCGATTGTTTTTGTTAGTTCATCGCTTTCTCTCACATTTAATGCTCTACTGGCAATCTTATGCGCTGCTTCAAAAGAACCGGCATTTAAGTACAATATTGCTAGCGTATCCAAGGCGTTGGCGTTGTACTTATCCACTGCTGCTATTCGGTTCAAACAAATGATGGCCGAGGTAAGGTCTCCATTTGCAATTACAGCATTGTAAACAGTCCACTCATGATCAATCATTTTTTGTTGCTGATTACAGCCAACGAATGCGAGAGTTGATACCAATATGAAAGAAAAAAGAACCTTAGTCATTTATGTGCGTTTAGATTTGAGCAGCCAATTTAAGTAATGATTACTCACCGCTTGTTTTAGAATAAATAGAGATTCACAACTTTTATGAAAAACAGATAGCCTTGTGGCACCATTTTGGCGACTTTAGCGTTAATGGACGTGGAAATAGATTTGATATGAGAAGATTGACAATGATTGTAGCAGCTCTTACGGTATTCACCGTGAATAGCTTCGGGCAGAGAACGATTAAAGAAGAATACAAACTAAAGTTTGATGATGTTCTTAATTTGATTGAAACCAAATATGTAGATGAACCAAACTATGATGAGCTTGTAGAAGAGGCCATCGTTGGAATGGTAAAGGAACTCGACCCCCATAGCGAGTATATGACAGCGGAGGAGTACAAAAGCATGAGTGAACCGCTATCAGGGAACTTTGAAGGAATTGGCGTACAGTTCAATATCTTAAAAGATACAATAGCCGTGGTTTCTCCAATTTCTGGCGGCCCTTCCGAAAAACTTGGTATTCGTTCTGGAGATAAGATTGTTGAAATTGAAGACACATTGGTAGCCGGAATAGGAGTTACCAATAGAGATGTAATAAGCAAACTGCGGGGAGATAAAGGAACTAAGGTTCGAGTGAAAATATTTAGACGGGGAGTTAAGAGCCTGATTGAGTACACCATTGTAAGAGACAAAATTCCGATTTACAGTCTGGATGCA
>CALCGD010000069.1 GCA_937900875.1 uncultured Flavobacteriales bacterium
CAGTAGGTTCATCTGCTAATATTACTTTCGGATTTGTTACAAGGGCTCTTGCAATTGCCACGCGTTGCTTTTGCCCTCCAGACATTTCGCTTGGAAGATGTTCTGCCCAATCTAATAGTCCTACCCGTTCCAAATACTCCATCGCAATTTTGTTGCGCTTTCTTCGGCTAACGCCTTGATAGTAGAGTGGAAGCGCTACGTTTTCCATAGCATTCTTGAACGTAACTAGATTGAAACTCTGAAAGACAAAGCCTAACAATTTGTTGCGGTATTGAGCAGCCTTAGTTTCGCTCAGGTTTTGAATAAGCGTGTTGTTTAGCTTGTAGGTGCCCGAGTCGTAATTGTCCAGGATTCCAATAATGTTGAGAAGGGTGGATTTTCCTGTTCCGGAAGATCCCATAATAGACACTAATTCGCCTTCATTTATAGTAAGGTCAATTCCCTTGAGAACATCAAGGTTATTCTTGCCAACTCTGTACGATTTTCTGATTCCTGATAGCTCAATCATGCGCAGCCGAAATTACGCTTAACACTTTACGAGAAGAGTTAAGAAACGTACGGTTGTGTTAAAAATTGTGAACCCAATACTCTAAAAGCTTAGGAGACTGGGAGCAGTTTCAGTAAGAGAACTTTAGAATTAGAAAGGTCTTCTTGGACGTTTACCAGCTCGTTTGTTGTCTCCACCACCAGAACCATGACGTTTTCCACCACGATCACGGCTAAATTTATCCTTGAATTTGTCTTTTCTGCCACCGCCATCTCGGTCACCTCGGTCGTTCGGGCCAGTGCTTTTAGCAATGGTCAAATCGACTTGCTTTCCAGCATAGTCAGCACCTTTTAATGCGCCAGAAAGCTTGTCAGCATAGTCACTGTCAAGTTCGAAGAACGCAAATGTGTTCATCAACTCTATTTTGCCAATTTCAACATCTCGCTTGCTCAGGCTTTCGTTAATAAGGCCCATCAAGTTAGCCGGATTCATGTTATCCTTCGTTCCTAAGTTGATGTGGAATCGGGTGAATTTTCCATTATCCAAGAATCGGTCGCTGCTGCTTCTTCTAGGACGGTCTTCGCCACCAAAATCTCTATCGCGTCCTCGGTCTCTATCTCTGCCACGATCTCTATCTCTACCACGGTCATTATCACGTCCGCGATCATCACGTTCTCTTCTTTCTGGTCTTGCAGATAGATTGTTTAAATCTCGTGCGTTCTTGTAATATTCTAAGAACTTATTGAACTCAAAACTTACCAAATGCTTAATCAAGTCCTCTTTGGTTAGATGACCCAATTGCTCCAAAATGGCAGGAAGGAATGGCTCAATTTGCTTTTCGTTGATGTCGAGTTTACTCAAACGCTCAACAATCGTGTAAAGCTGCGTTTCACAAATTTCTTGTCCTGTTGGTACAGGGCGTTGCTCAAATGTTTTTCCCAGTTTGCGCTCAACTGATTTCAGTTTTCCGCGTTCGCGAGAATGAATAATAGCAATAGAAATACCTTTCTTGCCAGCGCGTCCAGTTCGACCACTTCTGTGGATATACACTTCTTCTTCATCTGGAAGGTTGTAGTTGATTACGTGCGTAATGTCATCAACATCAATCCCTCTTGCTGCAACATCGGTAGCCACCAGTAGCTGAATTTTCCGCTTGCGGAAACGTGCCATGATAGCGTCACGTTGTGCTTGAGAAAGGTCTCCATGCAATGTATCTGCATTGTAACCATCTTGCATCAACTTGTCTGCAATTTCTTGTGTTTCTCTACGCGTTCTACAGAAAATAATTCCATAAACGTGCGGATTAACGTCTGCCAAACGCTTAAGACATTCGTATTTATTTCGAGCATCAACCAAGTAATAATGGTGCTCAACATTCTTGGCACCTTCATTACCACCACCTGCAGATACTTCAACAGGATCATTCATATAGCTCTTCGTAATGCTCTTGATACCGCTTGGCATTGTTGCAGAGAAAAGTAAGGTCTGTTTCTCTTTTGGGGTTTCGGCCAGAATAGTGTCAAGGTCATCCTTGAATCCCATGGTAAGCATTTCATCAGCCTCATCTAACACCACAAACTTGACATCTTGTAATTTTAG
>CALCGD010000070.1 GCA_937900875.1 uncultured Flavobacteriales bacterium
CAGCAAACTAAACCCCTAAATACCAACGAGAAATGAAAACTATTAAATGTCTTTTGTCTTTTCACAAGAGTAAGGTCAACGACCTTCCAATTTTCGCTATCGGAGTGCGCGATGGCATTTACCTTAATCCCGACCCTTTTGACGCTCCGCCCATAACGGAGTTGAATTTTCAGAAACTGATTGATACCTACACCAACAAGCGGGGTGCGTATGAAAATGGAGGTTCGGCACAAAAAGGACCATATCAGGCTGCCCGTCAGGCGTTATTGGATGGCCTCGACCAAATGGCTGTCTATGTCGATTTGGTTGCAAAGGGAGACGAAAACATTATTCTGCTAGGTGGCTATGTGCCAAGCAAGGGGAATAGGAGCGAGACACCTTCGCCTGTGCAACCTACGGGTGTTAGCGTAAAAAGAGGCGAGGCAAGTGGTATTCTCATTGCCGAATGCGAAAATCAGTCGGTAGCCATTAGCTACGGATGCATTGTAACGGTAAACCAACCGCTACCCGCTAATGTGGTGCTGAATGCCAATGGACAGTTAATCTTTTCCGATACGGAGCCTAGTCCACCAGCTGGTACCATGGCGCTTAGCACGGCACTCATTTCTGGACTTATTGATTTCAACCCAGGACGAAAGAAGAAGTTCAAGAACCTTATTCCGGGCCTTACCTACTATTTCGTGTTCTATGCCGCCAATGCCACGGGCGTAAGCCCTTTTAGTGAATCAAAGAGTATTATGTGTGCGTAGGGTGGTGGTTTGAGGTTAGGGGTTCAGCACCCGTCATTGCTGTAGAAGTCAACTAATTCGGTAACAAAACAGTAAACGTTTTGCTATGCGAATAAACACGAACGATATGACGTTGCAACGGAACTATTTGGAGAAGTTCCGTTTTCTAATGAAGGAGTATGAACAGGTGAAGGCCAGGAACCACCGTTAGACATTCAGGTGGCGTAGTGAAATTTCTTTGGACAGAACTACCTGCAGAAAATAAGCTGGAAGCAACTTTTAAGTTTAAGGCGGTCGCAGGAAAAGCTGGAATACAAACGATTAATAGTACGTTTTCTTACCGGAATGATGACGTAACTCAAGTTGAACAGTTACCAGCTGCTACTATTGATATCGTTGCTGCTGAGGTAGAAGAAGTGGTTGCAGAACCTGAAAAAACAGTTTCTAACGAGACTGCTGAAAGTACCGCTTCAGTCAACACCAAAGCGGAAGAAGTACAACCCAAAAAATCAGAGTCGGACACCCCTACCAAAGCTGTGGTAAAAAAGGATGAATCGATAAAAAGTGCGGAAATAGATAAGGATTACGACAAACCGTTGTTTCATGTACAGCTAGGTTCTTCCAAGACAGCCCAAAGTGCTGAAGGTCTTAAAAAGCGTTTTTCGACCTCAAGAGAAATCGTAACAATCAAATACGAAGGCGGATATAAGTACGCTGTCGGTAAACTAAAAAACTACGAAGCGGCCAAGAAACTTTGTGTGGAGCTTAAAGCCTCTGGAGAGTTTGCAGATTGCTTCGTGACCTCATCTTTGCAAGGAAATCTTATTGCGTTGAAAGAGGCGATTAAAATGAATCGATAAAGGGGCCACGATTATAGCCAACATTCTTACTATTTCAACCAATCAATCCCAATAAAAATGAAAACAGCTTGCCTTACTCTAATATTCGGACTCCTTACGGTAACCGTCTCAGTAGCTCAGAAGAAACAAGAAATTCCAGAAGTTAAATACAGAAGAAGTTCGTTGCACACCGTTTTAGTCCAGGCAGGAGGGTCTGAAAATGCAGAAACAATAGAAGGAGCATTCTTCAAGGCACCGTTTCCGGATAAGTATAACGACCACAATGTGGGAATGAATACCCTTAGTCGTTCAGATTACGCTATTAGTGATGAAGAAAGAGAGGCAGGAGGTGCTAAACGAACCAAAGCTGGTGAGCTTGGAAACAAGTTAGCATCAGGAGCAACAAATGGTATGACGGACCCATCAGCTGCAGATGTTCCATTTCAGATAGAAAAATTCATATCACAGACCAAGCTGGCCAATAAATTGGTCGCTAAGTGGTGGGGTAGAAAAGATGATGGCAGTTTTGGTACCGATCTCATATTTGAGAGAGGTATGTATGACGCCAGCGCTTTAGACGCAGAAGTTGCACAAGGAACTACGCGGGGTGCAGATATCATATTGCAAGATGCAGGCTTTGAGCTTATAGATAAGACCTTCGTTGTGTTTAATAAGATGCATTTCGTTGAGAACGAAAAGATAGCCAGCCTTGTGAAGGAAACTGCCTTGAAGGCCGCAGCTGCCATACCTAACTCCATAGCGCAAATCGCAGCTACCAAATCGGCTGAGTTGGCCTATAAACTCACCCGAGAAGGGTATACGGTATACACAACATCTTTTCTCTATAAACTTAACTGGAACGACTCAGTGCAAGAGGTGTTCTTTACCGAATTGTGGGTAGAACCTACTGATGCGGATGAAGTCAAAGCGGCACGCGCCAAAGCTTTCGAAGACACAGACCTTTTTCAATTAGAATTCATTGGAAAATCAAAAGCATCTAGCGTGGTAATGCCCGTAAATAATCCGCTTACCAATAAGCCATCTGTACCTGCCAAAGAGGTGCTAGAGTTAGCTACCGTTCGCAACATCGATGCCGTATATGCCAAATTGCAAAAAGAGTACGAGGTGTTTAAGCCAATGACCCCACTATACTCAGTTAAACCACACACGGCACGTATCGGCATGAAGGAAGGGATTGAAGGAGGCGAAAAATTTGAAGTGCTAGAGCAAAGCATTGATCCAAAAACGATGCGCACCATCTACACTCGTAAAGGTGTTATTACGGCAGATAAGAAACTCGTTTGGGATAACCG
>CALCGD010000071.1 GCA_937900875.1 uncultured Flavobacteriales bacterium
GCTGCAGAAAAATTGAGAAGAATGGACTCGTGCGGTATTGCTGCCATACACTTATCCAATGCATTCTTTGCTTCTTCTTTTTTACCCTCAGCAATAAGTGCATTCGCCAACCTTGCATACATACTTCTGTAGTTAAGGCTCATTCTCTCAGTTTCTGTACCATGGTACACTTCTGGCATATGCATGTTTCCCCAACTGAATTTGTTCACCATGTTTTCATACATAGCAACTGTATTCACTTCTCCTGTCTGTCCGTCTTTACTTTTCTTAGAAATCGGCACCAAACGGTAAGCGAGTCCTTCTATTTGGAAATATTCCTCAAGTCCCAAGTAGTTATCGCTACCAACTGTAACAGCAAAATAGATTGGTCTTTCCCAGTTTGTATTAGCAAGAAGGTCCAGCACCATCAAGTGATTACGAGTGATAGAAGACCCTTTCAATTTCCAAGTCATCTCTTTCACAATCCGATTGGCTTGGTCTGGACGAACCGTACCTGTACTCATCACCTTCGCAGAGTCAACGGTAATTTTAAGATTTGCAGTTGGTAGGTAATTATAGTCGCCAACACGCGTTTTAAGTAGGAACTGGTCTGAATCCTGTCCCACAAATTCCAAGGCTTCTTTCAGTTCAACATCACCGACAATCTTTCTGTCATATATTGGAATTTGAAGTCGCTTCTCTCCTAACAAATCGTCCTCACTAAAAGTGAAAGGAAGAGGGGCGGCATCATATGCTGCCCTTCTTAATTGATCGATATACCAGTTTGTGTTGAAGAGACTAAGGTTCACAACTCTAACGTCAGTTCTTACTCCTTCAACCTCTTGCGCATACCAAAGTGGGAACGTGTCGTTATCTCCGTTTGTAAAAAGAATTGCATTTGGAGCACAGGTTTCGAGGTAATTAACCGCAATGTCTCTCGCTGCTAAACGGTCAGATCTGTCATGATCGTCCCAGCCTTCTTTTGCCATGATGTAGGGCACGGCAACCAAACTAAGTACAGTTGCCACACTTGCAGCAACGGTTCTTGGGGTTTTCTGGCTGAGCAAATAATACAGCCCAGCTACCCCAAGTCCTATCCACATAGCAAAAGCGTAAAAGGAGCCCACATAGGCGTAATCTCGTTCTCTTGGCTGTATCGGGTACTGATTCAGATAGACTACAACCGCCAGCCCGGTCATCAAAAACATAAGCATAACCAGCCATCCGCCTTCTTGATCTTTATAGAACTGGAAAACCAATCCAATAAAACCTAGTAAGAGAGGCAGCAAATAAAACTTGTTATAAGCCTTATTGTGCGTCATTGAAATAGGCAATTTGTCTTGTGGTCCTAATCGGGCATCATCGATAAATGGAATCCCGCAAACCCAGTTTCCATTGTTAATCTCGCCATGCCCTTGAATATCATTTTGTCGACCCGCAAAATTCCATAGGAAATACCGGACATACATATGACCTATTTGATAATTGAAAAGGAAAGAGATGTTCTGCGAAGGCGTTGGCTTATACTTTCCTCCCTTTGCGCCTGTCCAACTTTTATACTCGGCTACATGGTGTGCCTGATTGCTGTACATTCTTGGGAATAGGCCGCTTAGTTTAGAGTCATAAATAGCAACCGATTTTCTGCCAGATACCTCATACGAATCTTCTGCCTGATAGTACACTTTTGCGCCATCTTCCTTGTCTATATAATCAGCGTTAAAATACTGACCGTAGAATAAAGGACGGTCTCCGTACTGCTCACGGTTTAAGTAAGATTGCAAAGCAAATACGTTATCTGGATTGCTCTCATCCATTGGTGGGTTGGCCATAGACCGAACCACCGTAAGCGTATAGGCCGAATAACCAACCAATAGCATCATTAGACTAAGTATTACCGTGTTAGCGGTAACCATTTTCTGCTTCTGGGTATAGTAAAGACCAAAAGAGATGCCTGCAACAAGGAGAATTGCGTAGAAGAATACCCCAGAGTTAAACGGCAGCCCCATGCCATTCACAAACAACAATTCGAACCAAGACGCAACCTTAATTACGTACGGAATAACGCCATACATAACAAACACTAGCCCTGCCAACGAAAGAACGCCAGTAACTAAAAAGCCCACTTGGGTAGGCTTAAACTTGCGGAAATAGTAAACAAATGTTAATGCTGGAATTGCCAACAAGTTCAGGAGGTGAACTCCAATAGACATTCCGAATAAAAGGGCGATAAGCACGATGTACCTGTCAGCATGCGGTTCATCGGCAACTTCTTCCCATTTAAGAATTACCCAAAACACGAGGGCTGTAAACATAGAAGAGAGGGCATATACCTCGCCTTCAACCGCTGAAAACCAAAACGAATCTGAAAATGTAAAGGCCAATGCTCCAACAACACCGCTACCCATTACCGCAATAATGCTGGCTGTATCATTCTCGTCTCCGTCTTTTCCAACAATTAATTTCTTGGCAAAATGTGTGATAGACCAAAACAGAAACAAAATGGTAAACGCGCTCGCCATTGCCGACATGGTGTTCACCCATCTTGCTACCTGAGTAAGGTCATCACCTGCAAAAATTGAAAAGAAACGTGCAAGCAATTGAAACATAGGAGCACCTGGCTCATGACCAACCATCAATTTGTAGGATGCAGAAATGTACTCACCACAATCCCACCAACTTGCAGAAGGCTCTATAGTAGAAACATAGACAAACGAGGCGGCAAAAAGTACTAGCCACCCAGTTATGTTGTTAATCAATTTATACTTGCTCATACAGGCTCTTTTTTAGCGTTGCCGAATTTAGGAATATTACCCTAAGACACACGAAAAGCGGTGCGTAAAGTTGTTTGTGTCGATGTTAAATATTCTTATTTTTGCCGCCCAAATTGACCCATGGTGTAACTGGCAACACGTCTGGTTTTGGTCCAGAAGAGTCCAGGTTCGAGCCCTGGTGGGTCAACATTAAGAGCGCTATCCTCCGATAGCGCTCTTTTTATTTGGCGTTTCCCGTGTTCAATTAAGGCCCTTTCGATAAACGACCAAACCCAAATGAACGTTAGGCGTAACATTACTTGTTATGAAAAAACTTATTCCATCATTACTTATTCTTGCCGCCCTTGCTATTCCGAATAGCGCTGAAGCTCAATCAATAAATAGCACTTTGGTTGTGAACGAGATTAGCTTTTCATCCATAGCACCCGAAACAATTGATGCAATCCAGTTCAAAAAGAAAAAATCCAAGCTTCTTTCAATAGCCGACTTCACTTTGCAGCCTAAGACAGTTTTCTTGTGTTGCACGCGTAGCGGCTACGGCTTTTACTTCAAGTTCTAGATTTCGGTGGCTGTAGGCTGCAAATTGAATACTTTTGCCGCCTGATGAAAAACATTCGCAACTTCTGCATAATTGCCCATATCGACCATGGTAAAAGCACCTTGGCGGATCGCCTGTTGCAAGTGACAGGAACAGTCACTGACCGCGAAGCACAAGCTCAGGTTTTAGACGATATGGATCTTGAGCGAGAGCGCGGTATTACCATCAAGAGCCACGCCATTCAAATGAATTACCAATTAAATGGCGAAGACTATATCCTCAATCTAATTGACACTCCGGGACACGTAGACTTTTCTTACGAAGTTTCTAGAGCAATTGCAGCGTGCGAAGGCGCCCTTTTGATTGTAGATGCAGCACAAGGAATTCAGGCCCAGACCATTTCCAATCTGTATTTAGCATTGGAACATGACCTTGAAATCATTCCTGTGCTCAATAAAATTGACCTTGATAGCGCGAACCCTGAGGAAGTAAAAGATCAAATTGTTGACCTTTTAGGTTGTGAAAGGGGAGATATTCTCGCTGCAAGTGGTAAAACGGGAGTTGGTGTACCAGAAATGCTGGAGGCGATAGTTGCTCGAGTTCCTGCTCCTAAAGGCGATCCGGAGGCTCCTCTTCAGGCTTTGATTTTTGATTCCGTTTTCAACCCATTTCGAGGTATTATTGCCTATTACCGAGTTCTTAATGGTTCTATCTCAAAAGGAGAACAGGTAAAATTTGTTGCTACTGGCAAGCAGTACGGTGCAGAGGAAATTGGAATTTTAAAGCTAAAACCACTACCTCAAAAGCGCGTTGAGGCAGGAAATGTTGGTTACATCATTTCTGGAATTAAAACGGCTAAAGAAGTTAAGGTTGGAGACACAATTACTTCGGTAGCTCGGCCATGCGAAAGTGCTATTCAGGGTTTTGAAAACGTAAAACCAATGGTTTTTGCAGGTATTTATCCTGTGGATACAGAGGATTACGAAGAGTTGCGCAACAGTATGGATAAACTCCAGCTGAACGATGCTTCCTTGACCTACGAGCCCGAAAGCTCGGCAGCTTTAGGCTTCGGTTTCCGTTGCGGTTTCCTTGGCATGCTGCACATGGAGATTATTCAGGAGCGGTTAGAGCGTGAGTTTGATATGACGGTTATTACCACCGTTCCTAACGTTTCTTACATAGCGCACACGAAAAAAGGAGTGCGACTTATCGTAAATAACCCTTCCGACCTTCCTGAACCCAACTATTTGGAGAGCGTTGAAGAGCCATTTATCGCAGCTCAAATTATTTCTAAAGCAGAATACGTAGGTGTTATTATGACGCTTTGTATTGAAAAGCGCGGCATTCTTAAAAACCAGATTTATCTAACCAGCGATCGAGTAGAGCTCCAGTTTGAGTTGCCGCTTGGCGAAATTGTATTCGACTTTTATGACAAGTTGAAGTCCATTTCTCGAGGCTATGCTTCGTTTGACTACCAACCAGTAGATTACAAGCCAAGCCGTTTGGTGAGGTTGGATATTCTCCTGAACGGAGACCCCGTTGATGCGCTTTCTGCCTTAATTCATGCTGATAATGCACACACATTGGGCAAAAAGATTTGCGCCAAATTGCGCGAGTTGATCCCTAGACAACAGTTTGATATTGCTATTCAAGCAGCCATTGGCGCAAAGATTATCTCTCGAGAAACGGTAAAGGCCTTAAGAAAGGACGTTACCGCCAAGTGCTACGGTGGTGACATTAGCCGAAAGCGAAAATTGCTTGAAAAGCAAAAAAAGGGCAAGAAGCGTATGCGTCAGGTAGGTAATGTGGAAGTGCCACAATCTGCTTTTATGGCGGTTCTTAAACTCGATTAGTCTACTCTCGCAGGGTAACAATCTCGTATTTCAAATCATCCAAGTATACTTTCGTTTGGCCTTCGCTAAACGGGTAAACAATCCAATTATCGTCTACCGACACTGGTTTCCCTAGGGCCTCAATCTTGGTAATCTTCACCCATTGGTTTCCTTCGGTTAGCAGCTGCCCCAATTGTATGTAAGCATGTCCATAATCTGAGCTATCGTTTCTAAACGAATAGGCTAACGAAAGTTCTTGTTGCGGCTTTTCGCACCAGACCATAGCCGAAAAATGTAACTCTCTTTTTCCAACCTCCCCTAATTCAGAAACTGGTATTCCAATTGTGGAACCATAGGAGTTACCTCCGCCAACTACCGTACTCCGTTGTCCAGAAAATGCTAGGGTAGAATCTAGCCCTTGATTGCCCCACATGGTGCCTGGCTCCAAATCCGTTTCAAAAGACTTGGTAGACAATGTCATGTCTCTCCGATAAAATATTCCATCGTATTCTCGGTCGGTTTTCAAGAAAACTTCCCAATATCTCGCTTCATCCATACCTACCCAATGCAAGATGAATTTCTGGTACTGATAGCTTTGAATCAAATTCACACCCACAAAAAACACACAGGCAATACCAACCATTAGCCTCAATGGTTTTCCAACTGATTGAATAAGATACGCCAGTCCAAAAGCTGCGAATGGTAAAAATTCGATAAGCGCTCGCATCCCAAAACTACCTCCGTAATACCAATTCCACCATGAGGAGATTACATAAACGCTAATCGCTAAAAACAGCCACAGCCAAACACCTTCTTTTGGTTTCTTAATTAAATGCAGCACGAGCCCAACTGCAGCTAAAACCCCTATTGGTGTATAGATGAAAAAACCCTTCTTGTAACTAAAGAGGACGTTCCAAATTTTTGGGTTAGAGAAGTTAAAGCCTTCATCCTGATAAGACCAAACCAGTGGCTCGCCAACCTGAGCCAAATACATGGCCGATTGGATTAATAGTACACCAAATACGACTAAAACTCCAAGTCCTAATTTTTTGATTAAGCCATCCTTTCCCTTCAGTTTTTCCAAAAGAGGTTTTAACCCACCTGCTATAAACGGAACGCTTAAAATGACCAAACCATTAACCGGCCTTACTAGCACAATCAGGCCAAATACAAGAGACGATGCCAATAAATCTATCCTCTTATCAGTAGATAACCATCGGTCTACACTAAACATGAAAACGCAGACTAAACCAAAGCTATAGGCATGCGACATGGCTGGTTCGGATACCGAATAATGAAACAGTCCTGTTGCAAACAAGCAACACAAAACGGTAAAAATGGAAACGCCTTTGCTTATCCCTCTCGCCTCTAAAAAACGCGACAGAAAGTAAAGTCCCACGCCAACATAGAAAAGGGCCCCGAATGTAATTCCGTATTGAAATGGTGCTGAATATCCATCTAACGGAAACCCAAAAAGCCAAGCGCATAAACATGAAACAAGAAAAAAAGGCAGCATTAACAGAGAGGCGCCCGCATAATATTTGTTTATCCGCCCGAAGTCTGATTGCACCGTAAAGTCGGAACCTCCACCACCGAAATATACATCTGCGTACGAGTGAATAACCTGCTCCCAATCAAAAGATTGTTCCAAGAAAACGGCAACCAAATACCCGTAATAACCCTGCGCATCAGCGTGTATCTTTCCGTACATGGCCTCATTGTCAAATAGACCACTTAACGAAAGGCCGATTGCAACTAGCAACGCTGCTATAATGGCTGTTTTCCTCATTTCGCTTGAATAAAGCTGATTTCCAAATCGTCTAAGAGTACAGAAGATCCATCAGATTTCATTGGATAGATTACAAACTTATCTGTTGGGTTTCGGGGTGCACCACATCGAAACAAGGCGGTGGTCCAGCTCCAGTTTCCAGTACCATCAATTTGAGGCCGTAGTGGATATTTCTGCCAATAATACCCAGCCCCGGTGCTGTCTTCTAAACTGCATACCAACGAAATGTCGGACCCACGTGAATTGGAATTTGCCCAGCTACTTATTCTCACCGTATTCAAGGGAATCTCAATCTCCGAAACTTGCTTTCTAAACGTCAATCCGTACTGGTCATCCGCACTCATTCTAGCAACTTTTCCCTCACCAATTGGGTCGTCAATCAATTGATTTTCATTGCCCCATCCCAATTCAGATTCCATGCTGTGCTTAACCAAAACACTATCAATACCAACGTAAGAATCTTGTCCTTCATAGCCAGAATAATACCACGCTAGATCGTCTCCTGTTCTGAGAAACAGGTTCCAATATTTGGTCTTCGACATGTTATCGAAAGTAATGATGTGCATGTTATACTGATAGGTTTGAATCAGTTGAATTGGCACCAACAATAAGCCAATAACCGCAAAAACACCTGGTTTTAAGAAGCCCAAGCCCTTCGTTAAAAGGGCGGCCAAACCAATCGCGAAAAACGGGTAGTAATCGATAAAAGCACGGTGACCAAAAGAGCCTCCGTAATACCACATCCACCAAGAAGAAATAACCCAAGTAGACACACCTACCGCAAGAAACAACCACACTGCTTTGCTCTTATTAATAAAGTACAAAGAAGCTAAGCCAACCAACGATAAAAGTATAAGCGGGCTATACACAAACAGCCCTTTTCTGTAGCTGAATAAGACATTGGAAAATTCTGGGCGAAGGAAGTTGAACCCTTCTCCTTCATACGACCACACCATTGGCGCCCCTGTTTGAAGCAAGTAAAAAAGCGGCTGAATAGAAACCGCCAAAATAGCGGCACCTACCGCGATTGCTAAGGTTTTTTTATTCCCAAAAAAGGTTTTAATCAACTCCACCAAACCGGTAAACCCAGAGGTAATTATGGGTACACCAATTAGCACTATGGCATTTGTTGGGCGAATAAGAACAGTGACCCCTAGTGCCACAGCGGCTAATACAAATGAAGCCGTTTTGCCTTCTTGATAAGCCTTGTTTGTAAAAAACAAAAAGGCCGAAATGGTGAAAAACGAATAGGCATGAGACATGCTTGGTTCGTAAATCGTATAGTACAAAAGGTTGGTGCCAAAGAGCAAGAGAAAGGCGGTTAGCATTACTGCTTTTTCTTTCATTCCAATGGCAATGAGAAACAGACTCAGTAGGTATAACCCCAGCACAGAATATACTAATGCTGCCAGTCCTATCATGAGTTGGAAGGGCCAAGCATAACCATCTACAGGCATGCCAACCGCGGCAGCAACTAAGCAACCTGCCAGAAAGAATGGGGCTTCTAATACAGCAGTGCCTGCAAAGTATTTATTTACGTTTCCTTGGGGAGTTTCATTAATGAACTTGGCCCTTTTATCTTCGGGATAGTAGCTCTGATTAAGGCTATCGACAAACGAAAACTGAAGGTCTTGATAAATGAAAACCGCTGGCAAATAGGCGTAATAACCTTGGCCGTCAGTCATAATAAGCGGCTCTTCCGATAGGTTTTGCCAACGGGTAAAGCCAGCAATGGCCAGCAGGCCTAGAAAAAGTATGACAACTCGTTTTTTCAACTGGCGGCCAAATTAGGGAATAGTGATTAGCGACATGCCAAAAGCGGCCTGTGCTTTCCTTACCGTGCGAAGGCTACTTACTGAAGATATTATACTTCAGTATACAATAGATAGCTCGGAAACCATCTTTAGCACCAATTTTCTTTCCGTCTTCGTAGGTACGTCCGTAGTAAGAGATGCCTACTTCGTAGATTCTGATGTTTGGAAGTCGGCTAATCTTAGCCGTTACTTCTGGTTCAAAGCCAAACCTATTTTCCTTCAGATTTAGGCTTTGCACCATTTTGGTGTTAAACAATTTGTAACACGTTTCCATATCAGACAGGTTCAAGTTGGTGAACATGTTAGACAGGAAAGTGAGGAATTGATTTCCGATAGTATGCCAGAAGAACAGAATACGGTGAGGGTTTCCACCTAAAAAACGCGAACCGTAAACCACATCTGCGTTTCCTTCAACCACAGGCTTCAACAGGTCGTTGTATTCGCGCGGGTCATACTCAAGGTCGGCATCTTGGATTAGCAAATACTCTCCAGTAGCCAACTCAATTCCTTTGTGTAGCGCTGCTCCTTTTCCCATGTTTACAGGCTGAGAAAAAAGCTGAATATCCATGTCTGGATTCTCTGCTATGTACTTCTCAATAACCTCCACGGAGTTATCCGAAGAACAATCATTTACAATGATTAACTCTTTCTTAATTCCGTTTACCAATTCGACTGCCTTAATTCGGTTAAGAATTAGGTGGATGGTTTTAGCCTCATTGTAGGCCGGAATGACTAGGGAAAGCTTTTGAAAACTCACGCTTCTAATTCTTTGGTGCTGCTCTCTTTTACCAAATAAAGGGGCCGCTGTTTAACGTTATTGCTTATTCTACCAACGTACTCGCCAATAATTCCGATTGATAAAAGCTGTATTCCTCCAATAAAGAGAACGCTTAACATCAAAGAGGTCCAACCGGGTTCGTACACCTTTAAAATGAAGCGCGAATATAACGCATATAGCATGAGTAAGAAGGAGACAAAAGACATCACAAAGCCAGAAATAGTGGCCATTTTTAAAGGGAAATTGGAGAACGATGTAATTCCATCAAGTGCAAAACGTATCATTTTGCGCCAAGTGTAGCCAGTATCTCCTGCCACTCTTTCATCTCTATCGTACTCCACATAGGTTTGATTAAAACCAATCCAAGCTATTTGACCGCGCAAGAATTTTTCGCGCTCTGGCATTTGTTTCAACGCCTCCACTACTCTTCTAGATACTATCCTAAAATCTCCCGTGTCAATAGGAATATCAACACTTGTAATGCTGGCCAGCAGGCGGTAAAAATATTTTGCTGTAGCCTTTTTCAGGAACGATTCGCCTTTTCGTTTTCGCCTTCTGGCATAAACCACATCAAACCCAGTCTGGGCTTTGGCAACCATTTCAGCAATGAGTTCTGGAGGATCTTGCAGGTCTGCATCAATAATTACTATCAGCTCACCAACGCTTCGGTCTAGCCCAGCTGTTACCGCTATTTGATGGCCAAAATTTCTGCTTAAATCAATATAAGCAACACTCACTTTGCTTGAATGTAATTTCTTGATTGTGTCCAGCGTACTGTCAACACTTCCGTCATTTACAAAAATGAACTCCACGGAATCGAATTCGAGCGTAGATACTACGGCAGAAAGTCGTTCAAAAAGAGGAATGATATTCCCCTCCTCATTATAAACTGGTATGACAACGGAAAGTGTCATGTCAAATGTTCATTTCTGGAATATTCCCGTCAACAATTAGGCGACCTTCTGTTGCAGCAATTACTTCATCAACCGTAACTCCTGGTGCGGTTTCAATCAGTTTAAAACCATCTGGTGTGACGTCTAAAACCGCCATATTGGTAACGATGCGCTTAACGCAAGCTACACCCGTAATCGGAAGCGAGCACTGCTTTAGCAGCTTTGATTCTCCTGCCTTGTTGGTATGCATCATGGCAACAATAATGTTGTCAGCAGATGCCACTAGGTCCATAGCGCCTCCCATCCCTTTCACCATCCGGCCAGGTATTTTCCAGTTGGCTATGTCTCCATTATCGGAAACCTCCATAGCGCCTAAAACGGTTAACTGCACATGCTGGCCTCTAATCATGGCAAAACTTGTGGCAGAATCGAAATAAACAGCACCTTTTCTGGCAGTAATAGTTTGCTTTCCAGCATTAATTAAATCGGCATCTTCTTCTCCATCAATCGGAAAAGGACCCATTCCTAGAATGCCGTTTTCTGACTGAAACTCCACTTCAATTCCTTCTGGAATGTAGTTAGCTACCAATGTTGGAATGCCTATTCCGAGGTTAACGTAGTAACCATCTTTCAGCTCTTGTGCGATTCTTTTCGCAATTCCGTTCTTATCTATTGCCATAGTGCGATATTAAGGTAAAGTTGAGGAATTCTTGGTTTCCTCCATCAATTCATAAACTGTAACCTCCACGTTACCAAAGCTTATGGGTTTTTGCTTAATATTCCAGAAGTACAGTTTTACATGCGTGGCCTCAGGAGAGATGTTAGGTACTAGAAGTTGATGATGGAAAATTTCGCCCGCCTCCCAATTTGTCTTCAGCCAGTCTACCACAATGGTTTCCTGCGCCAACGAATTGCCGTGTGGGTCTCCAAAATCTACGGTTACCCATGCTTCAAAAGGCTGAGAAAGTGCCGGCATTACCACTTTTACATCCCAAATTAAATCCTTGCCGCCAAGCGTATCGTTGTCGGCTTCATACCAAACAAAATAGGGTTCTGTTGAAGTTTCAATAGGTTCCGTGTGTTTCGAAAACAACACTTTTCGTTCTCGTATTGGGTTTCGTTGGAGTAAATGCAGCCCAGAAACTGAGTGATAAGAAATGGTAGCGTAATTCTCCCATTTACCCTCTTCTTCAAGCACACACATTTGAAAATCAGCCTCCTCTCCATGATACGCAGCCCATTGAATGGGACTAATCAATCCACCATTACGCAGATTGTAATAGTTGAAAGGAAGAGCTCGTAACCTATAACCTGCAGAGGTTGGTTGCTGTTTCGTTTGGTGGAAATCTGCCGCAATTGTATTGTAGAATTCTCGTGCGCTAGCATCCACCTGCCAAAGAGTAATGTGACTAAGATTGGCCGATAACACACTTTCCAAAGGGAAAATTAAAAGAGGAATTGCTAGAACGACACTCCATTTTTTTACAGCATTAGAGTCGGTAACTGATTGGATTCTCTCTAAACAGAAGACAATAGCCAAGGGAGCAAAGAGGAGGTATTGAATTGCTACACGGTCGGCTGGGTAGTTTACATCAAACAGCAGGTGAAGAAGAAAATTGGCGGTCAAATTGCCAAAAAACAAATGGGAAAAGAGCAGGCTTGGCAAGTTCTCTTTTGGTGACTTAAAGGATTTCGTCAGGAGAAAAATACTTGTGCCAAGAATAACGAACACAATAATGGGAACAGCAACCACAAACAAGGTTTGTACTGATGGAAACGCAAACTCGGCTAGTGAAAGAACGGTTACGTCCCAAAAACTGTCGCCTGGTCCGTAGTACAGCAATCCGCGAGATTTATATTCAAACGAAAGCACTGCAAACCATCGTACGCAGAATACACCAACGGCAATGGCGCCAAGTGTTGATACCCACTTTTTTCTCTGAAAAGAAATCTGCCAAAGAGCTAACCCGGCTAGCATAAGCAGGTTGGTAAGAAGCAAAGATAAATTGGCTAGCGTGGCTAATTGCAAGAACAAAATGCAAAGAATAATATGCCATGCAGCGCTAGACTTCATCCAACGATAACCAAAATATAAAGAGGTGATAAGTAGGGCTATTGACATGCCATACCCTCGTGAAACGGAGAAGAACTCTATCACAAAATGACATCCAGCTAAGGCTAAAAAGAGCGCCCACCGAAGCTTTTTATCGAAAACAAGAAGGCTGAATTTGTAGGCAATAAACAAATAGAGCGGGCCAAAGACAACGTTTGGTAGTCTGAGCACAAATTCGGTGTTGCCAAAGGCTTTGTAGCAAAACCAAGAAAGCATTGAATTCAGAATGTGGTTGTTGGCATCCCAATGCGCTTCACCAGGCCAAAACTTACCTAGGTGGATGTAATGAAAGAATGTTGCTGCCTCATCGTACGTAATGGGAATAACGATGGCTCGAACAACGATGTAAACAATTAGGGCTAGGATTAGACCTAGCGCAAGAGCTGTTTCTAGGTTTTTCTTTCCGAGCAAAGGTTATGGTCTTGGTGAAACCGTTCGTTGTTCTATTCGCTTCTCAAATTTCGCTCCTTGGAAAATTCGGTTCACGAAAATTCCTGGTGTGTGAATGTAATTAGGGTCTAGTTCTCCAGGCTCAACCAACTCTTCTACTTCAGCTACTGTAATCTTACCTGCCATAGCCATCATTGGGTTAAAGTTGCGGGCGGTGCCTTTAAAAACTAGGTTTCCGTTGTGGTCCCCTTTCCATGCTTTTACAATGGCAAAATCTGCTGTAAGTGCATGTTCTAGAATGTGCGGCTTGCCATTGAACTCTCTCACTTCTTTGCCTTCGGCCACTTCTGTACCGTAACCAGCGGGAGTAAAAAATGCAGGTATTCCTGCCCCTCCTGCTCTGCATCTTTCTGCCAATGAACCTTGCGGAATTAAATCAACTTCTAACTCTCCGCTGAGCATTAGTCTTTCAAATAAGTCGTTCTCACCTACGTAAGAAGAAATCATTTTCCGAATCTG
>CALCGD010000072.1 GCA_937900875.1 uncultured Flavobacteriales bacterium
AAATAGATGTGTGTCCAATTCTGGGTTGGCGTAATGCTGACATTATAGGTTTGCCATCCATAATGAGTGATTACTGGCGAACTCCACATAAGTTCTGTTTTCACACAAATGGCATTGGCTCCCCAAACTTCCATAGAGCAAAATGAATTGGGATTAATTCCTCCACCTGACGCGGGTGTTGCAGATAAATCGATCGTAAAATCATAGGTAACTCCTGCTTGCATGCTACCACTTAAAGCCTGAGACGCACCTTCTTGCCATGTGGCGCTGCCGTAAACAAAACCAACATACGTATTGCCGTTAGATGGCGCTTGATTTACACCCCAAATTCCAGGCTGAGTATCTGGTGTAATACCACACGTACTCCAAGGGTTTGGTGTAATGTGCGCCCCAGTTGGCCCTTCAAAACTTGGATTAATTACCTCTAACGGTAAAAGTTGATTGCATTGCGCACTCACCTGTGTATAACACGAAAGTGCCACAAGCGCTAATATGAGGGGTTGAATTGCGCGGTACATAATTGAATCTAATTCCTTTCGGAGCAACTCGAAATTAAAGAATCTAGCTCTCGAATCATATGTTGTCGGTTTGCTTGTGACAACTTACTAACGAAGCAATGAAAGCGGGGTTGTTTCAGATTTATAAATCAGAAAGCTTAAACAACTGATCAGAACGTACACCTTTGTCCGTCTTTTGAACTGAGCAACACTCATTCACTGAATCATGCTGGAACATAAGGATGTAATCTTTAGCCGAAGCTTCGTCCAAAAATCTCCCTTTTTCATCAAGGCTTAAAAGTGGACGTGTATCGTAGCCCATAACAAAAGGAAGAGGGAAGTGGCCTACCGATGGCAGCAAATCGGCCATAAAAACCAAGGTTCTGTCTTTGTATTTAATCTTCGGAATCATCTGTGCATCGGTGTGCCCATTGGCAAAAAGCACATCAATTCCTGGAATCCAATTTCCTTCATCAGCAATGAATTTCAACTGTCCACTTTCTTGAATAGGTAGGATGTTCTCCTTTAAAAAGCTTGCTTGTTCTCTCCGATTTGGTTCGGTTGCCCATTGCCAATGCCGCTGGTTGCTCCAATAGGTGGCGTTCTTAAAGTTCATTTCATAACCTGTTCGGTCTCTATTCCATGCCACGCTTCCTCCACAATGGTCAAAATGTAAGTGGGTGAGAAACACATCGGTAATATCATCTTTCCCAAAACCATGGGCGGCCAAACTCTTCTCCAAAGTAGCCTCGCCATGTAAGTAATAATGCCGAAGAAATTTATCGTCTTGCTTATCACCAATACCATTATCAACCAAAATCAAGCGGTCTTCAGTTTGGATAAGCAGGCAGCGCATGGCCCAAGTACACAAATTATTGGCGTCAGCAGGGTTGGTGCGTTGCCAAAGCGACTTGGGAACAACCCCAAACATGGCTCCACCATCCAACTTAAAATATCCTGTTTCTATACTGTATAACTGCATTGGTCTTGTTTTTTGACGAATATAACCAAAGGTAAAAGCGATTGGAGAGGAGAGTGTCGAATCCAACATTCGTTAGTTCAAAACTTGCTTAGCTATAGGTGATAAACGCTGGTAATTAGTCCCATGTTTAAGGCTGAATATGACAATATGAAAGTTCATTTTATTGCAATTGGCGGAAGTGCCATGCACAACTTAGCATTATCGCTGCATCATAAAGGCTATGCTGTTTCAGGTTCGGATGATGAGGTGTTTGAACCATCCAAAAGCAGGTTGGCAAAGTTTGGGTTGCTGCCTAATAAGATGGGATGGGATGAGAAAAACATCAGTAAGCACCTTGATGCCGTAATACTTGGAATGCACGCAAGGGCAGATAATCCTGAACTGATTAAAGCGCAGGAGCTCGGATTACCCATTTATTCTTATCCAGAATATATCTATGA
>CALCGD010000073.1 GCA_937900875.1 uncultured Flavobacteriales bacterium
TGCGAACGGAAGATTATACGCGCCAAACTCTAGAGGAACCATCTTTGATGAAATGGAAATCAATCGCGTCCGTGTGACCGATAGCGTCACTGGAATTGAGACCAGCAGATACGACACCACCTTCAAAAAGATTTTCAATTGGGAAATGGGACTTTACGTAGGTTGGGAACGTAAGTTCTTCAACGAGAAGTTGAAAATCAGTTTTGCTGCACGAATCGATAAAAATCAAAACTTCCCAGTAGTTGCATCTCCAGCCGCATCACTGGTTTATATGCCAAGCAAGAACCACACTATCCGAGGTGGGTTTTCCGCTGCCATTAGAAATCCAACATTGGCAGATCAATACTTGTACTATGATGTTGGTAGGGCCGTGCTTATTGGAAACATCAACGGTTTCGAAGACCTGATTGATGTCGATTCGTTTGTTGATTTCTTGAACAACGGAGCTGTTGACAAGGACGAACTTGTTTTCTTCGATGTTAATCCCATAGTGCCAGAAAAGGTAAAAACCGCAGAAATTGGCTACCGTGGTTTCTTCTTCGGCCACATGTATATTGACGCGTCATACTATCTCAGCTTCTATGATGATTTCATAGGTTACCAACTGGGTGTGGATGCCGATTTCCCTTCCGACACCACAGTACAGCCGCTTCCAAGCAACATCCAGGCTTATCGCGTTGCGGCCAATAGTACCAACCAAGTAATAACGCAAGGTGCTTCTATCGGTTTGAGCTATTATTTTAAAAACAAATACACAGTAACCGGTAATTACTCTTGGAACAAGCTTCAGAAAACCAATGCAGACGATCCAATTATTCCAGCCTTTAACACGCCAGAGCATAAGTTCAATCTTGGCTTTTCGGGACGAGAATTAGGTAAGGATAGGCTCGGATATTTTGGGTTTAGTGTTAATTATAAATGGATTCAAGGGTTCATTTACGAAGGCTCTCCCCAATTTACTGGTCTTGTTCCTACATACGATATGTTTGATGCACAAGTCAATTATAAGATTCCAAGTAAGCTTATCACATTTAAACTCGGGGCCTCAAACCTATTTGGTTTACAGCCTTTATTTCAGGATGGAACCGCTGGAGAACGCTTCGGAAATGCCTTCAATAACCTCAATTCTCAGGTGTATGGCGGGCCAAGGGTTGGACGTATGGCATACTTATCTGTGTTGTTCGAATGGAACTGATCTTTTGCTAACTTTAAACCCTAAACCTTGTTAATACTAAAAACTATGAAAAAACTAATACTATCATTCTTAAGTCTCACCCTTATGGTTGGTCTGGCTACGGCACAGAGCCGTTATTTGGATGAGATTTTCACAGGAGTAGATGTCTCTGCAGATGTGAGCTTCGGTGACAACTACGGTTTCTTGACTGGAAGTCCAGTAGCTGGCTGGGATCTGAGAACAGATATTTATCAACCGACAGGAGATAATGAAACTGGACGTGCAGCTGTTATCGTTCTTCACACGGGAAACTTCCTTCCTAAGTATTTGAATCAAAGCCCTACTGGAAATAACAGAGACAGTTCAGTTGTTGTATCTGCCGAGCTTTTTGCAAAGAGAGGTTATGTTTCTTTTGCTCCTGCTTACCGTTTAGGTTGGAATGCTACTACTACAGACCCTGTTACTGGTGCTGACGTAAGAAGAGGAACGTTGATTACAGCAGTTTATCGCGCTCTAAATGACGTTAAGGCTCTTGTGCGTTACATTAAAAAGAGTGTTGATAATGGCAATCCTTACGGAGTAGACCCAGACAAAATCATTATCTATGGTCATGGTTCTGGAGGTTACATCTCGCTTGCCTATGGTTCTTTAGACAGAATTGAAGAATTACAAAATGAAGCTACAGGTAAATGGTTAAGTACCGTTGATGTTGCTCAATACGGATATGTTGCTGGTCAACTCTACATAAGTCCAGCCGTAGTTGGTGGAATTGATGGTTTTGGTGGAGTTTATAACGACACAAACCATTACGGATACACCAACGATGTTTTAGCCACAGTTAACGTTGGTGGTGCTTTAGGAGATTCTGCATGGATGGAAGCTGGTGAGCCACCAGTTATTTCTTTCCATTGTCCAAATGATGGTTTCGCACCGTTTACGCAAGGAATCGTAATTGTACCAACTACGCAAGAAGCTGTGGTTGATGTTGTAGGTAGCCGTTGGGCCATCGGCCGTGCAAACGAGCTAACAAATAACGATCCTTTGTACAATGGAAAAGTGTTCAATGATCCATATACGATTGCTGCCGAGACTGCTCTAGCTTCAAATCACCCAGATTTAGGTTTGAATCCTGCAGATTACAAAGGTCTGTTCCCATTCAACCGACCAACAATTGCGTGGCCATTCCAAGAATCTTCTCCATGGGATTGGTGGGATGAAGCAACTCTTGTTGCTGCTGCTGCTCCGTATGTAGGAGCTACTGCTGCACAAGCAATCCATGATAATGGAGTTAGCGGAAGCCCAACTATGTCTTCTTTGCAAGGAAAAGCTTATTTGGATTCAGTTCAAGGGTACCTCGCTCCAAGACTTCGTGAGCTTTTGATGCAAGATGTAAGCGTTGAAGAAGGTGATTTCCTTAACAGCAACACATTCGTTTACCCAAACCCAGCTAGCGACTATTTGGTTGTTAAAATGCGTGAGGGAATTCGAATTACAGATGTTGAGATTTATGACATCACTGGTAAATTGGTGAGAGCTGAGAACGGTCTTAACAAATTCAGTCATCAGATTAATGGAATTGATCAATTTATCCCTGGTCTTTATTTGGTTAAAACAACCACAGACCACGGTGTGATTACACGCAAGGTACTTGTTGACTAATTCTAGAAATAGATAATTGCTTAAAGCCCCGCACTTTTGTGTGGGGCTTTTTTTTACGCTTAGCTCAATCAAAATTGATGGTGAAATTCTTTAATTGGCTTACCTACTCATCTATTCTAATGGTGTACGTTATGGGTGCCAACTTAGATGTAATGGAGGTAGATGCCGCCCAATACGCAAGCATTTCTTTAGAAATGTTGAAGTCTGGAGAATTCCTACAGGTACTTGATAGAGGACAAGATTATCTTGACAAACCCCCACTTCTCTTTTGGTTATCAGCAGTAAGTTTTAAGTTTTTTGGAGTTGGCAGCTGGCAGTACAAACTGCCGTCAATTCTATTTAGCCTCCTAGCTATCTTCAGCACCTTCAAACTTGGTAAACGTCTGTATAACGCCAAAATCGGGCATCATGCTGCTATGATTCTTGGAGGGTCTTTAGCGATGATTATGATTTCAAACGATATAAAGACAGACACCATTCTTGTGTCTTCTATCGTCTTTTCAATTTGGATGCTTGTCAGCTACTTAGAATCCCATCACCTCAAGTATATTCTTGGTGCTGCCATAGGTATTTCCATTGCTATACTTACCAAGGGTCCAATAGGATTAATGATGCCTGCGTTGGCAATTGGCGGTCATCTTGTACTCAAAAAGCAATGGAAACCGTTGTTAGACTGGCGATGGTTACTATTGATTATTGGTGTAGGGGCGCTTCTTTTACCAATGTGTTTAGGGCTCTACCAACAGTATGGCGCAGAAGGTTTGAAATTCTTTTTCTGGACACAAAGTTTTGGAAGAATTACCGGAGAAAGCAGCTGGCAAAACAACACCACACCACTCTATTTCTTTCACGTCTTTTTGTGGTCCTTCCTTCCTTGGACACTTATTGCAATCGGAGCCTTATTCAATGAATTCAAGAGCGTTCGAAAAAACCTTGCAAAGAGTAATTCTGAATTTTACTTGATTAGCGGGATATCGCTGGTTTGGCTCGCTTTGTCTTTTTCCAAATTCAAATTGCCACACTACATTTTTGTTGTTTACCCACTCATAGCCATTCTGTCGGCTAAGTACATAAACAACCTAATCAGCTTTAGTAAATGGGCTTGGACCCAACTGACAATTGCACTAATGGCAGGTTTCTTCCTGATTTTTGCGCTGATTTATTGTTTCGCAGATGGCGGTGTGCTTGTTCCGATAATCATTTTTTTAGCTGCCGTTGGCGCAACGATTGTCTTCTTTATGTTCTATCGTTCCACCCAAGTGATTTACCCAACATTTATTATGAGCATTGCCATTGGCATAGGAATGAACCTTCATTTTTACCCTCAGTTATTGCCGTTTCAAGCCAACGCTCAGGTAGGTAGATGGGTTGAAGAAAACGACATCCCCGAAGGGAAATTCATCGACTTTTCTACTGGAGGAAGAGCATTGGACTTTTATGCTGGTGGGTACATTCCTTGGATGCAAACTGCCGAAGAAACTATTGAGGCCATTGAGCCTGGAACTGTGGTTTACGCAAACCGTAATCGGTATAACGACTTGTTATCTTATGGGGCAATCCCGAAAAGGGAAATTGAGTTTAAAAACTTTGAGGTACAGAACTTGAAAATTTCATTCCTGAACCCAAAAACGAGATCAGAATCTTTAAAAAAGCACTATTTGCTTTTCTATTAGGAAAGTTGCTTGTAGGCCAAATAGGTCATTAGTCCTGTGCCCACTTCAAGGCAAGATTCATCAACGTTAAAGGTTGACGTATGCAAACCCGAGTTTATACCAGCTGATTTGTTTCCAACCCCAAGCCTGTAGAAACAGCCAGGCATATGGTGTGTATAAAAACTAAAGTCTTCTCCAGTCATACGCATATCCAAATCAACCACGTTTTCGGCACCCAAAAAGTCGATTGCTGTAGCTTGAGCAAAGCCAGTCAAATCCTCATCGTTGTATACAAACGGATAGCCAACATCAACTCTAAAATCGCAAGAACCACCCATGGAGGCTGCCATTTCTTCTGCCATTTTTTTCATAATGGAATGTGCTTCAATTCGCCATTCTTCATCCATTGTTCTAAAGGTCCCTTGAACCTGTACTTTATCTGGAATTACGTTTGTTGCGCCATTTGCATGAACACTTCCGAAAGAAACAACACACGGAACGCCTGGCCTACATC
>CALCGD010000074.1 GCA_937900875.1 uncultured Flavobacteriales bacterium
TAATTACCTCTATTTGGTATGTACCTGAGTTAGTTAAAACGATGGAAACGGTGTTGTCTATTTGTTGGAAGTTAACCTCATGATCCTCAAACAAATCAGCTACTCCCAAGCTTGGTAGCGAGGCGGTTCGGTAGATTAAATCTCCAGCTCCTAAATCTTCAAAAACTACATGAAAGACTCCGTTTTCGTACGTCACATCCGGGTTTCTTTGTGTTCCGGTAGTCTCGCTGTGTAAAAGTGCTGGAGTAGAAAATGTATTGCCACCATCAATTGAAATGGTTATGTAGCAATCTATGTTTCCACTTGCAGCTTCCTGATAAACAATTCCCATTACCTCGCCCTCACCAGCAATCCTAGGATAGTTCTGATTGGCGGTTGAATTCTGATTTGGAGCAACCTCCCATGTTGTTCCTTTGGTTGCTGAAGGAAGGTGAACCGATGACATGTAAACTCGAGACGCTCCTTGTCCTGCACTCATCCAAACGGTGTAAAGAGAGTCTGCATTGATGTAGCCATCTGGGCCGGTGGATGGACAAGAATTAATGATCCAATTATTGGGGTCCATATCTCCTCCGGCATCGAAATCAGCTCCGTTATCACCCGAAATGGTTACCCAAAGATCACGCAGATTATTGTCGTTATTCCTAAACATGGCCACTTGCCTTTGCCCTTCGCTTAGTAGCGCAGCTGGGCAACAATCGCACACCTCTCCAGGCGCTAATTCGGCAGCATTCACATCAGCGTTGTAAGTCGCTCCTCCGTCTGTTGAATTGGCCACAACATATTCTGGCTCAATCCAATTGCCAGAAAAGCGCATAAACATAACCGCTGGGTTTCCGTTCGGGTCAACAGCTATAACTGGAAACCGACTCTGATCTGCGCCAATGCTCTCGGCCTTAACAGTATCGCCAAAGGAGACTCCGCCATCCGAACTTTTAACTACATATACAAAACCTTCAGCCTCTGGTTGACTGTGATACGTTACGAATACATCATTTCCATTCGATGCAATGTCAGGACCAGCCCAATCAGAAACAAACGCTTCTTCATCGCCAGGCACCACATTTACTGGAGTTGTAAATGCATTCGCTTCAAACCGAGAAACGAATACTTTATCATTTGACTTTCGGCTCCACATTACAACAGGAATGTTGTTGTTGGAAAGCACAATTCTGGCTCGGGTTCTCCCAAAATCGGCATTATCTGCTACTGTAATTTCTGGCCCCATGGTTTGAGCCAAGGCGAACAATGGTCCTGCCAATACGGCTATAAACACGTAGAATGATTTCATCTGTAAATTTTTTGGTGAATGGTTTGACGGTTTGTGAGTTCAATAGTAATGATGGAAATTCCTGAAGATGGTATCTCAACAGACTTTCCTGTGTTTGACTTGAATTGTGTGGTCAATCGTCTTCCTAAAAGATCTGTAAAATGGATGTAAGCCACCTGATCAGAGATGATTTCTACTGACTCTTCCCTAAATCGTACAAATTGATCAATCGAAACCCTGTCGTTCAGAGAGGACGTTCCTAAACAAACATCTACGGCACTTCTAATTTCCGGAACTCCTGGAACAGATGGGAAAATGCCCCAATTGATGGTTGTATCTGGACAGACCACACCATAAGACGGCCAGCCAAAAAACTGAAACCACGCTTGATAGAGCTCTGTAATTGTGTCTCCACCTCCTTCAGCACCGGCAGTTGGGTAAGAAATATTGTAAGTGAGGTCGAATTGTTCAATTGCAGCATCATCGTCCCGATTACTAATTCCGAGAACCAATATATCTGCGCCAGCTGCTAGATACTCATTGTACATAATGGCCACTTCTGGCGATTGACCTTGACATGGCACGCAATCCACATAAAAGAAATCGAGCACAACGGTTTTGCCTGAGGCAAGTTGGTCATGCAGATTCCAAGTAACCCCGTCAGTATCGGTTACCGAAAAATTGGGAGCCGTTTGCGAGCTGGCTTTAATTGCCACAGCCAAACACAAGAATATCGTAAGTTTTATTTTCATTCGCTTTTTAAAGATAGTGCCTAGACTCCATTAATTCTTTCTCCTTTTCCCCATTGTTTTAACTGACTTAGATCTCTAATTAATATTGACCTTCTGGTGTAGTTAATGATATTGGCTTGCTTCAGCTTCCTTAACGTACCTGTAACCGATTGTCGCGTACGATGTATCATACAGGCTATTTCGTGTTGAGACAGCCCGTGCTCAATCTCAATTTCGTACCCTACTTTCCTTCCAAAACTCTCAGCAAATTCCAATAAGAGCAACACAATTTGCTGTCGAATAAGCACTGTTGGATGAACGAGGGACAATTTGCGATTAACCTTATTATGCCGATGAGCCAGTTGTTGAAACATGATAGCTGAAAATGCAGCATTTTCATTCATAAAACCCTTAATCAACGATGCGCTCACTTGAATTACCGTGCTTGGAAAAACGGAATCTGCATATTCAATTTGATCTGGAACATCCAAAATTGGTTGGAATGAAATGAACTTATCTTCTGGAACAAGGTCAATTATTATTTCCCTTAAATCGCCAAAATACCTGCACACTTTAACCCTTCCAGAAACAACATAATGCATAACGTCTATACCCTTAGATGGCGCATAAATTGAGCCTCTTTCATCGACCGTTTTAAGTCGAGCGCTTTCAGCAAATTGCCGCTTTTGAGACTCCGTAAGAGTTTCCCAAAATGGAGCCTTAGATGCTGCTTGTGTTATACTATCCATTTATCCGTTCAGTTTATTGTAAACTATGGCAACACCCCAACCCATCAAAAACCCAATGATTCCGGTGAAGAAAATTCCAGCTGCTGA
>CALCGD010000075.1 GCA_937900875.1 uncultured Flavobacteriales bacterium
AACTATGACTTAACTTTGACTGTCCCCAGTCCACTTTGGTTTGAAGACATACAGCGTTATAGTAGTGTTTCATTACGCAGTGTCTTATGATAGAATAATATGGCTACTGTCTCATTAAAGCTCTGTTTTTCATAGTTGTTTTATTCAATTCATATGAAGATTTTTTTTACGTTTCTGTTTACCGTTAGTATTAATCTCATTAACGCGCAGGAAACAGGAAATCTCATTTATACTAATCCTCTTTCGTCCGAATCTGACCTAGATAGTTGGGTAATGGAAGGTGTTGGGGAAACCAAGTTTTCTAACGGTTGGATGCAAATGTTTTCGCCAGATGAAGCTGCTCATCATGTGTATTGGTGCCCAGTGGAACTACCTGCTTCGTTTGTAGCCGAGTGGGAGGTAAGGAACAAGCATCCCGAAGCTGGGCTATGTATCGTTTTCTTTGCAGCTACAGGCAAGAATGGCCAAGACGTTTTTAGCAGCGAGTTAAAGCCCAGAAATGGAATTTTTAAGCAATACACCAAAGGAGATGTCAATAATTACCACATCTCTTATTACGCCAATACCCCTTCACAAAAACACCGCCCGTACACGCATTTAAGAAAGAACAGCGGTTTCCATAAAGTACAAGTTGGTAAGGCTGGCATTCTTCACTATTCAGAGAAAACTCACAGAGTCAGATTGGTCAAGAACATCGGGCGTATACAAATGTATATAGACGGTGCTTTGATAATAGACTGGTTGGATGACGGAAAACAACACGGACCCATTTTGGGTGCTGGAAAAATTGGTTTCCGGCAAATGAAGTGGACTCGGTTTGAGTACAGAAACCTAAGAATATGGGAATTTCCGAAGAAATAGCGTACCCCTCGATTTAAACTGAATACTATCGCACTAGCAACGTTTTCTGGTAATGCACTTGCATGTCGTTAATCTTAAGCGACACGAAGTAATGTCCACTCGGAATGGAAGCATCAGGTTGCCAGGTAGCCGTGTATTTATCAGGGTTCAACTGTTCTTCAGATAACTCGGCAACTAACTTTCCATTTAGGTCGAAAACAGATAGGGTAGCTTTCGATTTTTTGAAAACACCGTAACGAATGTTTACTTCCTCTGAATAAGGGTTCGGTGCTACTTCATAAATCATCCCATTGTTAAGGTGGATGTCATCCATTCCAGTAGACACACCGTCTCCATCAACTATAATGTCCCAAGTACCTTCAAGCGTGCCTAGTCCATTGTCTGTTAGGCTGATAATTCTATCCGAAGCATTAAAGTTTCCAGACGTGATAGAAGATGCAGGGTCTGAAGCTAAATCTTGGTCTCCTTCAAAGTAAAGTTGAGTGGTAATAGTTGGAAACCCTGGAGGGGTAATTTTAAAGTGAATATGTGCAGGACGATAGACCGAGCCATTCAAATATTTACCTGGATAGATTGTTTCAAACAAGTAAAAGCCCTGTTCGTTTGAGGTCATTTTTCCTCTAAGATTAAACCCCGAGTTATCGTATTGCCCTGGGTCGTTGGCGTGCCAAACATCAACAATTGTGTTAGGAATAACTTCAGTACAGTCTAAGGTTCTAACAACTCCACTAATACTAATTCTAGTACCTGCTTCTGTGGCGCCAGCCAGCTGATTGTTTACAATATCAGGTGGGTTTTGCGTGTAAAAAGGCCCTTCGCCATAATAATCCAAGGTAGTAGGATTACAGCCACCAATGGCAGGTTGTGCTGCTTTTGTGGCAACTGCAAAAGCTGGTATAATACCAGTTGCAAGCGCGGCTATCGAACTATTCTTAAGAAACTTTCTTCTCCCTGTATTTGTGTCAGACATGGCTTTGGATTGGTATTTACTAAAGTACCCTATTGTACTGCTCAAATTGCTATTACCGTACCAAACTCTTAAAAACAACTCGGCAAGCATGAAAAGACGCAGGAAAAGAATGTTTCCTTCGTAAGGAAATAGCTTTCTTAATTCCTATTTTTCATGGTAATAAAACGTAGCTGTGCCAATGAAAAAAACATTCTTTTTAGTGCTTGTGTCTCTTTGCGGAGTCTCGCATAATACATTCGGGCAAAGCAATTATTACGTTTCCACGTCAGGCAGTAATTTCAATGATGGGTCCTTCCTAGCACCTTTTGAAGAAGTGCAATTTGGGATAGATCAACTCTCGCCAGGCGACACACTGAACATCTTAGAAGGAGAGTATCACGAAAAGGTAGTTGTGTCAGTTTCGGGTACAGTCTCTAATCGAATTACCATCAGAAATTATGCAAATGATGAGGCTATTTTAGACGGTGTTGGTGCTGGTAATGCGGTGCCCATGCTCGCTATCACGTCTAAAAATTACATCACTATTGATGGGTTGACTATTCGGAATAATGAAATGCAGGATGCGCAGGGTATTCTAATTGATGGAGGAAGCGATGGCATCACTGTTCAGAATTGCACCTTCTATCATATCAATTACTCGACAAGCCCAACCACCAATGTTACTGAGACGGATAATTCGCAACCTCTTATCGTGTATGGTACGCTCGGAAGTGATGCAATTACCAACCTTCAAATTCTACACAATGAAATAAGAACCTGTTATACGGGCTTTAGCGAAGGATTAGCTATTAATGGCAATGTGGATGGCTTTGCCGTTGTAGGAAACTCGGTACATGATCTATCTAACATCGGAATTGATATTATCGGACATGAAGGAACTTCGCCCAACCCCGCTACCGACCAAGCACGAAATGGGGTAGTGAAGGACAACACGGTTTACCTGTGTTTTTCGGAATACGCTACTTCAGCTGGCATTTATGTAGATGGCGGAAAGGACCTACTCATTGAACGAAACAATACGTATGATAACGGCTATGGAATTGAAATTGGCTGCGAGAATGTTGGTAAAACCACGGACAATATAGTGGTGAGAAACAACCTCATTTATGTAAACAAAGTGGCTGGTTTGGTCTTTGGTGGATACGATTATCCGAGCGGCTCGGGCAAGGTTACCAACTGCGAAGTGCGGAACAACACCTTCTTTCAAAACGACTTCACATCTACTTACAACGGAGAAATGTATCTCTCCTATTCGGAGAATTGCAGCATTCATTCCAACGTATTTAGAATAAACAACCGCAATACACTGGCGTATGCAGAACTTTCTCAGCCGGGGTTGACTATGAATCATAATCTGATTTACTGCCCTGCAGGAGAATTGGGCTTAGAAGTAAGTTGGAATGGCATGTTTTATTACGGCTACGAAGTGTTCCAAACTGGAACCAGTTATGAAGCGAATGGCACGTTTGGTAATCCGCAATTTGTTACTGGAGGAGGCAGCGGCTTAGAAGAGTTTCATTTAGCTCCTAGCTCTCCAGCTATCGATGCAGGTAATCCAACCATAACTGTTGCCGTTGGTGAAACGGATTTCTATGGCAACACGAGGCAGGTAGGAAGCAGAGTAGATTGTGGAGCAGTAGAATTCGACCCGAATGCTGTCTCGGTTGCTGAAGAACTCGAAAGAATTGGACATTATGACATCGTGACTCAACAGTTATATCTGAATCAGAAATTGATAGGGAAAGAGTTTCAACTTATCTCAGCTGAAGGGAAATTGGTTCAGAATGGTTCGTTCCAATCTTCCATTCAGCGTTTTGAGCATCAACCTTCTGGTGTGTATCTCCTGAATGTTGAAGGCTTTGCGACTATTAAATTACTTGTGATTTCCTGATTGTAGCAACCAGCCTTTTCATCGGTTTCAATCAGCGAAAAAGCTTCCAAATTCTTGTAGTTTCTTATTCCCTAATTTCATAAGCAGATACCCCGCCTAATGAAAACACGTTTCCTAGTTATTTCAGCGTTATTCGCGGGAGTCGTATTGCCAATCCAAGCGCAAAATTGGACATGGGCGGAAACTGCTGGAGGCGTTTTGCCTGACGAAGCAAATGGCTGCTTTCTCGATGAAGCTGGAAACATGTATATGAGTGGTTTCTACTTCAGTTCTGATATAAACTTTGGCAACGGAAACCAACTCAGTAACAACGGACTTTCTGATGGTTTTACGGTTAAATACAATCCCAACGGCACCACGCAATGGGCATCTAAAGTGAAGGGTTCTGCGGAAGACAAAGCAACCAAGTGCACGGCTGATAGGTTCGGAAATGTATATACCACTGGCTACTTCGACAGTCCGTCTATTCAGTTTGGAGGAAACAACAACGATAACGTGTCTAATTCTGATAATAGTGGCGGCACTTTCGATGCCTTCATAGTTAAATACAACTCTAGCGGCACACCGCAATGGTACCATTCAATAGGTGAGGAAGACGATGATGGTGGGAGCAGTTTAGCCACAGATTCATTGGGGAATGTATATGTCACTGGCTGGTTTAGAGCGCCTTCAATTGCCGTAAGCAGCGTTACTATTTACAATACCAATCCTGCGGGAGGGTCGTCAGATATGTTCTTGATTAAGTACGGTCCTGGCGGAAATGTGCTTTGGGCAAAAGGTGCTGGCGGACCTGATGACGATAAAGGACGAGGTTGTTCTGTAGACCCGGATGGGAACGTTATTGTTACAGGGTATTTTAAAGCACCATCCATAACCATAGAAGGCACAACCTATCCGAATAGCGGGAGCAAGGATTCATTTGTGATTAAATATGCTGCAGATGGCACTTTCATAGGGGCTAAAACATACGGTGCAAGTGGAGGAGAAGAGGCTTTTGCCTGTTCTACAGATGGAGATGGAAACGTTTTCCTCTGTGGGAATTACTCTAGTAGTACAGTGACATTTGATGGGGTTACCATGAACAATCCAGGTAGTGGTTCTGGGGCCTTTCTTCTAAAGTTAGACCCATCGCTTAATGCCGTATGGGCACGAGGGTTTAGCAGCGATTCGAATGATGAAGCGCGTGGATGCTATGCGGATAGCTATGGTAATTCTGTGGTTACGGGTGTGTTCAGCGGTAATTCCCTAACTATCGGAAACAACTCCCTCAACAATAATGGAGGTGATGAGATTTTCCTAGCCAAATACGACCCAAATGGCAACTTATTCTGGGCCACAAAAATTGGCAAGAGCAATGATGACGGTTCCAATGATTGCAATCTATCTGATAACGGCAAGATTGTCATTGCTGGCTATTACAACAGTGGTTCTCTCACATTGGGAAATATCGATTTGGACAATTCATACTTCGGTATTGCTACCTCTGATGTATTTATTGGAACTACCTGCGCTGCAAGTATGGGTACAGAAACTGCTACAGCTTGCAATTCATTCACTTGGATGGATGGCAATACCTACACGGCTAGCAGCAATTCTGCCGTGTTTAGCTTTTCAAATGGCGGAAATGCTTGCGACTCCATTATTACGTTAGACCTTACCATCAATAGCGTAGATACTTCGGTTACCGCCACTTCTACAAGTCTAAATGCCAATAGTAATTCTACCAGTTACAGATGGCTGGATTGCGACAATAGCTTTTCGTTCCTTTCAGGAGAAACCAGCCAATCCTATTCTCCAACGGTTAATGGTTCATATGCGGTTGAAATAACTGATAATGGATGTGTGGATACATCCAACTGTTACGTTCTTAATGC
>CALCGD010000076.1 GCA_937900875.1 uncultured Flavobacteriales bacterium
TCGCCAAGAAATCAGTGGTAGCAAGGGATGTAGGCGTTATCATATTTTATTAACGCAATGCCAATTAGGTCGATGTTAAAAACTATGGCCGATTGTTAATTACTAATGGTTGTCTTCACCACCCTTTTTTTCAAAATTTGAGGAGTGGAAGTCGTCAGGGTAATATTTCTATCAAATCCCTCACTACCAAACAATTAGAGTTTATTAGAATTAAAAAGTAAGGTCGATGGCCTAGTTACGGAGACAACTCCTCCGCAAATTATAAGCCTTCGACTACAGGGAATATTAACGCTTAAAGCCAACAAGAAATGGATCAATTAACACCGAAAACAGCAGAAAGTCTAAATCAAATCTTACCCGAAAAAACATCTCTGTCGGTAGAGCCAATTCTTAAAGAAACCAACGATCGCTTTGTGATTTTTCCAATCAAACACAAAGAGATTTGGGCCATGTATAAACAAGCTGAAGCTAGTTTTTGGACAGCCGAAGAAATTGATCTTCAGCAAGACATGATTGATTGGGAAAACAAGTTAACATCGGACGAACGTCATTTCATTAAGCATGTGTTGGCATTCTTCGCGGCTAGCGATGGCATCGTAAATGAAAACTTGGCAATCAATTTCTTAAACGAAGTTCAGTACCCAGAGGCAAGATGCTTTTACGGATTTCAAATTGCCATTGAGAATATTCATGCAGAGACCTATTCATTGCTGATTGATACTTATATCAAAGACAACAAGGAGAAAGATTTCTTATTCAATGCCATTGAGAACCTACCATGTGTAGCTAAGAAGGCAGATTGGGCCATGAAATGGATTGAAAACGGAACCTTTGCTCAGCGTTTAGTAGCATTTGCTGCTGTAGAAGGCATTTTCTTCTCAGGTAGCTTCTGTTCTATTTTCTGGCTTAAGAAACGAGGCTTAATGCCAGGACTCGCGTTCTCAAACGAACTCATTTCTAGAGACGAAGGCCTGCATTGCGATTTTGCATGTTTGCTTTACAATCAGCTTCAAAACAGATTAACAACAGAGGAAGTAACCGCCATCATTTCTGAAGCGGTTGAATACGAAAAAGAGTTTGTAACAGATGCAATTCCGGTTGCTCTCATTGGAATGAACGCTAAGCTGATGTGTCAATACATCGAATTTGTAGCTGACCGTCTTTTGCTAGAATTAGGATGCCCTAAAATGTACAACACAACAAATCCATTCGACTTTATGGAAATGATTTCTCTACAAGGAAAGACTAACTTTTTTGAGAAGCGAGTATCAGAATATCAGAAAGCTGGCGTGATGGGAGATGGAACGGGAAACCATTCATTTACCACTGATGCCGATTTTTAAAAAAGAGGAACACCGACAACCAAGATAAACCACCAAAACCCTATTCCCCATGTATGTTGTAAAAAGAGACGGCCGCAAAGAAACCATCAAGTTTGATAAGGTTACTGCCCGAATTCAAAAACTCTGTTACGGCCTAGATCCTATTGTAGATTCTATTCCTGTAGCAATGAAAGTTATTGAAGGGATTTACGAAGGCGTAACTACTCAGCAACTTGATGAATTAGCTGCTGAAACTGCCGCTTCTTTCACAGTAAGACACCCAGATTATGCGTTGCTTGCAAGCAGAATTGCGGTTTCTAATCTGCACAAGTCTACTGTAAAGTCGTTCTCAAAAACGATGAAAAAATTGTACGAATACATCGATCCGAAGACTGGGGAAAAGGCTTCGCTGATTGCTGATGACGTGTACAAAATCATCTCAGAGAATGCGGCTTTGTTGGACTCAACTATCATTTACGATAGAGATTTCGGTTATGACTTCTTCGGTTTCAAAACGTTGGAGAGAAGTTATCTTCTAAAGACAAACGGACAAATTACTGAGCGACCACAGCACATGCTTATGCGTGTTTCTGTTGGTATTCACAAAGAAGATGTGAAGTCGGCAATCGAGACGTACAACCTGCTCTCTGAAAGATGGTTTACGCATGCTACACCAACACTTTTCAACGCTGGAACGCCAAAACCTCAAATGAGCAGCTGCTTCCTATTGCAAATGCAAGAGGACAGCATCGAAGGTATTTACGACACATTGAAGCAATGCGCTCAAATTTCACAATCTGCAGGAGGAATCGGACTTAGCATGCACAACGTTCGTGCAACAGGTTCATACATCAAAGGCACCAACGGAACATCAAACGGAATCGTTCCGATGTTGAAAGTGT
>CALCGD010000077.1 GCA_937900875.1 uncultured Flavobacteriales bacterium
AGTTTTTGCCCGCACAATTGGCTAGGCGGCCTTTGTTGGATAATGAAAATGTAATTACTAAAGTTATTATTGGCCCTAAGGCCAAAAAACCGCTGGCGTTAGACATTCCTTTGTTCGTTTCCGACATGAGTTTTGGTGCACTATCTCGCGAAGCAAAAATTGCGTTGAGTAAAGGAGCTGAAATGGCTGGAACGGGTATTTGCTCAGGCGAAGGCGGTATGCTTCCGGCCGAACAAGAAGCAAACAGCCGGTATTTCTACGAACTGGCCTCGGGCAAATTTGGGTTTAGCTGGGATAAAGTGAAGAAAGCGCAGGCATTCCACTTCAAAGGCGGACAAGGCGCTAAGACTGGAACAGGAGGACATCTTCCGGGAGAAAAAGTAAGCAAGGAAATTGCAGAGGTTCGAGGTTTAAAAGAAGGCGAAGCAGCTATTTCTCCAGCCGCATTTCCTGACCTGAAAACCGTTGAAGATTTCAAGAAAGTTGCTGAAGAAGTTCGTGAGAAAACAGGTGGAATTCCAGTTGGATTCAAACTTTCAGCCGCGCGTATTGAAGCAGATATTGACTTCGCGTTAGCGGTTGGAGTTGATTACATCATTCTTGACGGAAGAGGTGGTGGAACGGGCGCAGCTCCCGCAGTTTTAAGAGATAACATCAACGTTCCGACTATTCCTGCTTTGGCCCGCGCCAGAAAGCATTTAGATGCCGTTGGTGCTAAAGACGTTACGCTGGTTATTACAGGCGGATTGCGTGTTGCCGAAGACTTCGCCAAAGCAATGATGATGGGCGCTGATGCAGTAGCTGTATCAAACTCAGCACTACAAGCTATCGGATGCTTGGGAATGAGAGCATGTAACACAAACAATTGCCCAGTAGGCATCGCCACACAGAAAGAAAATCTCCGTCAACGATTGATAATTCAAAGCTCCGCCAAACAACTTTCTAATTTCTTCGGAGCAACAACAGATCTGATGAAAGTTATTGCTCGTTCATGTGGCCATTCAGATTTTGGCCAATTCAGTTCTGAAGATTTAAGTACCTACGATTGGGATATTCACAAACTAACTGGTATGCAATATGCCGGAGTCAATCCGTAGGAGATGGAACATTTGCTATCCGAAATTCGAAGTTGCCAAATTTGTGCTTCAAATCTTGAGTTCGGAGCGAATCCTATTCTTACTGCTCATCCTGAAAGTAAAATTGTATTGATTGGCCAAGCTCCTGGAGCGAAGGTTCACAAAACCGGAATACCGTGGGATGACAAAAGCGGAGACAACCTCAGAAACTGGATGGGAATTGACAAAGAAACTTTCTACAATCCAAAGCAAATTGCACTCATTCCTATAGGTTTCTGCTATCCTGGAAAAGGAAAATCGGGCGACCTACCACCACGAAAGGAATGCGCACCTCTTTGGCATGAAGCCGTTCTATCAAAAATGAAAAACGTGCAACTAACCATTCTCGTTGGTCAAAATGCTCAGGCATATTATTTGAAAGAAAAGGCCGAAAGAACCCTTACTGAAACAGTAAGAAATTACAAGAATTACCAACCTGCCTACTTTGTGCTTCCTCATCCATCTCCACGAAACAACATTTGGCAGGCTAAAAACCCATGGTTTGGAAAGGAAGTCCTTTCAGAATTTAAGAAGGTTGTTTCAACCAATTTGAAATAATTATTCATCTACTCGAGCCAGTACATACCGTTCATTATGCTGAGTAATATCTAGGCCTAGTTCTTCTGCCCGCTCACTAACTCGTAATGGTATAATAGCGTTTGTGACATAGTACAACAGGTAGGAACCAAAAAACGTGAACGAACCAACAATTAATAGCGCTAGTAAGTGTTTGAAAAACAATGTTGTTTGCCCAGTAATCAGTCCGCCTTCCAACGCAAAAACCCCAGTTAAAATCATTCCAACAACGCCACCAATACCGTGACAAGGAAATACATCCAAGGTATCATCGAGGGTTGATTTTGACTTAAGATGTACAGCAATATTGGAAACAATGCTGGCAGTAATTCCAATGGCTATACTTGCCCCAAAACTCACAAATCCTGCGGCTGGAGTGATGGCCACAAGCCCAACTACAGCGCCTATACAACCTCCTAGTGCAGATGGTTTTCTACCTCTAGCACTATCATAAACCAGCCAAGCCAACATGGCCGAAGCCGATGCAAGATTGGTATTAACAAAAGCGGTTACTGCCAATTCATCCGCTGCCAAGGCCGAACCAGCATTAAAACCAAACCAACCAAACCAAAGCAGACCTGTGCCAAGCAATACATACGGAATGTTTACAGGAGCATTCTCACCATTTTCACGGTGCACTTTACGTCTACCGAAAAACATGGCGCCTGCCAATGCAGCCATTCCAGCAGAAATATGAACAACCGTTCCACCAGCAAAATCAAGTACTCCCCATTTGAATAAAAATCCTTCTGGATGCCATGTCCAATGCGCCAATGGGGTGTAAATAAAAATGCAGAACAGCACGATGAAAAGGATGTAACCCCAGAATTTGATACGTTCTGCAAACGCACCTGTAATTAAAGCTGGCGTGATGATGGCAAATTTTAATTGGAATGCGGCAAACAACACAAAAGGGATTCCCGTTGCGATAGTTGGGTGAGCAGCCGTTCCAACATTATCAAACATGAAGAAGGTTCTCGGGTCCCCAATAATTCCACCTATACTGTCTCCAAAACTAAGGCTGAAACCAACCACAAACCAAAGCACGGTAATCACACCAAGCGCCACAAAGCTTTGAAGCATGGTAGATATGATGTTCTTGGCAGAAACCATTCCTCCGTAGAAATAAGACAACCCAGGAGTCATTAAAAGAACCAGGCCTGCGGCCGATATTAACCAAGCCACATCTCCAGAATCAAATTCGCCCCCACTAGGATGAACAGTTGGATAAAAAGCCGCGAAAAGCGCAACTAACACCAGTACCACAAGACTAATCCTGGCGTAAATTCTACTCATTTTCTTTCCCATGGCATATTTTTCAGTACAGTAGCCAAAGAAAATATGTTTTTTCAGACCAAACCCCCTTTTCAATAAGGGGTTATCAAAATATTCTTCACAATTATAAATTAGTCCCTAATTACTAGTGGGAAAGAAAATGGGGTTGCGCTCATTATAGCGCTTTAGGAAAAACATGGCTTGTTTACGCTGTTGCTTCATTGGCAATGATGCAAACTCTCTTAGCAATGACTCATCAGATTCAAGCAGCCGATAAACCGTTTCGGTCACAAAATCAGAAACTATGCTTTGCGAAGACAGTATCAAATCTCCTGTTTCAAATTCTACCAACATAAAAACTGGCACTCTTTCTCTAGTATAACTTTCGTCCGTGTAATACGGATCTGAAAACATTCCGATTTCAGGCGAATCGAGCAAACTTCTATACACGTATTGTTCAGCAGCGTAAAAGCAAACTTTACCAATAGTGTTCAACGGCACAAACACAATGTCTTTGATTATTTTCTTCTTCGACCAAACCAAGTTATGCGCGATTTGAACTCTCCCTTGGCTGGAAAACCCCCATAAATCATCTGCCAAAACAGAACGCTCTTCATATAAATTATCATAATAATAGACGGTGTCCTGCTCTAAAACACGGGTCAGATAATTGGGATTTCGAATGTCGAAATCACTATTTATATGCGTTAATGGAATCGGATTGTTATTCTTAAAATCTTGAAAAGACAGATAGACTCCATCCTTAAAAGTGAAGTCTGAGGTGTATTCTACACGGTCTTGTCCAACACATTTCAGCGCTAAGATTAAAAATAAGAAAGCCGTAAAAAGCCTTGTCATTCTACTACTGAATCAGGCACAAAAACTCCCGTGGAATCTGAAAATTGTGATTGATCCATTTTTTCCAATTCCACTCTTTGCTTCTCTTTCATTGGTAAGTACCAAAACCACATTGTAGAGACCGCAAGAATAAACGAAATGACTCCAGAAATAATGAATAACCGTTTGAACATGATACAAAGGTATCTGTTAAGAAATTGATTGTGGGTACATTTGACCTCCACCGAAAGATGAAAAATTATCTGTCGCTTGTAAAGTTTTCGCACACGATTTTCGCAATGCCATTTGCGCTTATCGGTTTTTTCTTAGCCGTACAATTCACATCTGCTGTTTTCGAATGGCATCTTCTACTGAAGGTGGTTTTATGTATGGTTTTCGCCAGAAATGCGGCTATGGCTTTTAACAGATTCATTGACAGAAACATTGACCAAAAAAATCCCAGAACCGCAATCCGCGAAATTCCTGCTGGAATAATTAAAGCCAATGCAGCTCTCTGGTTTGTCATTCTTAATTCGATAGCATTTGTAGTAACTACTTACTTCATTAATCCACTTTGTCTAGCATTATCTCCCGTAGCATTAGCCGTGGTACTTGGCTACAGCATTACAAAACGCTTTACCGCACTTTGCCATCTCATTCTCGGATTAGGACTAAGCCTCGCTCCTATTGGCGCATATTTAGCCGTTACAGGAGAATTTCACATTGTCCCACTTTTATTCTCGTTTGCCGTGCTTTTCTGGGTTGGCGGATTTGACATTATTTATGCTTTGCAAGACGAAGATTTTGACCGAGAAAACGACCTTTTTTCTATCCCGGTTTGGTTAGGAAAACCGAAAGCATTGAACTTATCAAATGTGTTGCATGCCATTACTGCAGGTTTACTTTTTTCAGCTGGTCATATAGGTGATTTTCATTGGTTGTATTGGATTGGATTTGCCATTTTCAATGGCCTTTTATTCTACCAGCACACACTGGTAAAACCTAACGACTTGAGCAAAATAGATTTAGCATTTTTCACTACAAACGGAGTGGCATCAGTGTTGTTTGCCTTGTTCGTAATTGCCGATTTGTATCTACTATGAAATTGGTAACCAAATTTCCTGGAGAACATCTTCCTGAAGCGTATTACGATACGAGATATGAGATTTTAAGACGGCCACTTGGAGCGCCAAAAGGCTCCGAACATTTACCTAAGGATCTTGAGGCTATTAATGTGTGGGTTGAATCTGACTCTGTAATTTCCGCTGTGGGTAGAGCTCACCTACTCGAGCCAAACGAGGACGGGAGTGTGATTGACGTAAAGGCCAACAGCAAATGCCCAGCATTTGGTCCGTTAAGCACTAATTACACCCCAAGTTCTGACGACAACGGGGTTAATATTGGCCCTGAATTGAGACCTGCCATTCAAGTAAGAGGAATGGGCACGCTCGAAACGCATCGAGGATTGGGTTTCGCAAGCAAAGTTTTAGGAGAATGCGAGACTCAAAGCCAACATCTATGGAATGCTAAAACGGGTTGGCTTCAGGCTAGGCTTTCCGCCATTCCCTTTTACACAGCAAATGGTTGGACGTGTTTTGGACCGGAATACAACGTTCCTAATGTAGGTCCGCATAGAAGTATGTGGAAGAATTTTAACACCTTGAAAGAATAAACCCTTATACATGAGAATATTCATCCTCCTTGCGCTATCCTTGCCATTTTGGGGAGCGGCACAAAACGCAAATATTACCAAATTTTTCATTGAGAAAAAGGGCACAATTACCATGTCTGAAGAGCGTGAAGACTGGGAGATTGACGTTCAACATTTGGAAGCACCAAAGCCGGGAATAAGCGGATTAAGAGCCGAATTACATCAGAAAAAGCTTCAGATTATGCGGGAATATCCTACTGCATCAAGCTCGGGTTCTCGGGCTACTACTGGAAGCGTACCACATTTAGGGAGCAATTTCGAAGGAAATAGCTTTCAGGGCATTCCGAACGACAACGACATGGCTATTTCTAATGATAGCATAATTGTATCGGTTACGAACAGAAGAATTCACATGTACAATGCGGTAACCGAGGAGCAAGTACTTTACCGCTCGTTGGCTAACCTCACTTCCCCTTTAGGAATTTCTGGAAGTAAATATGACCCAAAGGTGATTTTTGACCCTACAAACAATCGGTTTATCATGATTTTCTTGAGTGGGTTTACGTGGGAAACCAGCCAAATAATTGTCGGCTTTTCACAAACCAACGACCCAACAGGCGACTGGAACATGTATGCACTTCCTGGTAATCCGCTGGACAACGAAACTTGGTCGGATTACCCCGTAGTTGGCATTTCTGGCAAAGACCTTTTCATAGGAATAAATACGTTTACAAATGGCTCTACCAACAATTCTGGTTTTACTCAGACCTGTTTGTGGCAAGTTGGCCTAAAAGAGGGGTATGTTGGATTTGAACTTGTAACCAATTACTTCAGCGATATTCTTCCACAGAACAAACCAATTTTCAACATCGCTCCCATTTCAGCCGCAGATGCCTCAGATGCTGAAAACATGTATTTACTCTCCAACAGAAACACCGACATCCAAAATGACACTATCTTCTTATTAGAAGTAACTGGAAGAGCAACTGACAGCACTACACAATTGGTCGTCACGACAATTCAGTCCGATCAACCTTACGTTTTACCAGTTCCCGCAGAACAAGCAGCAAACCAATGGTTTGACACGAATGATAGTCGAGTTTTAGGCGGATACATACATAATGGAACTATCCACTTTGTGCAGAGTTGTACAGACATAAATACAGGTACATCCGCCATCTATTATGGCTTAATTGACGAACCATCGGGTAACCCAACGGTAACGACACGCATTTATAGCGAGCCCAATGTTTACTATGGCTTCCCAAACATTAGCTGGTCAGGTCTTTCAGAAAATGACGAACAATCTATCATTTCGTTTAATCATTCTGGAGAAACAGACTTTGCAGGCTTTAGTGCTATTCATGTAAATAGTCAGTTAGAAGCTTCTAATAGAATAGAAATAAAAACAGGATTTGCACTTGTAAACGTACTCAGCGACACATTGGAACGTTGGGGGGATTATTCTGGATCTCAAAGATTGTATGATGAGCCAGGAACGGTTTGGGCCGTTGGTTCATTCGGAAATGCGAACAATGGTCATGGCACTTGGATTGCCGAATTGAAATCGCCTGATGCGCCTACAGGAATCAATTCTCAAGAAATTGATAAGGTATCAGCCGTAGCATTCCCAAATCCATTTTCGGATAGAATTCAAATTGAATTTGAATTAAAACAAAGCACTTTGCTCAGACTTGAATTAATTGACATTGAAGGAAATCTAGTTAAGCTTTTCGTAGAGGATAAACTAAAAGCTGGTATAAACAGGCTTTCTTTTAATGATTCGTTTTTAGCTTCTGGCACCTATTTGTTGAATGCAGTGTCTGTCGAAGGCATCCTCTTTTCCAAAAAAGTAATCAAGCAATAGTTTGAAGAAGCCTGTCCTAATAAGCGCTGTCTTCTTTACAATTCTTGGTTTCATAGCTTGGGATGTAGTTCACACCCCAGTGGAGCTAGAAACCAAACCAATCATACTCGGACATGGAGGAATGGGAGTTCGGTCACTCATACCGTTAGACTCTAAAACTTCAATTGAAAAAGCAATAGCTTACCCGATTCAGGGCACCGAGCTTGACGTAAAAATTACTGCCGACTTTGTCTTGGTTGCTTTCCATGATGAAGAACTACAAACCTGTACATCATGCAGTGGAAACGTGGCGTCTTCTCTCTATTCCGAAATAGAAAACTGCGAGTATAAATCACTCTTGTACACCGAAAGAATTGCGACAGTACAATCCATTCTAGAAATGGAACATGCTGACAGCACACTCTTCTCGTTTGATTTAAAATTGGACCCTATGATGGAGGGAGATTTCCTTGCAGGCTATGTAACTCAGGTTATAAAAATGATAAATGATTTCCCTCAATATCGGTTTGTTATAGAATCTCAAAGCATTGAGACGCTTAACAGTTTGAAATTTTGGAACGTGAGAGCAGGTTTATATTTCTATGGTCACAGACCGAGTTCTGCTATTCAATTAGCGAGTGAGAATGAGTTAACCGGAATCTCAATTGATGTAAAGCAAATCAGGCCTAACGACATGACGCAGGCCAAAAAAGCAGGACTAAGGGTTATGCTCTGGGGTTGTGGAGATGTTTTCTCGAATAGAAAAACGTTACTGCTCAACGCAGATATAATTCAAACAGACGACATCGCTTCAATGGTCCGTTTGTTAGCTCTCGACTAAGTCTATTTCTCTAGTGTAAGGGTGTAATCCCAATTTTGCTGAGCATCAACCACTATGTTGTACGAGGCGATTTGTTTACTCTCAGAATCAAATATTCTACTCCAAATCATATCTGGGTCAGAAACACGATTAATGATGATTTCATCATTATTTGCCTCCCAGCTAAAATCATCTACCTGATTGTAAACTGTTCCTGCAAACGTGAATGAATAGTTCTGTTCTCCCGTTCCGTTACTGTTAAATTTAACTGTACCTGTAGGGTTGGCGTCTTCCGAATTAAACACTGAGTTTCCCCCAACATTTAAGGTGCCTTCTACGCTAGTCACGGTCCAAGTACCAAACAAAACCTTATCTAAATTTTTAT
>CALCGD010000078.1 GCA_937900875.1 uncultured Flavobacteriales bacterium
AACATTTAAGAGCGATGTAGAAGCAATGGCAGCATTGCAAGATGGCTACAATAGGCTAACAGCCGAAATTGGAAAAGCCATTGTTGGACAAGACAAAGTGGTGAAGAATGTACTCATCTCCATCTTTAGTCATGGGCATTGCTTATTGGTGGGCGTACCAGGTTTGGCTAAAACCTTATTGGTAAACAGCATATCGGATGCCCTGGGCCTTGAATATAACCGTATTCAGTTTACTCCAGACCTTATGCCATCAGACATTATTGGCACAGAAATCCTGAACGACCAGCGTCAATTTCAATTTGTAAAAGGCCCCTTATTTGCAAACATTGTTTTGGCAGATGAGATAAATAGAACGCCACCGAAAACACAGGCAGCTTTGCTGGAGGCAATGCAAGAAGAGGCGGTAACCACTGGCGGAACTCGCCATGAATTACCTCACCCATTTTTTGTGTTGGCTACGCAAAACCCGATTGAACAGGAAGGAACTTACCCGTTGCCTGAAGCACAGCTAGACCGATTTATGTTTAACGTTTGGCTAGATTATCCTTCGTACCAAGAAGAATTAAACGTGGTTAAACTAACCACCACTGAGAAAAAAGTAAAACTGAATGCCGTGATGACTTCTGAGGAAATCATCTATTTCCAGCAGCTAATTCGTAAAATTCCTGTACCAGAAAATGTGTACGAATACGCAGTTAAGCTTGCTACTAGTACTCGGCCAAATACAGAAATGGCCAACGCCAAAGTAAACGAGTTTGTAAACTGGGGAGCTGGTCCTCGTGCGTCTCAATACCTCATTATCGGTGCTAAATGCCACGCAGCAATCAGCGGAAAATACTCGCCAGATATTGAAGATGTACGTGCCGTTGCTGAACCAATTCTACGTCACCGTATTGTACGTAATTACAAAGCAGAAGCAGAAGGAATTACCGTCGAGGATATTATTGCTGAGTTAATAAAGGCTTAGTAGAAAGCTAGACCTACAAGTAAGAGTGGTCGCTGCCCGCTTTTATATATTCTTTCTCCACTTTACGCTTTATCATATTCCGAATCCACTTTTTAAAAGGAGGCATCTCTTTCATTTTCGGATTCTTACCCTTTTTCTTAAACCTGTCGAAGTAATACTTAGTAGCCAAAACAGCAAAGGCCGCGCATGTGTTGTGGTCTAAATGGTCGCTAAGATTGTTCAGAATAATATGGTCAACCCCTAACGCCTTAATGTGCTCATAAGCTACTTCAGAATTCTTATAGCTCACTTCCTGATCTCCTTTACAATAACATAACTGTACAGGAGCCTGTGGTTTCCAATCGGTAAGATTGTTCTCGCGTAGGCGTACTTTGAAAGGATGATTAGGATCGGCTTGGTATTCAGCTATAAACTGAGGCTCTACTACCTTCATCGGTATTTTGGGAAGCAGCTTATTTAACTCGTCCAGCGTTTTGCGATCATTGTCTTCAAAAAAACCAGGGAAAAGGGTGTCGAACGGTGTCTTGAAAGCATCGTACGGATTTTCAGTATCTAAAATATTGTAGGCCTCCTGATAAGACAACAACAAGTAAGGTAAATAGAACGGGCGTGGATATTCCTGAAACATGTATTTCTCCTGCTCGCCCGTCATATCATAAGCCCCAGACATAGGCGAAGAGGCCGTAACCTGAAACCGCGGGTCATTTAATTCCTCTATGTACTTATGTGCAGCAAACGAAGCATGTCCACCTTGAGAGTACCCTGTAAGAAACAGCTGTCCACTTGGCTCAACATGCAACTCTTTATTCAATTCGTCAATAGCCATTAGCATGTAAATAAATGCATGAGCCTCAGACCACGAGTGCTGATAAAGATGCTTTCCCTCTCCTTTCCCTATTCCATAATAGTCTGGAAACATGGTGGCATATCCATCTGTTGCATGAGCCAGACAGATGAACTGCTGAGAGTCGTTATCCGAAATGTTTCTATCCTTTTGAATTTGAGTGCCATGACCGAACATCATGTAAGGCACCGCCTTTTTCACCTTCGGCACATAATAAATACCCGAAGCGTTTCGCCAAGTGCCATCAATCCATTGCACCTTATAAATTACCTCGTAAATGTCCACCTCATTTTTTACAGGAAGAGCAATTTTCGGAACGCTATTTTTCTTCCAGAGTGCATTGATAGTCTTCTTTGTATGAGATTTTACCAAGTTGTAACTAACCAGATAAGCCGCTGGGGCGGGATCCGTTGCAAATGTTGGCAACGAAAATGATAAAGCCAGAAGAACAATTAAGAAGCGCATGAATGGTTTTTAGAGTATGAGAATCCGAATTTACGTCAATTGATACGTTTCTGTCTGGCATAACGCTCAATTACATGAATCACTAAATTGCCTGCATGAATCGTTTCCTATTTCTACTCGTTCTATTGATGCCGCTTTTTGCAGCTGCCCAACGCAATCAAACCATCAAAGGAACGGTGATAGATGCCGAGACCAAGCAACCGCTGATTGGCGCAACGGTGTACGTAGAAACCCCTGAAATAATTGGTGCATCGGCTGATATAGACGGCAAATTCAAGATTGAAAATGTGCCAGTAGGTCGTATTGAAGTAAAATGCACCTACATCGGTTATGGCTCTTGGACAAGCGGTCTTATCACCCTCACTTCGGGTAAAGAAATGACCTTGCATATTGCCCTAGAAGAAGACATTCATGTAAAAGAAGAAGTGAAAATTGTGGCTACACAAGATGGTCGTACCAAGAACGAAATGATGACCGTAAGCTCTCGTTCTTTCAGCATAAAAGAAACGCAGCGCTTTGCAGGTAGTATAAATGACCCTGGTAGGGTAGCGCTCAATTTCCCGGGAGTTACTGCGGCACAAGACAACGACAATGATGTAATTGTAAGAGGAAACTCTGCTGCAGGCGTGCTGTGGAGATTGGAAGGAATAGACGTCCCTAATCTCAATCACTTTTCTCGACCTGGTTCATCAGGTGGCGGCATAACCGCTTTATCTCCTCACGTAATGGGCGGCACCGACTTTTCTACAGGCGCTTTCCCTGCCGAGTACGGAAACGCCATTTCTGGTGTTTTTGACATAAGCTTCCGTAACGGAAATACGGAACGCCATGAGTTTATGGTACGAGCCGGAATTATTGGATTAAATGCAGGTGCCGAAGGCCCCATGAGCAACAAGGATGATGGTTCTTCCTATTTATTCAACTACAGGTATTCTACCCTAGGAATTTTAGGCGCAATTGGGCTGCATGTAGTGGACGAAAACACCACCAACACATATCAAGATTTATCCTTCAAATTTCAATTGCCCACCACAAAAAAAGCACGAATAAGCATTTTCGGGATTGGAGGATTAAGCGATGAAATTGGAATTACTAAATCGGATACTGCCGAATGGGTTGAATACGCCCATCGGTTTAAGAAAACCTTTAGAACAAATTTGGCGGTGCTAGGCGTTTCGTGGACGCAGTTGTTAGATGAAAAATCGTACCTAAAAACCGTGTTGGCCGGAACCTATAATGATGTAGTTGACGGAGATGACACGCTCGATTACAACATTCAGCTTCACCCTATTCGTAATACAGCTTTTAACAATACCCGAATAGCGCTGCACACGTTTTACAACAGAAAATTGCACAGCCAACTTAGTCTGAGAGCTGGAATTCATGCCGATGAAAATTTCTATTCCTTCAGCGAATCGAAATACATTGACTCTCTTGACCAAACCGTCACATTAATTGAAGGGTCGGGTGCTGCAACAACGATACAACCTTACGCCCAAGTAAAATACCGACCAACCGCAAAAACCACCTTAGTTGGCGGGCTACATGCAACCTATTTATCTCTAAACAGCACTTACTCTATTGAGCCAAGGTTGAGTTTGACTCAAAAAATCGGGAAGAGCCAGTTATTCTCATTTGGCTACGGACTGCATGGTCAATACTTGCCGCTTGGCTCCTATTTCGCACAATATACCAGAGCCGATGGCTCTGTTTATTACCCTAACAAAGACTTGAAAATGGTGCAGAGCCATCATTTTGTTTTGAGTTACGAAATTGGCTTTTTACGCAACTACAAGGCTAAAATTGAGCCTTATTTTCAATACCTCTACAACCTGCCTGTAAGTGCAAATCCTGCAAGTACCTACATGGTTTTGAATGAACGGTCTGGCTACGCCAAAGATTCGTTGGTTAACAAAGGGACTGGAATGAACTACGGAGTTGACCTTTCGTTGCAGCGGTATTACGCCAAACACTGGTTTTTCTTGGTTAACGGCTCCGTGTTTTGGTCTACCTACACTCCTTTAGATGGCGAAACCTATTCAGGTGCATACGATAGCAGATTTACCCTATCGGTAATGGCGGGCTACGAAGTGCAGTTTAAAAACAGTGCGCTGGAATTCGGATTCAGAATTGGGTACATGGGTGGTTTTAGATACACTCCAATAGACTTAAACGCTTCTACAGCAGCTAGAGAAGCAGTGACGATTGACTCGCTGGCGTTTACGCAGAAATACAAAGACTACTTTAGGCCAGATATTAGAGTAGCATACCGACAAGACAAGCCTAAATATTCTTGGACAATTTCTCTTGACCTTGGAAACGTGGTTGACTACAAGAACATTTTAAGACAGTATTACGACAAGCAGCATAACACGCTAGAATACAGTTACCAAATGGGTTTCATACCAGTGGTGGCATTTCAAGTAGACTTTTTCGCGGGAAAAGGAGGCAAGAAAACCAAAGAAAAAAAGCAGGGTTAACCGTTAATTGCCAACCACGCCAATCCAATTGCTAAAGACATAGCTATTACAAACCGGAGCACGCGCAATACGATTACTTCTTCAGGTCTCATCTAACATAACTTAATTCTGTTAGCAAAATTACATAATGTTAGTGGTGACAGTATAGCCATTTATGGCTATTTGCCGACATTGTTGAAATTTTAGTGATTCACGTAATTACCCTCTCGTATATCACGTAACATAATCTTCACGTCTTTTCTTGCAAATCATTGTAAGTCTGCTTTCAAAAATGTTTCTTCGCAATTCACAATTGACAACCCCGTTAAAAATTGAAGCCTTTTAGTATTGTTTGGCCCGTTCTTCTGGCAATCATTTCGTTTTGTAACAATCAACTGCAAGCACAGTCCATAGAAGACCTTGGAGATAAGGTCACGGCTCAAATGCTTAAAGGTCAATACGCAAAGGCGGCCTCTACTTTTGAAAAAATGATTGAAATAAGGCCGGATTCTATCAGTCTTAGAAGCAGAAGAGCAGCATGTCTGTGTTATGCTTACAAACGCGATGAAAGTTTTGAGGCATTTAATGATGCGTTAGCCATAGCTCCTGAAAACGCCCAACTCTTCTTACAGCGTGGAAATTGTTTTCACCAATACACGATGTACGATAATGCAGTCCAAGATTTTACTGAAGGATTGAAACACGCTAGGTTAGACACAATTATCAAAGCGTTGTACCTGAACCGTGGAGCAAGCAAGGCTTCGTATATGGATGTACCTGGAGCGCTAGAAGATAATCTTTCGGCTTTAAAAATAGATTCTGCAGATGCAGGAATCCACAACAATTTGGCTATTTCTTACGGGGACCTTAAAGAATTTGACAAAGCAGAATACCACCTTCGCAAGGTTTTAGAACTTGACTCTGTCTTTCCAGGTGGGTTAATGAATCTTGGTTTTATGTATTCTGAAATGAAGAAATATGATAAAGCCTTAGAAATCCTTAATGTGGCGGTATCCAAGTTTCCAGATCAACCTTATGCATATAGCAATCGAGGTTTGGCTAAGCATATTGTTGGAAAATCGAAGGATGGAATAAAAGACATTGAGAAGTCGCTAAAAATAGACCCTTCAAACTCTTATGCATACCGAAATTTGGCAATCATTTACAGCGCCATCGGTGAAACGGATGAAGCTTGTAAAAACGCCATCAGAGCTATTGAACTAAATTTCTCTACCAACTATGGTGGCGAGATGGAACTATTTTATAAAAACAACTGCACTAAAAAATGAAACGATTATCCCTCGTAATTCTGTTAACCAGTATCTGGTCACTATCATTCTCTCAACAAAAAGAGTTTACAGATATCACCGATATTCTTGAAAAGTATGCAGAGCATACTGCAGCGGAAGAATTTGAAAAGGCTTTAGAGGAATTGGAAAGAGTTCCTAATTACGATTCATTGTATGAGGCAGTAGCAGTTGAAGTTGCTCGTCTTAACATGGATTTAGAACATTGGGAAAAAGCACTGGCGCTTTGCAATTGGGGAATCGACCAAAAAGGCGAAAACATGCACCTGTTCTACCAAAACCGAGGGGTTATTTACAATGAAACTGAAAAGTACGATCAAGCATTAGAAAGCAATGCCGAAGCGCTACGCATTTTCCCTGAACTAATTGCACTTAAATACAATACAGCTGTTACATATAAACTAATGGGAGAGTATGATAAAGCAAGAGAGCTATATCAGAACGTGATCCTTAAAAGCCCTTACCATGCTTCTGCTCACTACGAGTTGGGTCAGTTGGCTTTACGCGATAATGAAACCGCTCGAGCAATGATGTGTTTTAACACCTATTTTGTTTGTGAAGACAATCTAGATAAGCAGAACTATGTGCTTAGATATTTGAATGAAATTGTTTCGACTAAAAGAGATTCTGTGCCAATCGGAATCTTCAAAGATTCTGAAGAAAATTTTGATCGAATCAATCTGATTTTGGGCAATTATGTAGCGCTAGACAAGAGCTATAAAACTGGAACTAAACTTGATATTGCCGCTGTAAAGCAAAACCACATATTGTTTGCTCAGCTTGCCGAATTGCCAGATGGCAAAAAAGGGTTTTGGAATGAGTTTTACATCCCTCTTTACAAAGCAATTATCAAGTCCGGAAACTTTGAAAACTTCTCGTTTTACATGCTTAGAGCAAGTGCCAACGAAAAGCACAAGAAAATGGTTAAGAAAAAGGAAGGAGACTTGGCCAAATTCCACAGTTGGATAGTGTCATTCCTCACCGAAAACTGGAGCATGGTACCAACTGATAAAGCAGGTGAAAAAATTCTGCGGGTTTATCATGAGAATAACGTTCCAAAACGGGTTGGTCCTTATAATTCAGAAAAAGATCAAGTAGTTGGCAAATGGGATTATTACAATAAGAACGGAATGCTAAAGGTTGAAGGTTCGTTTATTGAGAATGAACAAGACGGACTTTGGAAATGGTACCATGAAGATGGTAGCTTAAAAGAAGAAACCACCTTTAAAAAGGGGAAAGTAGATGGGTTGATGAAGTTTCAGTACACCAACGGTAATGTTCAGTCTGAGGGGAACTACAAGGATGGTGAGGAAGAAGGTCCTTACAAGGAATTTTACCTAAACGGGGTTCTCAAAAGAACCGCTTTTCTTAAGGATGGAAAAACTGACGGTGCCATCAGTAATTATTACGCGAATGGTGTTCTTGCCGATAGCACACAAATGAAAGAAAGCGAAAAACATGGCGAGTTTAGATACTACTATAATGACGGAACATTAAAAGCACAAGGTTCTGCCAAAGAAGATAAACGAACTGGTACGCTCAAAGAGTTTCATCCTAACAACCAGTTAGAAACTGAGTACAGCTACAATGAAAATGGCGATGCAGATGGCTCATATAAGGAGTACTTTATAAACGGAAACATCTCTTTAACGGGCGAATTCAAAGACGGAAAACGGATTGGAAAACACATTTCGTACAACATTGACGGAAGCATTTATAGCGAGTCTAATTATGACGAAAATGGAAAGGAAAATGGTGGACGTACCTATTACGATACCGATGGAAAACCACATGAAGTATATGTATTTGCAAAAGGTCTTATCGCCCAATATCAATTTCTTGATAATGATGGAAACGTGATAAAAGAAGCCAAGAAAAAAGGCTCCAACTTTGATTACGAGAGCATCTATTTCGATGGCACCATTAAATCTCACGGAACATTCAATGTGAAAGGCGGAAAGGAAGGACTTTGGAAATTTTACGATTCTGATGGAGTCTTAGAATCGGAGCAGAACTTTTCTACAAACGAACAAGAAGGAAAGCAGATTTACTATTTCGCTAACGGTCAAATAAGCAGCGAATACGAAATGATAGAAGGCCTAGATGAAGGTGAGTTTAAGAAGTATTATTGGGATGGCACACTTAAGCGTCATGGCCGTTATTTGAACGGGAAAATGGTTGGAGAATGGTTCAATTACCGCTCTAACGGAGTGATTGAAAGCATTGAATATTACGTAAACGATGATAAAACCTACGAAATTGAATACAACCTAGATGGCGAAAACAGTATAGAATTATTTTATGTGGAGGATTTGATTGATCAGATTGTATACTACGACAATAAAGGAGAAAAGCCAGATACATTCAATTTTAAAGCAGGCGATGGAGCAGTTGCTTACAAATATGAAAACGGTCAACTTCAGGTTACAGGTCAGCATTTACTTGGATACCGCCATGGTCTTTTCAAGTATCACGAATTTGACGGACGTGTAAACTCTCAGGGTAATTACGTTTTAGGAGAAATGGACGGGAAATGGGATTACTTCCATGAAAACAGTCAAAAGTCTGAAACCGTTGTTTATCTGTATGGCGAGAAGCACGGACCCTACAAAAAATGGGACTGGTTTGGGAACCTAGAAAGTGAAGGAACTTACTTCCATGGTCAGCTACACGGCAAGAAAACCAATTACTATGCTGATGGAACTGTTGAATCAACTTCAGAATACAACTACGGTGACCTAGAAGGCAAAAGAGAATTTTTTGCTCCTACTGGCGACCTTCAGATGATTAGGTATTACACAGCAGACATCTTGCATTCATACTCCTATTTAGGCAAAGACAACAAACCAGTTCCGCCAATAAAGGTTAACCGAATGAAAGATCGTTTAACAGCTTATTATCCGAATGGTCAGATATCTAGAGAGTACGACATGGACCGCGGGATGATTATGGGTGAGTTGAAAGAATACTTGAGCAGTGGCAAGCCTTCTTATACCGGCACCTTCGAAGGCGGCCAAGAGCAGGGCAAACTAATTTACTACGACAAGAACGGCCAAATTGAAAGTGAGAGAGAATACAAAGTGGGAGAAGAAAACGGATTCCACATAGTTTATTGGCCGAATGGCAAGAAAAGAATAGAAATTCCGTATTACCTTGGAAAGATGCACGGAAACGGTGCTGAGTACGACAAAAACGGAAAGAAAACCATAGAATATGAATTCTATAGCAATCAACTTATAGGTGAGAAAAAACTGTAAGAATCTTCTTTTAGTTTTTTCGGTTCTCCTTCTGAACAGTTTTCAAGGTCGTGCGCAGTACGACCTTGATTATGCTGAACACCTCATCTTAAAATACCCAAATAGCAGTCAGGTTATTTGCAACCTATCTAAGACCTACACCCTTAAAAAAAACAAGAGTGGTGATGGATTAGACATGAAGTTTCAGGTTAATCAGGATAAGCTAATAACCAAATCGGGCACATTCAAACTGAGTACCGAGGAGATTTTATCGGATAGCAGTTTTATGGAGCTTTTAGATTTTGATGCCTTCAGCTATGTTCCTGTAAATGGGAAATACCAAAAAAAGCGTGTTAAAGAATTCTTTAAAGGAGACGAATTCAAAAGCTCGTTTTTCACCAGCGACACCGAAACCACGCAATTCTACTATCCGAATACAGAAGCAAGGTCTATCACGCATCTTGACTATCAAGTTTCGTTAAACGATGAATACGTAATTCCGAATACGTTCATCGGTTTTTTCCAACCGGTAGAAAAATTTGAGTTCAAAATTATTGTAGACAATGATATAGACCTCGAATTTCGCTTCTTTCATGTGAATAACGACACGCTTAATTACACCAAAAATGTTGGAAAGAAGAGCACCGAACATTTATGGGTTTTCGAAGAAATTCCGAGGCTTAAATACTTTGGAAAAGCGCCTGACATTCGATGGTTTTTACCACACATTAGCTTTAGCATAAAGGGATATAAAACTGATGACGGGTACAAATCTGTACTGACTGATTTAGATGACTTATATGTGCTTTATCAGAAATGGATTTCTCTTATCCCTAAGGAAGATGAAACGAAACTCAAAAAAATAATTGACGGCCTTTACGCGGACACAATTCCTACTGGAGAAAAACTGAAGAAGATTTATCAGTGGGTGCAATCAAACGTAAAATACATTGCCCACACCAATGGCTTAGAAGGTTTTGTACCTAGAAGTGGAACAGATGTTTTAAGCTGCCGATATGGGGATTGTAAAGGAATGAGCAATCTAATGCACAGTTTGGCGGATGTGGCTGGAATCAAGACCTATCGTACTTGGATAGGTAGCAGAGACATTCCATACACATACGAAGAACTCCCAACTCCTTTGGTCGATAACCATATGATTCTATCCTATTTAGAAGGAGACTCGGTAATGTTTTTGGATGCCACGGATTCTTATTTACCATTTGGATACCCAACTCAATTTATCCAGGGTAAGCAGGCTTTAATTGCTCTCGATAGCGCCACGTATAAGCTTGCCTACGTACCTGTGCCCAAGCCGCAAGAAAATAGCTGGATAGATAGTGTTTGGATTAGCATTGAGGAGGACAACATTACGGGAAATGGAAAGCTCTACATGTCTGGTTATCATGCCACCAGATGGCGAACTTTAACTAGCAACCGAGATAAGAAAGAGATGTTGGAATTTGCTTCTGGCTATTTACAGAAAGGCGATAACCGTTTTGTAGTTACAGAGATTACCAATGCCGCTGCAGACAACTCGATGACGATTAGTCTTGAATACAAATTCGGCATTAGGAAATTTGTGAATACGAGTGAGAACAAGCTCTTTATCAACCTAAATATTGAAAATACGTATGGCGAAAGCCCAATTGACGATGATCGATTGATTCCAGTAGAATTATCCCACCATTCGATAATGACAACGGTTGTTAATCTGGAAGTGCCAGACTCCTATTTAGTAGACTTTCTCCCTAAGAACTCTTCTCATTCTATGGACGATTTTGGATATGACATTTCATACCGCCAAGAGAAGAATCAAGTCATTTATAGCATGCAAACTTTCACTAAAAGTCTGCTGATGCAACCAAACACTTTCAAGCCTTGGAACGAACTAAGCAAGCAGTTTAGAAAGGACATTAGAACCAATGTAGTATTAGTCAAAACCCCATGAATAGAATAATCACTTTTCTTGCCATTTGGGCTGTATTTACGCTTTCTCAGAGTGAATTAACAGCTCAAAATCTAGAGTTCAAATCTTACAATTGGGAGGCCAAACCAAACTTCCCAACAGCCGGTATCGATACTTCAGTAGATGAAATGATCCTGAAGCAAAAAACCTTGATGGAATTCTACCATCATAACGACCAATTCTTAGAGCATTACACATGGCATAAAGCCATTTATGTAAACAGCGATGAGGCCATTGAAGAGAACAACAAGCAGTATATTCCTGCTTCTTCATCCGTAGAAAACCTAACTGAAAAAGTGCGTGTTATCAATCCTGATGGAGAGGTAATTGAATTGACATCTGAAGACATTCAGACGTATGAGAATGAAGAAGAAGGTTCTTCTTACCGGTATTTTGCAGTTGAAGGTCTTGAGAAAGGAAGCGTCATTGAAATGCTTATTCAACAAACCAGAGTTCCTAGCTATCAAGGTTCTCGTCTCTTCTTTCAAAGCCACATTCCGTCTGCCAAAGTTGACTTAGAGATTGTTTCTCCAAGCCATTTAGAATACGTTTTCAAATCGTACAATGGTTTGCCAACGATTAATTCTGACACGCTTTTCATGAATAAGCACCATTATTTCTTAAGTCTTGATAGTGTGGTTAAAATGCCTGATGATAACGAAGGGGCTTATAACGCAAACCGTCAGTTTCTTATCTACAAACTGGACAAAAACACCGCAAATGGAACTAACGATTATAGCTCTTATGGTAAAGTAGCTCAAGCCGTGTATTCTAACGTTTATGGTGATGTTGGAAAAGGAACTATAAAGAAGCTAAAGGGCATAATTAAGGACGCTAAGCTCAACCTCAGTAGAAGCGAAGAAGACAAGGTTAGAACCCTTGAGGAGTACGTGAAAAGCAAGTTTAGAACCGTTAATACAAATGCAGCGGTATTGCATGATTTGAACTTCATTTTAGAAAACTCTATTTGCTCTGAATGGGGCGCTTCTTACCTTATGGGGAATTTCCTGAAATTGATGGAAATTGAACACGAATTAGTGATTACATCCGATCGTTTTGACTTGAGGTTTGACAAGAGTTATGAAGCTCAGGTTTTCCTGACAGATCTTCTCATTTACATCCCAAAATTTGACAAGTACTTGGCACCTGGCTCACCAATGTTAAGACTTGGAATTGTACCAAGCGAAAGCGCTGGAAACTATGGCCTTCATATTTCTGAAGTGAAGGTTGGCGATTTTGTTTCTGCCTTCGGTGAGGTTAGAAAAATCCCTGAAACTGTATACTCTAATAACCTTCATGATTTAGACATTAAAGTCGACTTAACGGAAGATGTTTACAATCCGAAGATTCATATTAAGACGGAAATCAGCGGTTACTACGCTCAATATTTGCAACCCATTTTTCAGTACCTAAATGCCGAACAAAAAGATGAATTACTGGAAGGTCAACTACAGTATATTGATGAAGAGGGTGAGTTCAAAAACATTATCTCAGCCAACGACCGTAGCTATCATTTTGGCGTTAAACCAATGATTATTGAAGGAGATTTGGAAACCAATACGTTTACCGAAAATGTAGGCGAAGACGTGCTGTTTAAGATTGGTTTACTTCTAGGACCACAAATGGAAATGTATCAGGAAGAGGAAGCCGATAGAACCGCTGACATTGAATCTGATTACGCTCGAGGCTTTAATAGGGTGCTATCGATTACAATACCCGATGATTACAAATTGGCTGGCTATGAAGATCTGAATATGGATTTCTCATATAAAGACGACCAAGGTTATGAAATGGCATTTATTTCTTCATACGTGATTGAAGGAAATGTGCTCACGGTAACTATTGAAGAATTCTACAAGAATCAAACCTACCCGAAAGAACTATTCGGCAAGTACAAAGAAGTGGTGAATGCGGCAGCTGACTTTAATAAGTTGACCGTGGTTTTAGAGAAAAAATAGGCTAGATTCTTATATAGGCTAACGAGTTAGAGTTCCCAAGCCTCCAAAGGTGCTTGGAGTGTTCCCAAAGCACAATCATAAAATTTGGATATACGTGGTAAGGAATATTGAATTCCTTAGCTGTTTCTTGAACGATTTTAGACAGCTTTCGATAATGAACGTGGCTAATATTTGGAAACAAATGATGCTCAATCTGATAGTTAAGTCCGCCAACAAACCAAGAGAAAACCCGGCTCTTAGGCGAGAAATTACAAGTTGTTCTTAATTGGTGAACAAACCAGCTATCCCCAACTTTCCCTTCCAAGTCTGGTGATGGATATTCTGCCTCTGGCATTACGTGCGCCCCTTGAAAAATGGTGGTAGTTATCATCCCGGCTATCATGTGCATAGAAAGGAAGAAGATTAAAGTAAGCCACCAAGGTGCTGGACTAAGCCACATTGGTAGAACTAAAACCACAAACCAGTATATTATTTTGGCTGTTGTCATACGAGTAACTTGAAGTGTGAACTTGCCTCGACCCTTTACCCCTAACCCTCTTTTTCTGTAGCTAAACAATTGCAAAAAGTCTTTTGCTGTGGCCCAATTCAGTGTTGTTAATCCATAAAGAATCCAGGCATAGAATGCCTGTAACCGATGAATCCATTTTCTAGGCGTGTTTGGTGACAATCGAAGTATCCCGCCAGTATCAATATCTCCATCGTGCCCTTCAATATTCGTAAAAGAATGGTGAAGAACATTATGCTGAAGTTTCCACACAATTGCGCTTCCACCTAGGATATTAATAAGATAACCTATGTACTCATTCACCTTGGGATTGGTAGAATATGACCCATGATTGGCATCGTGCATAACTGACATGCCTATTCCAGCCATACCGAATGCCATCAATACCCACATAAAAAAGAGAAGAGCTGGGTGAGATACGACTCCAGTAATGATAAGCGTCAGAGGTATTAAATAAAGCAGAAGAAGCGTAATTGACTTCACTACCATGCCTGTGTTTCCATTTTTGGAAATTTGCTTTTCCGTAAAGTAATCTGCAACACGCGCCTTTAGGGTTGTAACGAATTCCTTGTCTGCTGTTTTAGAAAACTTTGGTCTTTTTACGAATGTCATAGTGTGTTTATAGGTAGCCCAATGTAATCACCTCCATATACTTGGGCTTGATATATAATAGGTAACAAAAAAGCCGATGAGAGGTTCTCATCGGCTTTCCTTTAAATTCGAAATATTAATAATAATGCAGTCTTCGCACTTTGCTTACATACTTGGATAAGCGAAGTACCTGCCGGGTATAACCGTATTCATTGTCATACCATGCATAAATCACCACGTTTTTTCCGTCTGGAGAAACGATTGTTGCTTTGCTATCGTAAATAGATGAGCATGTATCTCCAACAATATCTGAAGACACCAACTCGTGTGATGTAGAATATCTTATCTGCTCAACGAGACTTCCATTCAAAGCTGCGTCTTTCATAGCTGCATCTACATCTTCTAACGTGACAGCTGTTTTCAAAGTCAAATTCAAAATAGCCAAAGAGCCATCTGGAACAGGAACTCGAACCGCGTTGGACGTTAGTTTGCCCGCAAGCGTAGGAATTACCTTGGCTACTGCAGTACCTGCGCCTGTTTCGGTAATTACCATGTTTGTAGCAGCCGAACGGCCTCTGCGGTATTTTTTGTGATAGTTATCAAGCAAGTTCTGGTCGTTGGTGTATGCATGTATTGTTTCAACATGCCCCTTTTCAACTCCGAATTTTGCTTCAATTACTGCTAAGACTGGGGATATTGCATTCGTTGTACAAGACGCTGCAGACCAAATGTTATGCTCATCAGGATTAAACATCTGATGATTAACGCCATGAACAATATTTGGAATATCGCCCTTACCGGGAGCAGTAAGCATAACCGTTGATGCCCCCTTAGCCTTCAGGTGCTGAGACAATCCATCTGTATCTCTCCAAACACCAGTATTATCAATTACCAACGCATCATTAATACCATAGGCAGTGTAATCAACTTCTGCAGGGTTATTCGCAGCAATTAGCACAACAGTATGACCGTTGATAACCAGTGCTTTCTTCTCAATATCCGCTTCTATTGTTCCCGGGAATGGACCATGAATAGAGTCGGTTCTAAGTAAATCTGCTCTTTTGTAAATGTCCATATCTGAATTAGAACGTGTTACAATTGCTCGCAATCGTAATTGATCACCTTTTGCGGATTGAGAAATCAACTCGCGCGCGGCAAGCCTACCAATTCGACCAAATCCATAAAGCACTACATCCTTAGGCGCAGATCGCTCTCTTCCATCATCCACAAAATTCCCAATCTTATCGGTAAGAAATGCGTCAACCGTCTGACCAGCCTGCTTAGCTTCCAACCACTCGTGAGTAAGTTTACCAAGGTCTATTTTGGCAGGGGCTAATTTCATTTTAACTAACCCTTCAGCAATTTCAAGGCTTTCGAAAACTGTAATTGGCTTTCGCACCATTTTTCTGGCATACTCATGATGTGCAAGTACTTCACCAACGTTAGAATCGTGCAATTTTAAACGGAAAATGATTAATTCTACCGCTCGGTCGAAACGTAAGGTTCCAACAATAGTCATCAACTTGATAGCCGCTTTTTCGCGATCTATCCAATTAGTCAACTCTGCCTCAAAAGTACCGTGGGTCTTCGAAGCAATCGTATCAATACTCATAAAAAAATGGATTTGTGGTTTGTTTATCCTAGATATGCTTTCAGCAGTTTGCTTCGCGAAGTATGACGAAGTCTTCTGATTGCTTTTTCTTTAATCTGACGAACACGCTCTCTAGTAAGGTCGAATTTTGCACCAATCTCTTCCAAAGTAAGGCCGTGATTCATTCCAATTCCGAAAAACAACTTAACTACGTCTCTCTCTCGCTCAGTAAGCGTTGAAAGAGAACGCTCAATCTCTTTTTGAAGAGATTCGTTCATCAATGCGCTATCTGCTCTTGGAGAATCATGATTTACCAAGACATCTAGAAGGCTATTATCCTCACCCTGTACGAATGGGGCGTCCATAGACACGTGGCGGCCTGAAACACGCATTGTATCTGCAATTTTTTCTTCTGGAATTTCTAGAACTTCAGAAAGCTCTTCTGCAGATGGCTCACGCTCAAATTTCTGCTCAAGGGCAGAAAATGCTTTATTAATCTTGTTCAAAGAACCTACTTGGTTCAAAGGCAAACGAACAATTCTAGACTGTTCAGCAAGTGCCTGAAGAATAGACTGACGAATCCACCATACAGCGTACGAAATGAACTTGAAACCTCTAGTTTCATCAAAACGTTGTGCCGCTTTTATCAAACCAAGATTTCCTTCGTTAATCAAATCAGGAAGACTCAATCCTTGATTTTGATATTGCTTAGCAACAGAAACAACGAAACGAAGATTTGCTTTTGTCAACTTCTCCAACGCTGCTTGATCACCTGCTTTAATCTTCTGCGCCAGGATTACCTCCATGTCTGCAGTGATCAAATCTTCCTTGCCAATTTCCTGAAGGTATTTGTCAAGCGAAGCACTTTCACGATTAGTTATCGATTTGGTGATCTTAAGTTGTCTCATGTTTTGTGTTTCTGTTACGTAAAAGCGCGGATAAATCCACTCTTATCAAAAAGGGCTGCAAAGATAGGCAGAATGCCTGTTTAATACAATATAAAAGCGACTTGAGTTAATGTCTGCTTTTTTAGAACGGTTTTCTGGCGGAATTGTTTCCGACAGGAGAAAAAAAAGGGCACACCTTTCGGTGCGCCCAATCAACCAACCTATTCCACTCTCTCCCTACATACCAAACCCGTAATAGGCGGTTAATCCGTTGGGGTATACTCCCTCTATCAACACCCCTCCGTCTTTCTTGTTCAATGCATTCGTTACCTCTTCGGTAGATTGAACTACTCTTCTGTCCACTCTCGTTATGATAAATCCCTCTTTAATTCCTGCTCCTTTCAGCTTGCCAGAGGTTAGGTTTTGAACCTGCAATCCGCTTCGAATTCCCATTCTTTTTAGCTGTTCTTGGTTCAGCGGTTGTAAATCTGCACCAAGCTGAAACAAGACCTCTGTTTCCTTGGAAACCATCTTCGTGTCTCCATTTCTGTTTCGAAGCTCTACGTCAAACTTTCTCATCTTGTCATCTCTCAGAACAGCTACTTGAGCTACGTCTCCGGGTCTGTAAGAGCCAATTTTCTCTTGAAGTTCAGTGACGTTTTTGATGTTTACAGCATCAACAGCAACGATTATGTCTCCTTCGCGAATTCCAGCTTCGTAGGCCGCGCCCCCCTTTGTAAGACTAGTTACGAATGCGCCTTCCGACACATTTAAACCTTTTTCAGAAGCAACTTTTGTATTCAAATCACTGATACTCACCCCGATAAACGCCCGTTGCACCATTCCAAATTCGAGAATATCGTCCACCACCTTTCTGGCAATATTTACAGGAACCGCAAAAGAATACCCAGCGTAGCTACCTGTTGTAGATGCAATAGCTGTATTAATTCCAATCAACTCTCCTTTCGCATTTACGAGTGCTCCTCCGCTATTACCTGGATTGACTGCGGCATCTGTTTGAATAAAGCTTTCAATCGCAAATTCTTCCTTTAGAATGTTAATGTTTCGTCCCTTGGCGCTAACTATTCCAGCCGTCACAGTGGAGTTCAAATTAAATGGATTTCCGACTGCCAATACCCATTCTCCAACCTGCACGCTTTCCGAATTTCCATAAGGAATGAAAGCTAAGTCATCTTCATTTATTTTGAGGAGAGCGAGGTCGGTATTCGGGTCAGTTCCAAGTACTTCAGCCGAATAAGTACGTTGGTCATCAAGTACCACCTGCACTTCATCCGCATTCTTAACCACATGATTGTTTGTGAGGATGTAACCATCTCCCGAAATAATTACTCCGGAGCCGCTTCCTTGTTGCGCCTGAGGTGGCATTCCTTGGTCGAAAAAGAACTGTTGAAATGGGTTGGAACTTCTTACGCCACTGCGCATAACCTTGGTTTTTATGTGCACAACCGCATGGATAGAGTTATTGGCTGCTTCCACAAAATTCACGGAGCCTTCGGGCGCAGCCATAGGATAGTTCACTTGTTGAATTGGCGCGGTATAAACCTGCTGTGTCAACGTTCCATTTTTCTTATCTAGGTACAAGTGCGTTCCTAACGAAACAATCGCTCCTGTAAGGGCCGCCACTATCAATCCTGTTACGTTTTTCATTGCTTCTACGATTTTGATTTAACTTTGATTTTCATTCTCGTTGCCGAGCTTACACCAAAATAAACGCCACTCAAATCCGATCGTTGTGATCGATTTTCTAAAAAATGTTAATCCCATTTAGCAAATACCACGGAACAGGAAACGACTTTATCATGATTGATAATCGTAGTCTGAACCTGAAACTCTCGCAAACTCAAATTTCTCAGTTGTGTAATCGCAGATTTGGGATTGGTGCCGATGGATTAATCCTTTTGGAAGTCAATGATGAAACCGTTCAAATGGTTTATTTCAATTCTGATGGTGCACCAAGCAGCATGTGTGGAAATGGCGGACGATGCTTTGTAGATTTCTGCCAGCAACTTGAAGTTATGTCAGATCAAGGTGAATTTTTGGCCGTTGACGGAATGCACTCATTCAAAATGGAAAATGGCCTAGTGAGTTTGAAGATGGCAGATGTTTCGAGAATTGAGTCGATTGGAGATGCCGTTTATTTGGATACAGGCTCACCGCATTATGTAACCATAGTTGAAGATGTATTAGAAATTGACATCTTAACTGATGCTCGAAAAATTCGTTACAATAATCGATTTACTGGCAAAGGAACAAACGTGAATTTTGTGGAAATGATGGATGGAATTACCCATATCCGTACTTATGAAAGAGGTGTAGAAGACGAAACGCTTTCCTGCGGAACGGGTGCTACGGCTTGCGCTATTGCCATGCATCATTATGGTCATATTTCAGAATCAAACATGCCGATAAAAGTTTTAGGCGGAAGACTGAATGTTTCGTTTAAAGCCAATGAAGATGGCAGTTATTCCAACATTTGGTTAACTGGACCGACTACTCGTGTTTTTGAAGGCTCAATACAATTGCCAGAATGAAGCACGAACTACTTAAAGGAGAAAGGATTTTGTTGCGCGAAATGCGCGATGAAGATTTAGAGCGAATTCATGATTGGGAAAATCGCTCTGAACTTTGGTACTTGGGAGATGTGCATGAACCACTTTCTGAAGCCGAAATTTCCAATTTCATCAACCATTCTACAGGAGATATTTACACCGATGGTCAACTGCGGTTGATGATTGATGTTGACGATAAAACAATTGGTTGCATTGACCTTTTTGAATTTGACAAATACAATCAGCGGGCTGGAGTGGGGATTCTTATTGCAGAACCAGAAAACAGAAAACTAGGATTCGCGAAAGAGGCCCTGAATGTGCTAAGTAATTATTGTTTTGAGGTGTTGAACTTCAAGCAACTGTATTGCCACATCACTGCCGACAATAAAGCCAGTTTACAATTATTTAAGACTTGCAAATTCGAACAAACAGGCACTAATCGCGATTGGGTAAAAAAGGGAAATGTATTTATTGACGCGATGTTTATGCAACGATTGAATGGCTAAAAAACGAACAAAAAAATCAGGTGGAACTTGGAAAAAGTTTCTAATCGTATTCCTACTGATTCTAGTTGGGTTAGGCGGCTTTTCAGGCTGGCAATTTTACTCCATGATTTACCGACCAAACGTTGGATTTACAGAGGGAGATAAGTTCTTCTACATCCCAACTGGCTCTACGTTTCAGCAACTATCCAATAGTTTGGTGGAACAAAACATCATTAGAAATCAAGGTTCATTTGAATGGGTTTCTGACCAAAAAAAGTATAAAGACAACGTTAAACCAGGACGGTATTTGCTTCACAACGGCATGAGCAATAACGAGCTCGTTAATTTGCTTCGTTCTGGAGAACAAGAACCATTGATGATTACATTCAATAACGTTCGATTCAAGGAAGATTTAGCAGGAAAGGTTGGAAAGGTCATTGAAGCGGATAGCACTGAAATTATCAACCTTTTAAACAGCAACGAGTTCGTATCCAAATACGGGTTTAACACTACTACATTCCTCACACTTTTCCTTCCAAATACCTACGAGTTTTGGTGGAATACCTCCGCAGATCAATTCGTAGAGCGAATGGCTGCTGAATACAAATCATTTTGGACTGCCGAACGGAAAGAAAAAGCCAAAAACCTTGGGCTAACTCAATCGGAAGTGAGCGTTTTGGCTTCCATTATTCAGAAAGAGACAAACAAGGCCGATGAAAAACCCACCGTTGCAGGTGTGTATTACAACCGGCTAAAAAAGGGAATGTTATTACAGGCTGACCCAACATTGGTTTACGCTAATCGGGATTTTGATGCCAGACGAGTATTGAACAAACACAAACTGATTGACTCTCCTTACAACACGTACAAATACAAAGGCTTACCTCCTGGACCGATTTGCTTACCAAGCATTCAGAGTATTGATGCCGTTTTGAACGTCAAATCGCACAATTACCTCTATTTCTGCGCCAAGGCTGATGGTTCGGGTTATCATTCATTCGCGAGTACGTATTCTGAACACTTGAAGAACGCCCGAGAATTCCAACGCGAATTGAATAGAAGAAAGGTTTATAAGTAGCCGTTATCTTCGCCCAAAATCATTGAAATGGCACTAACTATTAAATTTGGAACGGACGGCTGGCGCGCGGCAATTGCCAAAGAGTTCACGGTTGAAAACGTAGCTCGAGTTGCACAAGGCACCGCTAGTTGGGTTATAGCTTCCAAACTGCCTAAAGTAGCAGTTGTTGGGCATGATTGCCGTTTTGGTGGGCCGCTTTTCGCGGACACTGTAGCTCAGGTTTTTCTGCAAAATGGTTTTGAAGTTCACTTGGCAGAAGGTCCTGTTACTACTCCTATGGTTTCTTTAGGTGCCAAAGAATTGAAAACTGGTATTGGCGTCATAATTACGGCAAGTCATAATCCAGCAACGGATAACGGTTTCAAACTAAAAGGAAATCATGGAGGACCGCTTCTGGAGGCGGATGTGAAGGCAGTTGAAACACACATTCCTGATACAATTGATTACGATTTGGAAACCATCAGCTTAAAAGATTTTCGCGCAAGCGGCAAGCTTAAAACGGCTGAATTAGAGGACATGTTTGTGGAGAAGGTTGAAGCAAACTTCGACCTCGATGCCATTCGGAATTCCAAAATGGAGTTTGCATATGATGCTATGTATGGTTCGGGGCAATTTGTGATGCGAAGATTGTTTCCAGACATCACTCTAGTGCATTGCGAACACAATCCCTTGTTTGATGGCATTTCGCCCGAACCAATTCTAAAAAACCTCGGTGAGTTTGCCGAAATCATAAAGGTGTCAGGAGACATCGATTGTGGCCTTGCAAACGATGGAGACGCAGATAGAATTGCGCTTTTTGATGGTGACGGTAACTACATTGATAGTCACCACATTCTGCTACTGCTCATTCATTACCTGCATAAGGTAAAAGGCTGGAATGGTAAAGTCGGAACAGGGTTTTCATCCACCGTTAAAATCAACCAACTGTGCGAGAAGTACGGGCTAGAGCTAGACGTAGTGAAGATTGGATTTAAGCATTTGTGCGGAATTATGATTTCGGAAGATGTGTTGGTTGGTGGTGAGGAAAGCGGAGGCATTGCAGTGAAGGGTCATATTCCAGAAAGGGATGGAATTTGGAATGGTCTAGTAATCTGGGAATTCATGGCCAAGTCCGGAAAGAGTCTTAGAGAACTGATACAAGAAGTTTATAACGTGGTTGGGGAGTTCGCTTTCGAACGCAACGACCTCCGCATTTCGCAATCCTTAAAAGAGGAAATTGTAGCCAATTGCCAAGCAGGCAAATACGACCATTTTGGCAAATACAAAGTCATCAGAATTGATGACATGGACGGCTGGAAATACTGGCTATCTGACCACGAATGGGTGATGATTCGTCCGTCTGGAACGGAACCTGTTTTAAGAACTTATGCAGAAGCCAAAACCAGGGAGGATGCGTTAGCTATTCTAGAAGCTTGTCGCGTTCAAATCGGGGCTTAGAATTCTTAAAACTCTAATCTAGTTCTTCTTTGCACCACGCATATTTCTAACAAGATCATTGCCTCGTGTAGACGCAATCATGTTATCCATATTTCCATCTTTCAACACAAACCACAACCACTTTTTCATAAAAGATTCAGGCTCCACAAAATAGAAATCGTAATCCTCCGTGCTCATGATTACTGATAATGAAGTTTTGCTCTCAACAGCTTGTTTCATCTTTTCGGAAAAAACAACAACCAAATCAGTCTTCTTTTCAAGTTTCGTCCAAAGGTCCGTAACAGATGGATTTACAACGGAATCGAGAATAACAGCATCTCCAATAAAAAGGAATCCTGCATCTTTTGTTTCTCCCAATAAATCAAAAAGCGATTTTGGATAGCAAAAAAACTCTGAGTCACTTTTCTTCCCAGGATGTCTGCGAGCCGTAACCACCGTGTTCAATGTGAGTGCAGAGATATACCTGCTTATTTTATCATCCACTGTGGAAATGAACATGAAATATTCTGAAGAGCCCTTTTGGTCAAACGCTATGTTGCAATATTCTTTCGCTACATAATATGGCAGACCAGAATAATCAGAAACTAGTCTACCAACTTCATCTGAGCCCGCAACAATGCATTGCGCTAAAAGCTCAAGTTTTTCGTACTCTTCTTCGTCATAACTTGATTCCAACATTGAAGTGGTAACCGCAGAACCAATCAAAAGTGCCTTGAAATCCTTGTTATTTCCTATTGCTTCATGTACGTAATCTACATGCATGGCATCAAAAGCTTCTGCTTTAGCTATTTCTTCCTTTTCAGAGTCTTGGCTAAACGCTGAGTTTGCTATTCCGAATAGGATAAGAAATACAATCGAAAGATTATTCATGGTCTTAGTGTTTAGGTTGTGATTCCAAACCTAAGCCAATCTCATCATTAATGAAATAGCTAAAAAGGGTCAATCCAACTGTATAAGCTAGAACATCAAATATATCTGATGTATAACCCGAAGAAAATTGTGGCAAATGCCATTCGAAATAGATTGAATACACAACCAAAACGGGAATCATGTGCCAAAGCCGCAGTTTATAATTAGGCCAAACGATTCTGTAAACCGAGAGACCCAAAGTCAGTACAATCGGTAAGCATAATAAATCATCGAGATATGAATGTACCAATGGAATGAAAACACCAAACCCTTTTTCCAGTGTCTGATTGATGATTGCCAAAATCACGCAACATAGAAACACTGGATTTAGCAACGTCTTTTTCATCCAGAAAACGTAGTTACAAACCAGAGAAATGCCCAAGCAATTGCCGCAAAAATCGCATGCAATACCCAACCTGTTTTTCGAACAAAAACCATCAGAAAATTATCGTCATCTCGTACTCTGAAAAAGTCATTCTCACGAAAAACTCGGTCTTTTTCTTCTCGCTCGGTTTTCTCCACCAATGCAATCTCATCCAGCAACCCACCACAAGATGTGCAGCAATCAGTGGGTTGTTTCTCCCATTTTGTCCAAACTTGGCAATGCGGACATTTCTTTTCTGTTCTCATCTAAAAGGAATTAACCAAAAGTAATGAGCATCATCAGTATGTGCGAACAATTATGTTTTCTTTCGGTTTCAAAAGCTCAACGAATCTTAAAGTAATTAATGAGATTTCTTTTCTCCTTCATTTTTATCCTTTCTACGCTGTCTTCTTTTGCCCAAACGGGTGTTATAAATGGACGAATTTCCGATGCAACCAGCAACGAAGCAGTGCCGTTTGCCAATATTGTAATTCAGGGTTCAA
>CALCGD010000079.1 GCA_937900875.1 uncultured Flavobacteriales bacterium
TTCAAATAATTGTAATCATTAATAGGCCGCAAGGTACGGATTATGAGGTTAGAGGCTTAAATCGCCAGCTTCTTGCCTGCAGGATTTAGCAATTTGGTAATGTTAATGTGCTGCCACAAGTTGGTAGATAAAGCCAACCCTTCAAAAAGCAACCCGTCTACAGCACATGAAAACAACCCACCTCTTTACCCTTGTAGCTTTAAGCGTTCTCATTTTATCTTCTTGTAAGAAAGACCCGAACAACCCAGCAGGGGCAAACTGCGATGCCATGGAAGTTGGGCTTCAGTCTACCCACGTTATTATTGAACAGACAGGAACTTGGTGTCCGACTTGTGGTGGCGAAAAGGATGAAATTCAGATAGGAATTGACCACAGCCCAAGGGTACACCACATGGCTGTACATGGTGGTGACGACCCATTTGCGAATGACAGAACGCAAGATTTTCGTTCGGCAATTATTCGTTCTCCTTACTTCCCTACCCTTATGGGAAGCATCAATCCAACCTTTATAGACTACATATTGGATGAGACTCCAAAAACGCAAGTAAAATTGGATGTGAGCAAAGAAGGAAATGTGCTGAAGATTAAAGCGAAAATTGAAATATTGGGTAATTACGAGTACGCCAGGGAAAATGGCTGCGGTGTGTTTATTGACGGTGTACAGGTAAACGTTTACGACTACAAATCACTCAACATTGGTCTCTATCTTTTAGAGGATGGGCTAGATTACAATCAGGCCGCTTACGGTGCTTTTACGCACAATGATGTGATGCGAGATTACATTAGCGTAAGACCACAAGGCGATATGGTTACCGACTTTGGAGAGGCCGTAAGCATGGGAGATTCGTTCTGCTTGTATTATGAGTATGACCTTGGGGCCAACACCTACCACGAGAACATTGAAAACTGCAAGATTCTAGCCCTCATTGTAGAAGGCAACAAATGCGAAACAACTGAAACGGAGTGGTTCCTCCACTTTAAAGGAAGCGATATGTTTCCGCTTGGTGGTTTATAATTCGGAGCATAGAGACCCTTCCTTCGTCAGGGTGACAAAAAAACCAGCAAGCGAAGCAGCTAGTAGCTAATCCCTAAAAGCTTGCAGCTATTAATACGCTCTTACGTTCTTGCCTTCCATGTAATTAATGAAGGCTCTGTTTACCACGCGGTTTCCGCCTGGCGTTGGGTAGTTTCCTGTAAAGTACCAGTCTCCTAAATGATTAGGGCAAGCCGAGTGCAAGCCTTCTATCGATTGGAAAATGAGTTTAACCTTTGCCTTTATGTTCACCGGAGAAATAATCTCTGCCGACTTATCTGCCAATTGCTCTGCCGTAAACGGACGGTAAATGTCCTTTACCACGTTCACCGTTTCTTCTATCGGAAGCTCCATTTGAGCCTTTGCTTTTTCGTACACATCATCCAGAATGTTCTCTTGCATGGTGTCTTTCAGCAACTCTACCGCTGCGCGGAAAACCATGAAATCTCCCAATTTGGCCATGTCTATACCGTAGCAATCTGGGTAACGGATTTGCGGAGCGCTAGAAACAATCACAATCTTCTTTGGCCCTAAGCGGTCTACAATGCGAAGGATGGATTGCTTTAAGGTGGTTCCTCTTACGATAGAATCATCAATCAGCACCACGTTGTCTTCACCTCTTTTTACGGTTCCGTAAGTAATGTCGTAGACGTGAGAAACAAGGTCGTCTCTGTGCACATCATCGGTAATAAATGTTCTAAGCTTGGCGTCTTTAATGGTGAGTTTCTCTACCCGCGCTCGCATGTTTAGAATCTCGCGTACTTCATCTGCATCTATGGACCGTTTGCCGTCCAAAATCTTCCGAATCTTAACCGTATTGATGTAGTCCTCTACTCCTTTTACCAATCCGTAGAAAGATGTTTCGGCAGTATTAGGAATGAACGAAAAAACGGTGTTTTTGGTATCGTATTCAATCTCTTTCAGCGTTGGTTCTACAACCAATCTTCCCAATTCTTTTCGTTCTTGGTAGATGTCTTTATCGCTACCGCGCGAGAAGTAGATACGCTCAAAAGAGCAAGATTTCTGTTCTAACGGTTCGCGGAATTTCTCTTGAGAAACCGAGCCATCTTTCTTCATTATAAGCGCGTAGCCAGGCTTCACTTCTTGCACATCTTCCCACCTTACATTGAAGGCGGTTTGAATGGCAGGGCGTTCACTTGCCACCACAATTACCTCATCATCTTGGTACCAATGTGCGGGTCTAATCCCAGCAGGGTCGCGCATTACAAATGCATCTCCGTGGCCCATCATGCCAGCAATGGCATAGCCACCATCCCACTTTTTAGCCGATTCAGTAAGAATGCGTTGCACGTTAATGTTTTGGGCAATTAAAGGCGTTGCATCCACTTTCGAATAACCTTTCTGCTTGTAATCGTAGTATAGTCGGTCGTTCTCCTCATCTAAAAAGTGACCGATTTTTTCGAGTACCGTAACGGTATCTGCTTTCTCTTTTGGGTGCTGCCCTATTTCTACCAACTGGTCGAAAAGCTCATCCACATTGGTCATGTTGAAGTTGCCCGCAAGCACCAAGTTCCTTGTCATCCAGTTGTTCTGACGCAAGAATGGATGGCAATGCTCGATAGTGTTGCCACCATGCGTGCCGTACCGCAAATGACCAAGAAACAACTCGCCTGTGAATGGCAAATTCTGCTTTAACCACTCTGGATCTAGGATGTTATTGGGGTTGTCTTTAAACTCTTCTTCAAACCGCCCGTTGATGTGCGCAAACACGTCTTTAATTGGGGTAGATGAGTTGGATCTGTGGCGGCTGATGTATCGCTTTCCGGGCTTCATATCCAACTTAATGTTGGCTAAACCAGCGCCATCTTGACCGCGGTTGTGCTGTTTCTCCATAAGGAGATACGTCTTATTGAGACCGTAAAAACTTGTTCCGTATTTGTCCTTGTAATACTGAAGCGGTTTCAGCAAACGGACCATTGCAATCCCGCACTCGTGCTTTATAGCGTCACTCATGGTGGTTTCTAAGATGCAAAAGTAACGAAATGGCTAGGGTTATGTTCACTCAGAATTAGTAAACGCCACAGGTTATTAACTGTCTAAATGCTTCCAGCCTTGGGCTTGTAGCGGAATAATTTGCTCACCAGCTACCATGTTGTAGCCATCGCTCTTATCGGTAATGTGTCCAATAACGCGTACTGCAGGATTGTCCTTAAGTCGGTCGTAGTCTTTCAAATCAACGGTGAAAAGCAATTCGTAGTCTTCGCCACCATTGAGGGCACAAACGGTTGTGTCTAGGTTCAGTTCTTCGGCAGCTAGGGCAGAAGTATGGTCTATAGGAAGTTTCTCAATGTAAATGCGGCAACCTACATCGCTTTGGGTGCAGATGTGCATTAGGTCAGAACTTAATCCGTCTGACACATCAATCATAGAAGTAGGAACAACTTTTTCTAGTTCCAGAATGTCAATAATATCTGCGCGTGGCTCTGGTTTTAGTTGGCGCTCTAAAACGTAGTCGTGTCCAGTTAAATCGGGTTGTACGGCTGGGTTGTCTTTAAAGATTGCCTTTTCGCGTTCTAGCAATTGCAGTCCGAGATAAGCTGCTCCAAGATCGCCCGAAACACAAATGAGGTCGGTTTCCTTGGCGCCATTTCTGTAAACGATGTTCTCTTCGTTTGCTTCGCCAATAGCGGTAATGCTAAGGGTTAGGCCAGAAATAGAACTTGTAGTGTCTCCTCCTACTAAATCGACATTGTATTTATCGCAAGCACGAAGAATTCCTGTATAAAGCTCATCAATTGCCTCTAGCGGGAAACGGCTTGAAAGTCCCAACGAAACGGTAATCTGTGTTGGTTTTCCGTTCATCGCGTAGATGTCGGAAAGGTTGACGGCTACGGCTTTGTAGCCCAAATGTTTGAGCGGAACGTAGCTCAAATCGAAGTGAATTCCTTCCAATAAAAGGTCGGTAGAAATGAGCGTTTTCTTTTTTCCTGTGCCAACAACAGCAGCGTCATCGCCAATTCCTTTGACGGTGCTTTTTTGGTTTAGGACAACACTCTTTGCAATACGATCTATCAGGCCGAATTCGCCTAGTTCGCTCAGTTCTGTTCTGTCTTTGTCTTCAAGCATTTTTCGAAATTATTGAATCAATCAGACCTTACCCAACTTCTTTCTTTCGTGCTCTTTTAAGAATGTCTTTCTAAGTCGGATAGACTGTGGTGTTACCTCCACGTACTCATCTGCCTGAATGTATTCCAATGCCTCTTCCAATGAAAAATTGAGGGCCGGAGCAATTCTGATTTTATCGTCTGTTCCAGAAGAACGAACGTTACTTTGCTTTTTGGTCTTGGTGAGGTTAACAATCATATCACCAGCACGGGTGTTTTCGCCAACCACTTGACCTTCGTAAATCGCGACATTTGGATTGACAAAGAATTTACCTCGGTCTTGCAAATTGCTCAATGTATAAGGAATGGCTTCGCCTGGTGCCATAGAAATCAATGAACCATTCTGACGTCCAGAAATTGGACCTTTGTACGGTTCGTATGCCTTAAATCGGTGGCTCATGATGGCTTCACCTGCTGTAGCAGTCAACAATAGGTTTCTTAAGCCGATGATTCCACGTGATGGAATGGTGAATTCTAGCAACATGCGATCTCCTTTAGGACCCATGTTCACGATTTCTCCTTTTCGAGCTGTTACCATTTCAACCGCCTTTCCGTGAACTTCTTCTGGAAGGTCAATGGTCAAATCTTCAACTGGCTCACATTTTACACCGTCAATTTCTTTGATGATTACCTGCGGCTGGCCAATCTGAAGTTCGTAACCTTCTCTACGCATGGTTTCAATAAGTACAGACAGGTGCAATACCCCACGTCCGAACACTTGGAAACTATCGGAAAGGCCCGTGGTTTCCATTCTAAGTGCAAGGTTCTTTTCCAACTCTTTTTCCAAACGCTCACGTACGTGACGAGACGTTACGAACTTTCCTTCTCTACCGAAGAAAGGAGAATCGTTGATGGTAAAAAGCATGCTCATGGTCGGCTCATCAATGCTGATAGGCTTCATGGCTTCCGGAAATTCAGCATCGCAAATTGTATCTCCAATTTCGAATCCTTCCAGTCCAACAAGGGCACAGATTTCTCCAGCCGGAATTTCTTCTACTTTGATTCTACCCATTCCCTCAAACAGATAAAGCTCCTTCAATTTTCCTCTTGTTGTAGAACCATCGCGCTTAATCATGACAATCGCTTGTCCTGTTTTAAGCGTTCCTCTGAACAAACGTCCAATGGCAATTCGGCCTGTGTAAGGCGAGTGGTCCATTGATGTAATCTGCATTTGAGTAGGACCTTCACCAACCTTTGGCGATGGAATGTGCTCAATTACTTGCTCCATCAAATAATCGATGTTGCCAGTTGGTTTGGTTGCGTCTTCTCCCATCCAACCTTGCTTTGCCGAACCGAAAACGGTAGGGAAATCAAGCTGGTCTTCGGTTGCGCCAAGGTTAAACATCAAATCGAAAACTGCTTCCTGTGCGATATCTGGAGTACAGTTTGGCTTATCTACTTTATTCACAACCACAATTGGCTTCAATCCCAATTCGATTGCTTTTTGAAGTACGAATCGTGTTTGAGGCATGGGCCCTTCAAAGGCATCAACCAATAGAAGCACACCATCGGCCATGTTCAAAACACGTTCAACTTCACCTCCAAAGTCAGAGTGACCAGGTGTGTCAATAATGTTGATCTTCGTGTCTTTCCACATAACGGAAACATTCTTGGAAACAATAGTAATCCCGCGCTCACGCTCCAGATCGTTGCTGTCCATTACCAGTTCGCCCATTACCTCGTGCTCCTTAAAAACCTTAGCGGCTTCTAGGATTCTGTCAACCAAAGAAGTTTTTCCATGGTCAACGTGGGCAATAATGGCAATATTTCGTATTTGTGTCATAGCCTTAAAATGAGCGCGCAAAAGTACGGGTTAAGTTTCAGGTTGAATGCAGCAATTATTCAGGGTAGTTTTGTACCCTTCTTATGAACCTAAAAAACATCATACGCGAACTTGTTTTAGCTACAAAAGTGGCTTTCATTAATGGCAATCCGAAGTTGGTTGGGAGGGTTTATGGATTATTCTGGAAGCCTAAATCAGTAATAGAAAAGAGAATTGACATCGTTTCTAAAGGCATTAATGAGTTTCGATTCTTGCAGATTGGCACTAACGATGGCATCATAAATGACCCAATTTTGAAGTTTATTCTGAGAGATGATTGGGAAGGAACGCGTATTGAGCCTCTGCCTGCTCCTTTCAAAACGTTGAATAAGCTGCACAAATCAAATAGGAAGGTAAAAACCCTACAAACACTTGTGGCCAATACCGCAGGAGTTTTGCCGCTGTATCATCTGTCTTTCTCCAATAAAAGATGGGCAACAGGCTTGTCCAGTCTCAGCAAACAGAACTTAGAACGGCTTATTGATATGGGTTATATTGAAAAGCGTGCCTTGAAATATGGAGACCCCCTTCCTCCGAATAAGGCAGATTGGATTGCTGAAATTGAACTAGAAGTAGTCGAGATAAACCAATTAATAGAGATAGAATTTGAGGGGTCTTTACAATTGATTCAGATAGATACCGAAGGATTTGACCACGTACTTGTTAATGCGCTCAATCTCGAAAAGCTAAACGTTCAGATGATTTGTTTCGAAAAAATACACGTACCAAAAGAAGCATTAGAGGCCTGTTTGACAAGACTTCGCAACTTTGGCTACGAATTACTAGAAACAGATTTGGACATTCTCGCCATAAAACGATAAACATGAAATCACCTTCCACTGTGCAGCGTGGGTTATTCGTTGCTTCCATAGGTTTTCTGCTTGTAAGCGTGCTTTTTACCGCCACAAAAATTCCGGGAGCAGAGTTGTTTTCGGTGCTCGGGGGAGTTGTTTCTCTTGCCTTTTATTTCGCTTTTAATCGGATTAGTGGTACCCAACTGGGTTCAAACTACGCGCGGCATGCTACTATCGTCAGTTTGGTTTTAGGCGTTGTTCTTAAATCATTTGCAGTAGCCGCTGGCATATATTTATTTCTAGTTGCTTTCATCGCTTTACTAGTCTGGTTTGTTTGGTCAGTTTTAGAACAATTGCCACCTTCTTCAGAATAAGGCCTTGTTTGGCTTTGAAAACGGAATTGTGGTGTTCATCTTTGCAGCATGAGCCAAGGCAAACTCATCATTTTTTCAGCCCCAAGCGGATCGGGCAAAACCACGTTGGTTCATCACCTCCTTTCTAAACCTGAGTTAAAGTTGGCTTTTTCGGTTTCCGCGGCCAGTCGCAGCAGACGATCAAATGAAGTTGATGGAAAGGATTACTATTTCTTAAGTCCTTCTGAATTCAGATCAAGAATTGAAAAGGGAGATTTCCTAGAGTGGGAAGAGGTTTACGAAAATCAGTATTACGGAACACTCAAATCAGAAATTGACCGCATTCATTCTGAAGGAAGCACTGTAATTTTTGACGTGGACGTAATAGGTGGTCTCAACATTAAGAAACAATACGGCAAAAATGCTTTGTCTGTTTTTGTGCAGCCTCCATCTGTAAAAGAACTAGAAAACCGCTTGAAAAGACGGTCTACCGAAAGCGATGAAAGTTTGTCGAAAAGAGTAGCTAAGGCAGAAGAGGAATTGACTTACGCCAATCGTTTTGATGTTATTGTAGTGAACGATGACCTAGAAGATGCCAAGCAAGATTCTTACAAATTGGTGGCTGATTTCATCGCATGAAAAAAGTAGGCCTCTTTTTTGGTTCATTTAATCCAATTCATATTGGGCACATGATTATTGCTAATCATGTTGCCAACCATTCAAACCTAAAGGAAATCTGGTTTGTCGTTTCTCCACATAACCCGCTTAAAAAGAAGAGTTCACTGTTGGCAGACCATCATAGGTTGGCATTGGTAAGAAGCGCGGTTGAAGACGACCCAAGATTTAAGGCATCAGACATTGAGTTTAGTTTAGATCAGCCCTCTTACACATCGGTAACACTTGCCTACCTGAAAGAAAAACACCCTCATGTTGAGTTTTCGCTCATTATGGGCGGAGATAATTTGGCCTCTTTTGATAAGTGGCGCAACTACGAGTCCATTTTAGCCAACTATCCAATTGTATTGTACTCTCGGCCAGGGTTCAATGCAGATAAACTGATAGAAATGGGAAAAATCACCGTAGTGGATGCTCCTCAAATGAATATTTCATCGAGTCATATTAGAAATGAAATTGCCGATGGTAACAGCGTAAAATACCTGATGCCTTTACCTGCATGGCAGTATTTGGATGAAATGAATTTCTACAGGTAATGAGATAATACTACATTTAAGTACGTCTATGGAGTCTACAAACATCATCCAATGGGGCCTTCCAGTCCTTTCAATTTTCATCCTCTTTGTTGCTTGGTGGCTACTAAATGGGCGGTTAAAAAGACAGCGCCTCAATGATGAGTTAGAACTGGGGAAAATTGAGGCCCAACGACTAAAAGAACTAGACCTAGTAAAGTCTGATTTCTTCTCTAACGTGACACACGAGTTTCGTACCCCACTTACCTTAATTCTTGGGCACTTGGAACAGGTTATTCCTACTATATCAGACGATCAAGCCAAGAAAGAACTGATAGTAGTGAAGCGCAACGCTAAGCTGCTAGAAAAACTGATTAATCAGTTGTTGGATATTGCCAAAATTGAGGCCGACAGAATGGACCTCGACCTAAGAAAAGGCAACATTGTTCCATTTATCAATGAGATTCAACGCTCTTTCAAATCCCTAGCAGAGAGAAAGGGTATTGCCTTGCAATTTGACGCGACTACAGATGAGGTTGTCATGGATTTTGACCCCGATAAAGTGGAGTTAATTTTCTTCAACCTTTTGTCAAATGCTTTCAAATTCACAGATAAGGGGCAGGTTGGGCTAAAAATTAGCGCGGTGCAGCAAGACGGAAAGGACTACTGCAAATTGGTAGTACAAGACACCGGAATTGGTATTGTAGATGAGCAAATCCCTAAAGTGTTTGACCGTTTTTATCAATCGGAAAATTCTCGATGGAGAAAGAACAAGGGAACTGGTATTGGGCTAGCCCTAGTTAAAGACCTCGTTGATTTACATGACGGTAAAATTGACCTGAAAAGCATTTCTGGGGTTGGTACAGAGATTACCATTCTCCTTCCAATAGAGCAGGTAGCGGCCAAATCTGAAGCTAGCATGGAAATTCCAGCGTTGGAATCCATCGATCCTGATTTTGAAGTGTCTCTTGAGTTTGAAGCCAAAAAGCAAACGCTTACAGAAGAGGAAATAAACGCACAGAACATTGTTCTAGTAATTGAAGACAATGATGATATCCGAAATTTCCTTCGTCTTACGTTAGAGCCAACCTATCGTGTTTTTGACGCGGTGGATGGAGAAACAGGAATTGCGAAAGCAACAGAGATAATTCCGGATGTAATTATCTGTGATGTAATGATGCCTGGTAAAGATGGGTTTGAGGTAACCAAGATTCTGAAAAAACAAGAAAAAACCAGCCATGTTCCGATTGTGCTACTTACCGCCAAGGCGGGAGTAGAAAACAGAATTGTGGGTTTAGAGACTGGTGCAGATGCCTATGTGCCAAAGCCATTTAGTTCAGATGAGCTTCATGCCCGCATCAAAAACCTTATTGATGGCAGAAAGAAACTGAAAGAGAAGTTCTCTCGGTCTATGTTGGTGAAGCCCGAAACGGTAAGTGAGCCTTCTATGGAGGAGAAATTCCTTCTGCGCGTAAAAGCTGCTGTTGAGGCACATTTAGATGACGAAAACTTTAGCGTAGAGGAATTAAGCAAGGAAGTTGGCATGAGCCGCGCTCAATTGCACAGAAAACTTATTGCCCTTACAGGAGTTAGCGCAAGTCGATTTGTGAGAAACTACCGCTTAGAGCATGCTTATCAACTGCTGCAAAACAAGGTTGGCACAGTTTCTGAAATAGCATACAGAGTTGGGTACAGTAGCCCAGCCTATTTTACCAAGTGTTTTACCGAAGATTTCGGCATCTCTCCAAGTCAGGTTAAAAAGGACTCCTGACCCATACTACTTATGTCTCATTTGGTTTTTGCAACCAATTTATACTTGCGTTGCAACATTTTTACATGAAAACACTGTAACCACGGGGTTTTACAATTTTGTTGCTTCCTCTTTTGAAACGCTTGTCGTAACTCTCGGCACTAACGTCCGCATGCTCCCTGTCTTTCTTGCTGAAATTTGACTCAGTCATTTATCTAAAGAGACGGACATGAAAAAGCAAGCGAACAAAATCGGACAGGACTTAACAGTTGCAAGCGCTGGAAAAGACACACTCTCACGTGTACTATTAGTAAGTGCCATCATTCTTTACACTGTTTCCTTAGTACTACTTGCCAACCTAGCTATGGCAGGCGAGACATCTACTATTTACGGAGCCCTTATTAAGGTGAACAACAAATTAGATGGAGACGCTTTTAGCAATGCTCATCCAATGGTAAAGTCGGTTAACGGAAACGTATTGGCTATAGACATTAATGCAGCCAATTACATACAGCTTAATAAGATTGCAGGTGTTTGCGCTAGCCAACTTGATTTAACCACTACATCAACTCCAGCTAAATTAAATGCTGAACTAGCAACGAAAAAATACGCTGGGGCGGATGTAATTGTTGGAATCCTAGACAATTCTGGAATCCTGAGTGCTAAGGACATCTCAATCCTCCAAAAGGTTGAATACAGCTCAAATGTTGGATTTATCTCTTATCAGTCTGACGACCCTAACTCTACCGTTATTATGCGCAATATTATTGGTGGAGAAAGCAACCTTGTGCACGCCTTGGCTTACATGCAAGAATACGCCAAGACGGTGGAAAAGACATTGATAATTGAAATGGTTCTTAACGGAGAAGAGCTTCACAACCCTTTATTCATCCAGGTTTGCCAAAAAATTGCTGATTCTGGCGTTCAGTTTATAGGTACAGATTTAGGTACTGGCTATGTAAATGCAAAAGCACCTGTTCAGCTTGCTTTTAGCATGTTTAATGCAGAAACAGGCCAACTAACCGATGTGTCTGACTTTTGGGCTATAAGCGAAGTGAAAGAGCAGGAAATAATGCTTTTAGGTTCAGATAAGAACACATGCTTGGTTCATTTCCATACCGAGTCTGGGTTTGAAAAAGTGTACTTGTCTAACTCTTCCTCAGATTTAGTGATGGTAACTGTACTAACTGCAGGTGGCGAGGCAAACTACTACCACGTTACCAATAAAGAAACAGCTCTAATTCCGCGCGAATTGCAGAATGGAACGCCTGTATTGGAAGATGGCCTGAATGGCATTTACCCGTACTACAGCAAAATGGCCATGTTTAATGACGCTGTTGCCAATAACCAGTTTGTGAGTTTAAAAGCTGCCAATCAGCAAGTAGAATTGGCGCAGCACAGCGGAATGCAAATGAGCGTTGGTTCTCCTGAAGCAAGAACATTAGCCATGAATTTGGTAAACCTTGCCAGTGGACTGAACATTGAAATTAAAGATGAGAATGGCGCAGTAGTATACCGCAATCGTCCAGACTCTGACACGCAAAGCATTCAAACTAAAATAGACCTATCAGAAGGCGCGGAAGGTCTGTATTTCCTTGACTTGACATCACCGAAATTCCACCAGACTTTCGCGCTGCTGATGGATTAATCTTATAGCACAATTGGAACTGTGCGCCCCGTAATGTTCAGGCATTACGGGGCTTTTTTTGTGCCCATAACTTTGTGCTGTAAGTCTCAAATATTTAGTACTACCTTTGCGGCTTCAATCATTATTTAATTACACAATGAAAAAAGGTACAGTAAAGTTTTTTAACGATTCTAAAGGTTTCGGTTTCATTATCGAAGAAGAATCAAAGACAGAGTATTTCGTTCACGTTTCAGGTCTTATTGACGAGATTCGCGAAGACGACAATGTTGAATTCGAACTAAAAGAAGGTAGAAAGGGTCTTAACGCGGTAAACGTGAAGGTTCTATAATATTTTTGATTACGAGAACAGAAAGGCCCGATTCGCTATGCGAATCGGGCCTTTCTTATTTAGTACGGTTTTGTGATTAAGCGGTAACTCCCGCTAGGATAGATTCAAACAATGCCTTGCCATCTAAATTGCCAAGGTTTTCATCAGCTGCTCTTTCTGGGTGAGGCATCATACCAAACACGTTTCTGTTCTTATTGGTAACACCTGCAATGTTGCTTACAGAGCCATTCGGGTTAAAGGCATCGTCCAACTTGCCGTCCTCATCGCAATAGCGAAACAGCACTTGATTGTTGGCCTGAAGCTCTGCCAGTGTTTCGGCATCGGCATGAAATCTTCCCTCTCCGTGTGCAATCGGAATTTTTAATGGTTCGCCTGCCGTCATTTGATTGGTAACCAACGATTCGGTGGTCTCGCAACGAATATTCACATTCTTGCAAATGAACTTCTGACTGTCGTTGTGAAGCAATGCGCCCGGCAACAAGCCAGCTTCACACAACACCTGAAAACCGTTACACACACCAAACACGTATCCGCCATTGTTGGCAAACTCTATCACCTCTTTCATAATGGGCGAGAAACGGGCAATGGCGCCAGAGCGCAAATAATCTCCGAAGGAAAACCCTCCCGGAAGCACAACAAAATCAACGCCCTGCAGGTCATGGTCTTTGTGCCAAAGCTCTATTACTTCTTGCTTCATAATGTTCCGTAGAACATAAATCATATCCTGATCGCAGTTAGATCCAGGAAAAACAACAACACCGAATTTCATCTCAATAAGTTTGGTGGCAAAATTAGGCCTTTCAAAGCCCTTATTCCATTTTCAGAAGGGTATTTTTGAACGACTTTCAACATTTTACCATGGATAGAAGAGAAGCATTACGCAAAACAATGATGGGCGGGGCTGGTTTGGCTCTGGCGCCTTACGCTTCAGGTATTTCTTCGCCCGAAGGGCTGGATTTTACCGCAGCAGATTTTGGCGATGATTTTTTGTGGGGAGTGGCAACTGCTGCTTATCAGATTGAAGGCGCTTGGAATGAAGACGGCAAAGGCCCTTCTATTTGGGACACCTTTTCGCACAAAAAAGGGAACATTCACAAGAATGAGAATGGTGATGTAAGCTGCGATTTCTACCATAACTATCCGTCAGATATTGGATTGGTGAAGAACATGAACATGGATGTGTTCCGTTTTTCGACCGCTTGGGCGCGTGTGCTGCCAAATGGCACGGGGCAGGTCAACCAGAAAGGGTTGGATTTCTATCATCGAGTAATTGATTCGTGTTTAGAGCAAGGTGTGCAACCGTGGCTAACTCTTTACCATTGGGATTTACCGCAGGCTTTAGAAGACAAGGGCGGGTGGCAAAACCGAGACGTGACCAATTGGTTTGAAGAATACGCAGACCTGATTACCAGAACCTATGGCGATAAGGTGAAAAACTGGATGGTGATGAACGAGCAGGCTTCGTTTACCATTGTTGGGTACATGTTGGGAATGCACGCACCGGGCAAACTGTGGCCAAAGAATTTCCTTCCAACGTGTCATCATTCTACCATGTGTCAGGCAGATGGAGGTAGAATAATACGAGCCAATGTGCCTAATGCTCAGGTTGGCACCACTTTCAGTTGTTCGGCTATCGACCCCGTGAACGAAAAACATCGGCACGATAAAACCACCAAACGTTTTGATGCCTTGGTTAATCGGCTTTACATAGAGCCACCTCAAGGCTTGGGTTATCCGATGGAAGACTTGCCGATGCTTCGCAAAATGGAGAAGTACATAAAGGAGGGCGATATGAAGCGGGTTGAATTTGACTTCGATTTCTATGGCCTTCAGAATTATTCGAGAATGGTGACCAAGGCCAACGGCATTGTGCCATGGATGGCGGGAACTCCTATTGCACCTAAGAACCTAAAACCACGTCCGGGCATTACCGAAATGAAGTGGGAAGTTTATCCCGAAGGGATTTACAAAATGCTGAAGTACTTTGATAAGTACGAGAAGATTGACAAAATCATTGTGACTGAAAACGGTAGTGCTTTTCCTGATACGGTTGAAGGTGATTTTGTACACGACCATCAGCGTAAGAAATTCTATCAAGATTATCTGCGCCAGGTATTGCGCGCCAAGCGCGAAGGCGTAAATGTGCAAGGCTATTACTGCTGGACATTGATGGACAATTTTGAATGGGCAGAAGGCTATCATCCGCGTTTTGGTTTGGTGCATATCGATTTTGAAACACAGAAAAGAACAGTGAAAGACTCAGGTCTTTGGTTTAAAGAATTCCTCGCAAAGCGATAATTCGGAACTTCTGTGCGTGAATTGCGTATTCGCACGAGCGGAATTTAATCCCGCTTTGCATGCGATTGAATAAAACCATACTCGGTACTGTGTTTCTTGTGTGTGTGTTGGGCTTCTTTAGCCCCAGCAGCGCGCAGGTATACGACTATGTGGTATTGGATGGGGAAAGCGGTATTTCAAGCACGAAAATCGCAGACATAACGCAAGATCAGCACGGCTATTTGTGGATTGCTACACACGCAGGTGTTAGTCGGTTTGACGGCAAGCAGTTTGTCAACTACCACGAGAAGGAAGGCTTAGCCGAAAACCGTTGCTCCAGCATCTTTTGCGATAAGGACAACAACATTTGGGTTGGTCATCAATCGGGAGGTCTTTCAGTCATTTACAAAGATTCTATTCAAACAATTTCAGAGGCCGATGGATTAGGCAACAATGAAATCCACGATATTTTTCAGGATGCAGATGGCAAGATGTGGGTTGCCACTTTTGGTGGTCTTTCAAGCCTTGAAAACGCAGTTTGGACTACCCTCACCATTGAAGATGGTTTGGCTTCGAACAACATTCAGTGCATAGCGCAAGACGAGGCTGGACAAATGTGGGTTGGAACCTACGGAGCGGGTGTAAACGTGCTTAATGACGGCATTGCAGCACATTTGCACATGGGTAATGGCTTGGTAAACAATTACGTAACCAGCTTGGCTCATTCTGACGGTAAAATGGTTATTGGTACGCTAGGTGGATTGACCGCTTTTGATGGTGATAAGTTTGTTTCAATTGCTGGGTTGGAGCTTCTGATAAACAATCAGATTAATGGTATTTCTGTAGAGACAAATGGGGCATTGTGGCTTGCCACTTTTAACGGGGCAAGCAGAATATCGGATGGCAAAACCCTGAACATTACTGAGGAAAACGGCCTACCACATAACGAAGTAACCTGTGTTTTTACGGATAACGAAAACAACATTTGGATAGGCTCTACGGTTGGGTTAATAAGACCAAGAAACTTAGCCTTTGGACATCATTTTTCTACTGAAGAACTAGACCTAGACCCTAGTTGCTTGTTTGTAGACAGTAAGCAGCGGCTTTGGGGCGGAAACCAAGAAGGCGGAGCAGTTTATTTTGATGACGATGGATTCGTATCAGCCTTTACGGACCCAGACATTAACGACCATCAGATTAGTGCCATAGCAGAAGACGCCACAGGTAATCTTTGGTTCGGAACCATGGACTTTGGGGGGCTTTTCCGTTGGGATGGAGAACGATTTTACATTTATTCGGATGAGTTTGGCTTGGCCGACAACAACATAAATTGCCTACTTACCGGAAAGGACGGCCTGCTTTTTATTGGCACTCCAAACGGGTTAAGCACCTACGATGGAGAAGGGTTTTCGATGGTGTTTCTTTCGGATGAATTTGCTTCCAATAACGTAACCTGTCTTGCTAAAGAGGCGGACGGTTCTGTTTTGATTGGAGCAGAAGATGGTTCCGTTTTTCGCTTTGTGGATGGAGACGCTCAGCCTTTTCCTGGCCTTGCAATTAACGCTAGAATTACATCGATTGCTACCTCCGAACTAGGCATTGCCTTCAGTACCATTTCTGATGGGATATGGTTGAGTCGAAACGGATCTATTTCACACATTTCTGAAGAAAAGCAGCTTCAAAACACAAGCATTCAGTCGTTGGCCTTTTTAGGTTCTCGGCTCTTTGCAGGAACAACAAATAGTGTTTTAGAGATTTTGTTGGAGGAAGACAGTGCCCAAGTAAGACGATATGCTCGTGTGCAAGGGTTTGTTGGAGGCTCGTGCAACAGAGCGGCAATTGCAACCTATCAAAACCGCATTTTTATTGGTACAGAAAAGGGCGTGGTAGCATTTAACCCTTCGGAACTGCAGCCTGATTTAAAAGAACCAATTACGCTATTAACCGAGCTTCAACTTTCTTACGAAACGGTAGATTGGCAAAGACGCGGGTACGAAACGCGAGCGGATGGGCTTCCTCAGAAACTCTCTTTATCGTTTACAGATAATAACCTCCGCTTCTTCTTTAGTGGGGTAAATCACAAGTATCCAGATCAGGTAACGTACAGTTGGAAGTTAGAGGGCTACGAACAAAATTGGACGCCTGCCAACGACCAGAACAAGGTCAACTATTCGAGTTTACCACCAGGAGATTATGTGTTTAAACTGATTGCCTGCAATAGCAACGGAATTTGTTCGAGTGAACCTGTGGAGTATGCTTTTAGCATAAAACCGCCCTTCTATAGAACCTGGTGGTTTTACACCCTTTTGGTTGTTGCCATTGTAGCAGGTGCTTATTTATATGTGAAACAACGAGAGCGCAGACTTTTAGAAGAGAAGCAAATTCTGGAATCTACGGTGGAAGAAAGAACAAAGGAATTACGTGAGCAGAAGGAAATTGTTGAGCACCAGAACCAGCATATTACCGAGAGTATTGAGTACGCGAGTAACATACAAAAGGCCATTCTCCCTTCGGAACAGGAAATGAAGGTTGCGTTTCTAGACCACTTTGTGTTTTACAGGCCGAAGGAGGCAGTGGGAGGTGATTTCTATTGGGCGTATCACTCTAATGACGTGTCGTGGGCTGCGGCTGTTGATTGCACGGGCCATGGCGTTTCAGGAGCATTCATGAGCATGATTGGATCAGATTTACTCAACCAAATCATTATTGAAAAGAAGCTTACAGATCCGGCACGCGTGCTTGAGGAAATGGACAAGGGAATTAAACTTGCCTTTGCCCAAAGTGCAAAGGAGTTTGAAAGTGATCAGGGAATGGATGTTTCTTTGGTAAGAATAGACCGAAAAAAGAAGGAGCTGCAATTTGCCGGTGCACAGCGGCCACTCTTCATTTTTGTGGATGGGGAGTTAAGTGAAGTTGAAGGTGATCGCTTTTCAATTAGTTGTGCTGATCAGCTAACAAAAACATTTACCTCGCATACGGTGGTTTATACAGATGAATCTACCGTGTATCTGTTCTCTGACGGAATTACAGACCAATTTGGTGGCGACCGAGGAAAGAAGTTTATGCTGAGAAGAGTTCGGGAGTTCTTACAGAACAATCACACCGAAAAAATGGACTTACAGCACGCCTCTTTGATTAAAACCTTCGATGATTGGAAGGGAGAAGACAACAATCAAATTGATGACGTTATGTTAATGGGCATTCGCTTATAACTTAGCGTGATCGGTTCATGACTAAGAAATCTGTTTTTCTTCTGTTTGTTTATCTGCTATTTGGTAGCAGTTCTTTGTTTGCGCAGCAAGAGCAAGTTGATAGTCTTCAACGTCTTCTAGACACTAAATACGCAGCAAACGACACGGCCAGACTCAACATTTTAGTTCAGACCAGCGAGTTATTGCTGCGCATAGACCCCGACCAGTCTTTAGCTTACAGTAAGGAAGCGTTGCGCCTCAGTATTACCTCTGGTTACAACAAATACATCAGTCTTATATACAACAACACAGGCACCGCCAACCGACTAAAAGGCGAGTTGGGCAAAAGTCTGACGTTTCATAATAAAGCGCTAGAACAAGACCGAAAAGAGGGCAACAGGAAGAACGAATCTTTGTCGCTCAACAATCTTGGGAACGTTTTTCTCAAGCAAGGAAAGTATGCTGATGCCATTAAGAATTATGAACTCTCGTTAGAAATAAGGCAAGACATCAATGATCTGGTTGGCATAGCTAGTTCGCTCAACAACTTGGGCTTGGTGTACAAGAACCAAGGAGATTTGGACCGTGCCTTGGCTTATTATCAGAACGCATACAAAATCTTTGAGCAATCCAATGACATGGTTGGTCTTGCCAATGCGCTGAACAACATTGGCATTGTCTATCGCGGAAACGGGAATCCAGAGCGGGCCTTAGAGAACTTCTTGAAAGCACTTGAGCTTTTCAGGGAATTGGGGAACAATCTAGGCGAAGCCAATACCCTCAATAATGTGGGCAACATCTATTATCAGCAGGAGAAATTCGACCAAGCGTTAGAGTTCTATCAATCCTCTTTAGAGAAAAGCGAAGCATTGGGCGATAAGAGCTCAATGGCCGGAAAGCTATCCAACATTGGTGGGGTGTATTTGGTGCTTGGACAGAACGAAAAGGCGCTACAAACCACTAATAAGGCGCTGAGTTTACAAAAAGAGATAGGCGATAATCAAGGACAAATAAGTACGCTCAACAATTTGGGGGCATACTTTAAAGAGTCGGGCGATTTGGACAAAAGCTTGAACTACTTTTTAGATGCAGAGAAGGTGCAGAAACGCATTGGCGACCACAATTACAGCACCATCACCCTCTCTTCTATTGGTGAGATTTACAAGGAGAAGAAGCAGCCAGAAAAGGGTCTGAACTACCTAAACAGGGCGCTTAAAGAGGCCAAAACGTATGGCAGTATCGAAGACCAAATTGCGGTGTACGGAAATCTATCGCTGACCTACGCAGATTTGGGCGACTTTAAGAAGTCTTACGATTACCAGCAGCTTGCCGTTAAAGTTGGAGACAGCCTTGCAAGAGTGGTTGGTACGCGTGATTTAGCAGAAATGCAGGTGAAGTTTGAAACCGAGCAAAAGCAGCGAGAGATTGAGCTGCTAGGGAAAGAGAAAGAGGTGCAAGATTTGAAGATTACCAAGCAGAATACTATTCGGAATATGATTATTGCCTTTTCCGTTTTGGTCGTTCTTATGCTCATTCTCATCTACGGTCGGTACCGATCAAAGAAAAAGGCCAATGAAGAACTCGATTTAAAGAACCAAGAGATAGAGCAACAAAAGAAAACGGTAGAGGAAAAGAATTGGGAAATCACTTCAAGCATTGAGTACGCCAAGCGGATTCAGGATGCTATCATGCCATCCATGCAAGAGATACGTGCTTCGCTGCCGCAAAGCTTTGTGTTCTATCGCCCCAAAGGGATTGTAAGTGGTGATTTCTATTGGTTCTCTAAGCGCGAAAACACGAGCTACATTGCTGCAGTAGATTGTACGGGCCACGGTGTTCCCGGTGCGTTTTTGAGTATGATTGGAAACGACCATCTCAATCAGATTGTGAACATGGAAAAGATGCAAAAGCCGGATGAAATTCTGAATCGTTTGCATCAAGAAATTCAGGTTACGCTCAAGCAAAAACACGGTGTAACAGAAAACCATGATGGAATGGATGTGGCGATGTGCGCTTTCGATCACACAAAGAATGTACTTCACTTTGCGTCAGCCAACAGGTACTTGTACTTGATACGCGAGGGTGAGTTGAGCGAAACCAAGGGCGATACGGTAAACATTGGCGGCATTATGCACGAAGATGTGCGGCAGTATACACTGCATGAGATTCCGTTACAGAAAGGCGATACTTTCTATGTTTTCTCAGATGGTGTATCTGACCAATTTGGTGGCGAAAGCGCCAAGAAATTCGGTTACAAAAGACTAAAAGAAACGCTGTTGGAAATCCACCAAAAACCGATGGACGAGCAGCACCAAGCCTTCGAAAAGACGATGGTAGACTGGATGGGAAAGGAAGATCAGATAGACGACTTCTTACTAATCGGCATCCGCGTTTGACGGCTGTAAACTCAGCTTCTTACGCTCTACGTACCCAACAAAATTCTGATACGCTTCTGTCGAATCATCCCACGTAAAGCGCTGGCTTAGTAAATCCATGTAATGCTCCATTTCTTTGGCATTGGCAGCGTTGTTCAGCTTCAATACAGCATCTCCAAAGTCAGAAGCATTGCCTTTAAACAAGATGCGAATGATTCCAAACTTCTCGTTCAAAGGAATACCAGAGCGTAAGTCGGCTAGGGGTGTCTTATTAAACTGACCCGCCAATATTTTCTTGTCTCCGTCCTCTTTCTTGGCGTCTTCTTTACCAATTAACGGCTCTTTCTTTGCCTTCGGCTTCTCCTCTACTTCCTTCTCTTCCACCTTTTCCTCCACTTTCGCTTCTACAACTGGTGCAGGCGCCTCTTCCTTCACAGGTTCTGGTGCTTTTTCCTCTACCACCTCTACTACAGGCTTCTCTTTCTTAGCAACGGGCGCTGGTTTAGGCGCTTCCTCCTTAGCTGGGGCAGGAGCGGGTGTTGGTTCGGCCACAGCAATAGGCACTGGAGCCGCTTTAGGTTTTACCACTTTGGGTGCTGATGCCGCCTCGGCTTTGTATTCTAATTCTTTTACCGCATCGTAAAACGCGCGTGTTTGAGCAAGCAGCGCATCCTTTGTTAATTCAGAAGGGTTGTTTACCAGTTCTTCCGCACGTTCGTTCAATCTTTTCAACTGGTCATTCAATTCACTCATTTGTTCGGGTTTTTTACGATTTGCGCTCTAACGCTTTTCTTAGATTTGTATTGCAACGGGGTGCTTTCAAAAGTAATCATCAAAAGACCTCAACCAAGGGAATGTTCTTAGAGAATTCAAGGAATAAGTCAACAAAAAAAGGGTGGATAGAAGTTATCTGCGGCTCTATGTTTTCGGGTAAGACCGAAGAGCTTATTCGTAGGCTAAAGCGTGCACAGTTCGCAAAGCAAAAGGTGGAGATTTTCAAACCATCCATTGATATTCGTTACGCAGAAACGGAAGTTGTATCGCACGATGCCAACGCTATTCAGTCTACTCCCGTACCTAATTCTTCCAACATTTTGATTTTGGCGGATGATGTTGATGTGGTAGGAATTGATGAAGCACAGTTCTTTGATATGGGGCTGGTTCAGGTTTGCAATCAGCTTGCAAATAGCGGAGTTCGGGTAATTATTGCAGGTTTAGATATGGACTATTTAGGCAAGCCTTTTGGTCCGATACCTAATTTGTTGGCTACAGCAGAATACGTAACGAAAGTGCACGCCATTTGCATGCGCTGTGGCGAATTAGCCAATCATTCGCACCGTTTTTCGGAAGAAGATAGCTTGGTAGCGCTAGGCGAAAAAGACAGTTACGAGCCGCTTTGCCGTGGTTGCTACAAGAAAACATCTGTCCGTCATATGAAGGACAATCCATCGACTAAACAAGAAGGATAAATGGGAGAACTGGAGACATTGCGAGGCATTGCTTCTGCTTTGGAAGTTCCATGTCCATTCGAATTTCAAGATGTTTATATAAAGGAGTTAGCAATAGACAGCCGCAAGGTAATGTTGCCTGCTCAATCGTTGTTTTTTGCCATTAAAGGCGATAGACATGATGGCCATAATTTTATTGAGCGCCTGTATGAAGACGGTGTTCGCGCCTTTGTGGTTGACCAAGATTTTAAAGCTTCAGAAAAGCTAGATGATGCCTTCTTTATCGCGGTAGAAAATCCGTTGGCGGCCTTACAAACAGTAGCTGCTGCTAAACGAGCGCAATTCAACTATCCACTTATTGGTGTTACGGGTAGTAATGGCAAAACCATTGTGAAAGAATGGCTGTTTCAGTTGCTTGATACAAGCTATAATATTATACGTAGTCCAAAGAGTTACAATTCGCAGGTAGGTGTGCCGCTGAGTGTTTGGCGCATGAAGTCTGAGAACGATTTGGCGATAATAGAAGCGGGAATCTCCATGCCAGGAGAGATGGTAAAGTTGGAACGAATAGTCCGTCCTACCATTGGGGTGTTTACCAATTTGGGGCAAGCGCACGATGAGAACTTTACCGATGCCAATCAGAAAGCGAGAGAGAAACTAGACCTGTTTCAGAATGTAGATACGCTTATCTACTGCAAAGATTACCTGGTTATTCAGGAAGAGTTAGAGCATTATCCATTCACCTCCACTCCACAGTTGTTTGGGTGGAGCAGACGCACCGCAGCCGATTTGCAAATTGGGAGGATAGAAAAGCGCGATGGGCAAACCGAGATTCAAGGGATTTATCAGCATAACTTTTTGCGGATACGGATACCCTTTACAGATGAAGCTTCGATAGAAAATGCCATTCATTGCTGGGCGGTTTTGCTGCTGTTGGGGCTAGAGAATGAAGACATTCAGAAGCGAATGGAGCAGTTGGCGCCCGTTGCCATGCGTTTGGAGCTGAAGCAGGGCATTAACAACTGTTCGGTTATCAACGATTCGTACAACTCCGACTTGCAGTCGATATCTATTGCGCTGGATTTTCTTTCGCAGCAGCACCAGCACCCTAAGCGGACGCTTATTCTGTCTGATATTTTGCAAACAGGACGTCCAGATAACGAGTTGTATGAGGAGGTTTCGCAGTTGGTGCACGAAAAGAAAGTGGACAGGCTGATTGGTATAGGAAAGCACATTTCTAGTCAGGCGGAGTTGTTTGATGATACGAGCGAGTTTTACCCTACAACCGAGGCGTTTTTAGAAGCGTACCATCACGATAAGTTTTACAATGAAACCATCTTACTAAAGGGAGCGCGGAGCTTCGGTTTTGAGGCAATTAGTCGCATTATTCAGCATAAAACACACCAAACGGTGTTGGAAATTGACCTTGGGGCGATGGTGCACAACCTTAACCTTATTCGGTCTTTGCTAAAGCCAGACACCAAGCTAATGGCGATGGTAAAGGCCTTTGGTTATGGCAGCGGCAGCTTCGAAATTGCCAACATTTTGCAGTTCCATCATGTGGATTATTTGGCGGTGGCATATGCCGATGAAGGCATTGAGCTTCGGAAGGCTGGTATCTCTTTGCCGATAATGGTAATTAGTCCGGAGGAGCAGAGTTTTGACGCCATGATACAGTACGGGTTAGAGCCCGAGATATTCAGTGTGCGTTCGTTGCAACTGTTGGAGCACGCCATTAAGCGCAAGGGAACATTGGAGGCGCCTTTGCGCATTCATATCAAGCTAAATACAGGCATGAACCGTCTTGGTTTTTCGGAGCGAGACGTGAACGGGCTGGTGGTGCGCATAAAGAACAATCCGCAGTTGCGGTTGGCTTCGGTGTTCTCTCATCTCGCGGCCAGCGAAAACCAAGCGGAAGACGCGTTTAGTCGAGAGCAGATTGGGCGGTTTGAAACGATGAGTGCTTCTATTCTAGAGCACTTCGATTATCCCGTTTTGCGGCACATTTGCAACTCATTTGGCAT
>CALCGD010000080.1 GCA_937900875.1 uncultured Flavobacteriales bacterium
TGCCGCCAATGCGGTAGAAATTGAAGGTGTCTAGGTTCATGTTGCCCGCCACATCTAACAGAAATTCGGGCGTGGCGGTGCCGATGCCGAGGTTGCCTGTGGCCAGAAGGCGCATCTGTTCGGTGCCACTGGTACTGAATATCATTGGCAAGGCCTCCTGCTGGTTAAGCAGGGCATTGCCGCTGGCATCAAGGCCAATCAGGAGCCCATCTGCGCTGCCGCTGCCGCTGGTATTGTTACCCACCTGTATGTAATTGGCGGTGGAGGCGGTGGTCTCGTGGGTCTGAAATCTGTAATTGGGGGAAGCTGCATTCAGGCCAAAGCTGCCTGCTGTGGTAAAATAGAATCTTGGAGTATTATTAGTAATAATTGTAAACGGTTGCGGATTTATAGTGCCGATTACCTCGCCAGCGGTAGTCTGGCCACCCAGATACCAAGGTGTTGGTGTTTGAGCCAACAATCCTTTAGAAATCAGCAGCATAGCAATAAATATTGAAAGTTTGAGCATCGGGGTTTTCATAGTAGTGTGTTTAGTGGTTAACAATTAGGTTGAAAGAGTAATCAAGATTATTGGTTTTGACGAGACCATGGTAAATTCCAGAAACAGGGAAAAGAAGCTCAACATCCGCCATGTTGCCAAATCTTGACCAACTAGTGGCTACCCTTCTACCAAGTGCATCAAAAATCACGATGTCATCAATTTGTACATTCCCCACATTCGGTAAATCAATGGTTGTACGACCATTGGACGGGTTTGGATGAACCTTAAGAGAGAATGATGCGTTCAGACCTTCCGTAACACCATTTATTTTACAGGGGTATGCCGAGGTATCCGTATTGAAATAGCTTTCGGGAAAATTGGGGAGACTGGTCGATGAAAATGTTCCTCCGAGATACATCGCGTTATGCTGATAATCACAGGCAAAGCCTTGGGCATTGGGATTGTAGATGATTCCAAGCGAATCGCTATGAGGGGCCCCCTGCGCCAAATACAGTTTTCCATCGATGGCATTCTGCATTGCATGAATCGGCTGCAACGGATTGTGTGCCAGAAGTATTTGGCTCTCAGCTATGGACGTTGAATCCCATAGTGACACATCATACTGAAAAAGTTCGCCTCCAGTTATTCCAACATACAATCGTTTACAATCGGGCGAGAAACTGAGACCATAAACAAAATCCAATGTGTTCAATCGTATGGACTCTGAAAACACGCCCGTTTCCTTGTCAAATCGAAACAAGGCAAGAACAGCAGGTTTTCCTCCCGTAAGTTCTAAACCACTACATATTGCCAGCATAGTTCCATCAGATGAATATTTGATATTGACCTGCTGTGCAAGGATAAGCGGACCTATATCATTGATAATTGGTGGAGTTACCAGTCCCGTGCTATCAACCAAATACGTTAAGAATCGATTGGTGCCTGTCTGGTCGTGCACCGTTATCCAAATATCTTTTCCATTGCAATGATGCACGGCCGCCATACCTTCCGTCAGCATCTCTGTCACAAACTGGTTGTACATTTCCAGCGAGGTGATGCCTCCGAAATAGTCTAACTCTGACCAATAGAGTTCAATGTTTCCATTGTTGTTTCGCAAGGAAAATGCCATATACTCGGTCTCGGAATCTGGCTTCGGTATTAGAATAAATGCTTCCAGACCAGATTGATAATAAAATACGTTCTGACTATCAGGTATTGTGTCGTCATTATTGTCAAAAATGCCGTTCCTTATGCCATACGCAACAAGTTCCCCATCCAACGTGGAGATGGAAGAGATTCCCTCCTCACCAAGTGCAGCTCCTTGGTTGGTAACAAGCGGGCCAGAGACATCAAAGGTCAGCCTTGGTGCATCCTTACTAAAAGGAGTTGAGCCAAAACCGATGTTCCATATTTTAGTCCTCAGAATCTCATCAGCAGGATTCTGCGCAAAACTGCTACAGGGCAAAAGAAAAAACGTGAAAAGGAAAAAGAGTAAAACGTATTTCATATCAATAACTTTTAAGTGCAGGTCAAAAGGTATGAAATGAGACGATGCCATTCTACACGTGCATTTGTTATTCATTACGCTATGTTTAACCCGCTGTTTGCGGATTAGCCAAGCATTGTTTGGTTCGCATGCGGTCAATCCCGCTGGCCTTTAGGTTTACATTCTAAATTTGAAGAAAGGAAAGCAGAGGTGAACTAGCCCGCTAGCACGCGTTTGTACCTCATTGCCCTACGGTAACAAACTTGTTGGTGGCTCCA
>CALCGD010000081.1 GCA_937900875.1 uncultured Flavobacteriales bacterium
CCAGAGGTTTATATCAGTGCTAATAAGGTCTCTTTTTATGATTCTTCCGATGCTGTTGCTCCGTATGGAATGAGCATAGGATACAGGTATTTTAAGGAAGGCAATCATAAAGAGGCGTTTAAGGTTTTTTTATTTCATGCAATGAAGGGGAATGTTAGCGCTCAAGAAAACATTGCTGTGTACTACAGAACTGGCGACGGTGTTCCCAAAGATGAGAGAAAATATATTGCGTGGCTATATCTAGCCGCAAAAAATGGAAGTGACATTTCTCAGTTTGAATTAGGTAGTAAATTTAGGCTTGGCGAACTTGTTCCAGGTAGCGACGTTGAAGCTATGAAATGGTTTACACATGCTTCTAGTCAAGGGCATGCAGCGGCTTACAATTCTATCGGAATTATATTTGCACACCCCTTTGATAGCGGGATAAAGCCTGACTATAAGAAATCCTTTGACTTTTTTACTCAAGCGTCGAATCTAGGTTTACCGAATGCAGATGTAAATCTTGGCGATAGCTATCTAGCGGGATTGGGAGCTGAAAAAAACAAATCAATAGCGAAGGAGTATTATTTAAAGGCAGCACAAAATGGAAGTATGAGTGCTAAAAAGAAGTTGCTGGAGCATTTTGACTACTCATATGCTTCAAAAACGTCTATGGATAAGCAAGGCGATTCCTCGGCTAAATTCAACCCTAATGACAAGGTTGTTGAGAGTGACATAGAAAAAAGCAATACATATGCAGGTGAAAAGAATATACGAAAGCCCCAGAAAACACCTGTTCAAATTTTTTCTGACTTGAATCTATCAGTATATAAAATCGTAGCTATGAATGATGAGCAACTCATCGACAAAAAAAATGATTCGCAAATTTCTCAAGGGTCTGCTGTGGCTTTGTCAGATAGGATAGCTATCACAAATTGCCACGTGCTTGAGGGAATGAATGTCTTTGGCGCATTTGTAAATGATGAGTTTGTGACATTTGAATTGGCCGCAAAAGACAAGAAAAAAGACCTTTGCGTAATTCGTTCTTCCTCCCCTTTGACGTTTGCACATCTAACAAAAGACTATTCTAGGCTTAAGGTCGGTGAGCAAGTGTATGCCATTGGTTCGCCAAGTGGACTGCGAAATACCCTTTCCGAAGGAATTGTCTCAGGTCTTCGAGAGATTAAAGGCATTCAGCATATTCAAACTACCACACCTATTTCACCAGGTTCTTCTGGTGGAGGGTTATTTGATGCAGAAGGAAAATTGATTGGAATTACCACTTTTAGGATAGGTGACAATGGGAATTTAAATTTTGCAGTTTCTTTAGATGAAGCATTTCCATTGTTAGAAGCAGTAAAGTAGTACCTTAATATTTAAACATGAGGTGAAAAATGAAAATTCAGTCTAGTAATACCAAGATTTTCATGGCTGCCACAATTTCTTGGGTCTTGTTCATTTTTTCATTCAACGCAATTTTTGAATGGGCTGAACCACCATGGTCACGTTATGCCGAAGAGAAATTGATTTATGCAGCTGGGTTACCGCCAATAATCGGTTTGGTCAGCTTTAAACTTTTTCACTGGGCATTCGGTGAAGCTTTCATTCAATGGCTCACAAATAGCAAGTTGTCCATTGGCGGATTAATTATTTTCGTCTTGGCAACGTCTGCAGCAGTCAATGCAAATAATGCTGCCTCCTACGCAGAATGGGCAATGAGTAACTCAGATGAAGCAAGAGATGCCGCGCAAAATGCTGAAAATGCATGCTCGTACCGATGACTGCAGACACCTTAATCAGAGAAAGCTTATGCAAATTACTATTTAACTAGACCTGAATCCACCAACTCCCCAGCAATAGCCGCATAGCCAGCCATGTCAATATAGTCATCAGTATTAGTTTCTCCACATTGAGTGCGGGCTATCTTCAACAAGGCCATTAAGCACGCCACGTCATGGGCTTCGATTGTCTTCCCAAGGTATACGCTCCAAAACCTTGCGATAAGGTCATGGGAATGAAACATGTCACCATGCTTTTTGGCTCGGTCTCCGGATACCAACTTTGAAGCTATTTTAAGAGTTTCTTGTGCTTGCATAAGTTTCCTTTTAAAACATTAAAATGGAATATCGTCAGCCACAGAATTATCCGAGATATCATTCGATGCTTGCGACTCATTACTTCCGTGCTTGCTACCTTGTAATGTGATCTTGTCAGCAAATATTTCTATTTCGGCTTTCGCTTCGCCATCCTTTGTCCAACCGTTTGCCTTGGCTTCTCCTTGGACAGTCAGTGCTGTACCTTTCTTTAAGTACGGATGCAGGCCATCCGCTCGTTTTCCGAACAAGGCTACCTTCACCCACTCAGTCCGTTTCTTGTCTCCATAACCTGCATCAGCGGCCACAGTGAACGAACAAACGGAAGTTCCACTCTGTGTGGTTCTAAGCTCTGCGTCTCGTGCTAATCGTCCTGCCGTTATTGCAATAATCATACTAACGTCTCCTTTTTAGTTTTGTTGTCATTCTTAATATTCTGCTCGCTCATATCCTCAAATGTTCCATCCATCTCACAATTTATTATTAGCTTCTTGATATGGTCATCAAGTTCTTCGTCAGTCAAAGCACCTCGCATGGCATCCATTTCAGCCTCCTCAGTTCTCAGATATTTACACTCCTTTAGCGTGAACATAGGTCTTGTTCGGTCTGCCGTAACTATCATGTTCAAGAATGATTTTGTAGGCGTCCTCCCTGATTTAAACTCCAACTCTTCAATACGTTCTAGTATTTCCAAATCATTTAATCGAAAGGCATCCGATCTATTTCCAACAAGTCTTTCTTCGAGCTTGGCTAATCTGCTGGCATTTCTTTTCATTTCTCCAGCCCTTCTAATCGACTCAACCTTGCCTCGTGTTCATTCGTCTCTATGCTCTTGCGACGTGCCTCTAATATCGAACTGAGCGTACTCCCCTCATCCGGAGTAATCTCGCCTTCAGCGACCACTCGGACGATTACAGCCTGAGCTTGTGATACGCCGGCACAAGTATCGACAGCAGGCAAATCTACATTTATAGTTCGTGACTTTCTGGGAGGAAGTATTCTGTCCAAGCATAATTTGATAGCAGTTAAATCACCATCCTTAGCAAGCTCAATAGCTTTCCTTGTCAAAGCCTCACCCTCGCCGTCAAGAAGGGATTGAATGGCAAGCGTTACCTTATTCAAACTCCCTCGTGGTTTTCCTTTAATATTGCCACTCTGCCCCTTTGCCCACTTGGTAGTCCCACCCTGTTTTTTTCGTGTACATTCAGGTTTTATTTTCATTTTTTCATCTCCTTACTCTTTGATGCATAACGTCCTCTGCCTTCCCTGTGCTGATTTTTCATAGAATCCAATATGAATTTCCATGCCAGTTGGGTAGCTTCTTCGTGAGATAGAGCAACCTCTCCATACTTTGGAGAAGGGTTTCTCATTGTGGAATACCAGTTCTTGTGGGCTTCCAGTTCAGACTCAATTAATAGATCAGGTCTGGGGTGTTTCCATATTTCAGGATTCAGAATGTCGAGTTTTTGAGTAGGGTCTTCAGAATTAACCTTGAATGAAACCAGAGGAAGGATTTCCGGTTTAAGTTCTTTCAACATTGCACAGGTTTCCGTGTCCATTCGTTCTGCAGTACCCTTGTAGTGAAGCTGGTCACCATCAGCCCACAATTCAAAACCACGTTTCCGAAGACCACTGATAAAGATTTCAGGATTCATACTTTCCCCTCCCAATCTTTGCCTTCACCGCCAATTCCTGAAGCTGGTTTTTCCGTCAAAATTTTATCCACGTAACACGTAACAGATGTATCAGGTGTTTCGGCAAAGTCTCCTTCGTGAGACTGGTCATAGGAAAGTTCCCCTCTTTCACTGTTACATCTGTTACGTGTTACATTTTCCTCTTCATCAAAATCCAATTTGGATTGCACTTTGATGCCTATCCCCATATAAACTCGGCAGTTTGGGCCATTGACACGTTTTTGCTTGGTTTTAAATCCATGCTCTCTCATTGCAGTTCCAAATTTCTTTTTGCACATTTCCTCAACACCATTTTCATTGGCCCAACTGTTAAATTCACTGAATATCTGTTCACTTTTAGCCCACAGGCTAGACTCTGGAACCGCCAAACTTTCTGCAGTCTCTAATCGGCTCTCTATAAAATCGGCAAATTCATCCATTTCATGTCGGTAGTCTCCGGTAGCCGCTTCAACCTCTTTTGGCTCTCCTAAGCCAGATTCTTGCCAATCCAAACATCCTTTGATTGCCCAATTCAAAATTCCTGAGAGTTCACGCTTCAACTTCTCAAGAAGATTTTTATCAACTTCCGATTCAGGGATTTTCACACCAAATAGAATGAGTTTAATTCGCCTCCAAATTCCCTCGTCTATTCCATGAATATCTGGCTTGGAGTTGACAGCCAATAATATTTTAAATTGAGGGATAAACTCAAAGAACTCTCGGTACAAGAATCTTGCAGTAACGGTATCCTGCCCCGTAATTTCTTTAATGAGGCTTTCGTTAAAACTTTTCCCTAGACCGACCTCAACAGCAGAAACCATTCTCGCTCCCGCTAATCCAGCGATATCGTTGTTGATGCCTCCATCCCTCTTGGCAAGAAAACTTTGCATCTCAGATTTTTTGGAATAATCGTTCAATAGAGTTTTAAAAACCTCCAAAAGCGTAGACTTTCCGTTTCTCCCTGTTCCGTACAAAATAAACAGACATTGCTCGGAAGTAATACCAGTCAATGAATAGCCAAGAACTCTTTGAAGAAAATCAACTAAAGTCTGGTTCTCATCCATGACCTTAAATAAGAAATCCATCCATAGAGGAGATTTGGCATCTGGGTTAAATTCAGTGTTGCAAATCTTGGTGATAAGTTTTTCTGGATCATGAGGTAAGAGGTTTCCTGTCTTTAAATCAACAGTTCCATTTTCAACATTTAACAACCATGGATCAGAATCCAATTCATCTTGATTGACAGCAACCATGTGTTGAGCTAGATGAATCATAGCCTCTAGCCTTGGCCTCGCTTGACTTTTTAAAGCGTGCTTTGATAATTTCTCTTGCTTGCTTAAATCTGATGCTAGAACTACCTCTTGGTAAATTGAACGGGCGGTTTCAATGGCGAGAGAAATAATTTCGCCCAAATTATCTTTTTTCCATATTTTTTTATTCCAGATAAACCACTTGCCAAGTGACGAACAATATCTGATTTTACTCCCATGTCTTTTTACTAATCGCTCGGCATTACCAACATCGGATAAAGCGGTTTCCCAGCCCTGCTCTACTTTGGAAGGTATTTGTTTTGCTTCCGGTGACTTCTCTTCATGCTCATTACTGCCATTCCCGTTCGGCAATACAGTTTTGGCGTTATCAAGAACAGGGTTATACATGAGCAATTTCCTTAATGTTTTGAAAGTTCAACCAGTCAACGCCTCTGGAGTTTTCTGGAATTGGTATAGGCGGGTAACTGATTTTTACTTGCCGACCTTCATTAATCAGTCGCTCGGCTAATTTTTCAGCCGCTCGTTGTCCAGCCCCACTTTTATCTAAGTCCGCACAAATAATCACAGACTGAATGTTCTCTGGTAGTTGAACCTTTCCCATCATGGTTGAATTAATGGCAGACCATGTCGGTAAGCCCGTCAGTTGCCTCACAGCCAACGCTGTTTCAATTCCTTCGGCTATGGCTAGAGGCTTCCCTTCTTCAGTTGGGTAGAGTCGTATCGCTCCTCCCGCCATTGAGTCAACGCACTTCCAAGCCTTTCGTGGTTGAGAGCATGGAGCCTTGCCTGATCCATCAGGGTCAAGCCATGTTCGGTGAAGACCAACCATACGACCATCACGATATATCTCGGCAATCATGCAGGGGTATGAAACTGGTGGGCCTTGGTGGTAGTAGCTAAGGGAGGGGTGGAGTTTGAGAGTGTTTGGGACGGTATTTGATAGGCCTCTGCACTCAAGGTATTCAGCTATCCGTCCAGTGTCTGGTTTAGAACTATCCCAGACAGCTTCCATTCTCCGCAGATCATCATCCCAATTCTTGGCAGGGATCTGTTTTGTTTTCGGAGAAACAGGTCTTGCTATCGGTATCTGTCCATTACCTAATCCTAGATAGGATTTAACCGCTTCCAATGCTTCGGGGAATGTCCACCCGTTGGCCCACATTAAGACGGCAAAACCATCAGCCCCTCCACCACATTGATTGCAAAAGATTCCACCAGTGTCTTCAAAATCGTTGTGACATCTCGCTCTGTCTTTACCTCCACAAAGAGGGCAAGGCCCGTGTCGCCGGCCTCGTTCAAGAATACCGCTGAGATGAGATGCTAAACTAAGAATAATTTTAAACCACAGACCAGCACAGAAATTCTTGATTGTCTCAGCGTTCATTTTCGATTCCTTACATTTTCAATTAATGATCTCGTCAAACTTTTCATTCCCTTGCACTGGCATTCCCTACCCCTCCATCCATCCAAAGTACTTCGGCTCATTTAGCAACACCTTCCGACCAACACGGACGATTGCACCTGTTTCGGCCAGCCCATTATTATTGGAGTTAAAGATTTGAAACCGAAGTGAGCCTTCTGTTAGAAAACCGTGCCGCTGGACAAAATCAGCAACTGTATAAAGTGTGTGGGGAGGAACTTCCTGATGCTTTGCTGTGGTTGTCATAGTTTCTCCTGATTTTCAAATTGGACAAAACGCACAATCATGCGTAATTTTCTCCAATATAGAGTCAAGAGATAGGGCTAACCAGTGCTATGCGGAATGAAATAGTAGTCAGGGGAGGGATGATTCATAACTGCCAGGAGCTTTGTAACTATCTAGGATTTTACGTTCTTTAGTGGAGAGCGGGAACGGCTTTAAGGTGAGGTCAATAAGTTTTAATCCTTGTGATTGAGGCCATGTTTCCTCTGATATAAGCGTGGGGTCTTTTCGTCCCCTTGGAAAATAGGTGGCCCCAAATTCCTTGAAATTAATTGCCAGCGATATAAACCTAACATAACCTTCTAGCGAGTTATAGTCAAATGTGGTGTATGGGAACATGATCAAGCGGCGTTCCTTTGAC
>CALCGD010000082.1 GCA_937900875.1 uncultured Flavobacteriales bacterium
CTATTTGCATAGAGTGATGTGCTAAATGCGAATTTCTTTGGCCCGTTTGCCTGGCGAGCAATGCTATCGGCATAATTAAAGACCATAATCGCCTTTCACTTCTTGCCTATTTATCTGAGTTTTTAGTTTTTCACCTCAGAATGATGACTGTTTTAAAACAAAACACAGCAAGTGACCTTGAAAATGCTGTGTTTTATCGCCATAATATGCCATCACATCGTGTAACAATTAGCCACCATTAGTATGTCTCTTTAATTTGAGCTAATTGAGAAAATCATCTTCATTTTGTGTGGCAAACACCATTACTGTTAGATTTGGCTGTTCATCATTATTCCCTAAAGATTCTTGTAATGAAGAACATTTCAACAATAGTATTTCTAGCTCTTTTAATATGCTCCACAGGCGCATATTCTCAAAATGTTGGTGTTGATGTAGCTGCGCCTTCACAGAAATTGGATGTTGCCGGTGCTATACGCTTAGGTAGCACAACAACGGGCGGTGCAGGCTCTATCCGTTGGAATGGAACCAATTTTGAAGTACATGATGGTACACAGTGGATAACGTTTGGCGCTGGAACAGATAATGACTGGGCTATTTCTGGTTCAGATATGTATTCGGAACCACTTGGTAACGTAGGAATTGGCACCACCACACCTTCTGCCAAACTTCAAGTTGTAGGTACCGCACTGGTAAATGGACTAAATGTAGGGGGCAACTATTCTCTACCACCACTCGATGGGTCGAACGGATACGTGCTTACCACCAACGGATCGGGTGTTGTAACGTGGGCTGTTCCTGCTGGCGACATTACCGCGGTAGTAGCTGGTGCTGGCCTAATTAATGGCGGAACAAGTGGTTCTGTAACCGTAGATGTTAATCCTGGTGATGGTTTAATTATTCAGAGCGATGCAGTTACGGTGCAAGCCTCTCAATTGGAAGGCAACGGTTTGGTTGCTAATAGCAACAATTTTGATGTTAATGTTGACAACCTAACGTTGGAAATAAATTCTGATGTGGTGAGAGTGAAGGCTGAGGGAATCACTGCCAATGAAATTGCTACTGGAGCAGTGACCACAAGTGAAATTCTGAACGGTACGATTCTTACAGGAGATATTTCTACAGGAGGAGTGACAAGCAACAACATTTTGGATGGTACGATTCTAACAGCTGACATATCTGTTGGCGGAGTAACGAGTTCAAACATACTTAACGGCACCATTTTAGGACAGGATATTGCACCATCTGCTACAGTTAATCAGGTGCTAGCCACCACAGTTGCAAATACAACTGTTGCTTGGGTCAACCCAGCAACGCTTCTCACACTATTGCAAGATGGAGATGCTGATACGAAAGTAACGGTGGACGTAGGCGGAGTGGATGAAGACCATATTCGACTTAGCACATTTGGTACCGAACGTATGACGATTGATAATACAGGAGATGTAGGTATAGGAACAAATACCCCTGATAGAAACTTTCATGTGACAAATGCAGCTGGCGGTGTTATAGTCGTAACTCGCAATGCTTCTACAGCCGCTAACCAAACCCTTGGCGAAATACAGTTTGACAGTGAGTCATCTACAGGACCATCGACAGTAAGTGCATCTGCAGTTATCCGCGGTCTTGCTTCAGAAACCCATGGAGACAGCAACAAGGGTGGGCATCTAGCCATCCTTACTAAAGGAGGAGGAGGATCTTCGGGTGCTGCACAGGCTGCCGAAAGAATGAGAATTACTAATGCTGGTAACGTTGGTATTGGAACTACAACGCCCGGGGCTGGTTTACATGTTGAAAGCTCTGGCGACCCAACCCTCATCTTAAGAAATA
>CALCGD010000083.1 GCA_937900875.1 uncultured Flavobacteriales bacterium
AAGACTTTTGGAATTTTTCGAACAATTGGTCAATCGTCAACATTGGTTTTAAATCTAAAAACACTGTTGCTTTTTCATTGGCAATTAGCTCTTCCCTAATTTGCGGACTCAACGCATAAATGGCATTGCCTTCTAGTCCAAATTTGGTAATTACCAGTTCTCCTTTTTGACTTTTATCTAAACAGCTAACCTCAATATTTTTGAGTGGGTTTCCTTCGTGTTTGCTGATGAATTTTTCAGGCCAATTAATCTCGTATGCACAGTTTGAAGACTGAAAAGGAACGACATCCAAACCTTTTTCTTTGAACTGGTCGAGCCACGTGCCATCAGACCCTGTCACTTTCCAACTTCCTCCTCCTAAGGCAAAAACTGTATAGTCAGATTTGACGTCTGTTTTACCGTTAAAAACGAGATTGTTGTCTGCATTCCAACCTGTCCAATTGTGTTCGTATTGAATAGTTACTCCCTGATCTAAGAGCACTTTGGTAATGGCATTTAGCACTTCAATTGGCTTGATGTCTTTATCAGGATAAACCCGTTTACTACTTCCAACAAATGTTGGAATACCTATATCATTCAGCCACTTTTGAACCGCTTCATTGTCAAAACCCAGCAATGCTCTCTGCAAGAAATCAGGAGGAGAATAACGCTCAGTAAGTTGAGCGATTGGCTCAGAATGAGTAAGGTTGAAGCCGCCCTTTCCAGCGACAAGAAACTTTCTTCCTAGCGACTTATTCTTCTCATAAATCGTGACTGAGAATTTCTCATTGTCGATGAATGCTGCAAGCATAAGTGCCGCTGGCCCACCGCCAACAATTGAAACTGATTTCTTCATAGTTATAAAGTAAGTAAGCCGATTTCTTGGAGTGTTTCTAGCAATTCGGATTCCCAAAATGCTTCAAAATCGTCTAGATGATTATCTGAAAATCCGCCTTCAAAATCTCTCAAAGACATTGAATTTTCACTCGTTGGAGTTAGCTTGTTCAGTATTTCCAAAAGCCACTGACCTGCCGCAATTGGGCATTCCAAATGGATGGTTTCTTGCCTGGTTTCAATGGTCAGAACTCCCTCTGAAATATCATACGAAACAGGTCCGCCCAACCAAATTAATCGGGCCGTTTGTTTGAGTGCTCTTTCATCTGGCTCAGCCAAAAACCCCTCTATCAGGTCGGGTGGAAGAGAGGTTTCTGGCACTTCGTCCTCAAACCAATCCTGCAGTGGTAATTCAAATCCAATTCCGTGCATGAAGTTGAAAAGAGATTTCTTCAACCCTTCGCCAAATTGGTCGTGATTTGCACCAGTGGGGTCTTCATGCTGAAGGTCATTATTGGCAAAAGCTCCAATCGTTGAATTAACAGCTTTAACCTTGAATTTCTCGGGGTTCAATCCAACAGGACTATGTGCCGTCATGGCAAATCGATGCCAGAAAGCAGATTGCATCACATTCATTTCAAACATTTGCCGAACCACTTCCAGCGAGTCGATGGTTTCTTGCGCTGTCTGTGTTGGAAACCCGTACATCAAATACGCATGCACCATTATTCCAGCACGGTTAAAGTTGTCGTTCACTTTCGCTACTTGCTCAACACTTACGCCTTTAGCAATAAGCTCCAATAGACGGTCTGAGGCGACTTCTAAACCGCCTGACACCGCAATACACCCCGAAGCAGCCAATAAGCGACACAGGTCATGATTAAAGCTTTTTTCAAAGCGGATGTTGGCCCACCAAGTAACCACCAATTTCCGTTTGAGAATTTCCAAAGCGATGGCTTTCATCAACGCTGGTGGAGCCGCTTCATCCACAAAATGGAACCCGCGCTCGCCCGTTTGGGCAATCAATTGTTCCATACGGTCAACGGTCAACGTGGCCGATGAACCTTCATAGTTTTTGATGTAATCGAGCGAGACATCGCAGAACGTGCATTTCCCCCAATAGCATCCATGTGCCATGGTCAGCTTGTTCCAACGGCCATCGCTCCAAAGGCGGTGCATGGGGTTGGTCAACTGAATAACCGACAAGTATTTCTTCAATGGCAAACCGGTGTAATCAGGCGTACCGACTTTCTCTTGTTTGATGTCTGGGTTTAGGCTTCCGTTGAGGTATTTCACTTCTCCATCCACAAGTGTGAATGTGCGTTTCAGGTTTTCCTTTTCAAGGTCGCCATTGAGATGCGCAAGCAGTTCCATCAAGGGTGCTTCGCCATCATCCAATGTGATGAAATCCACGAACTTGAAAACGCGAGGATCAGACAACGACCGCAACTCCGTATTCGGGAAACCACCGCCCATTGCAACCGTGATGTTCGGATGGTTCTTCTTCAACCATTGTCCGCACTTTAAAGCCGCCAAAAGATTGCCGGGAAACGGTACCGAAAGACAAACTAGTGTCGGTTTTTCTGCTTCAATTTTGTCTATTAGAAGCGCCAGCATCATTTCAGTAATGAGGCTCGATTCTAAGTACAGTTCTTTGTACAACTCATCAAACGAATTGGCCGAAATTCCCAATCGTTCAGCATACCTACTAAAGCCAAAATGCGGGTCAACCAACTCAACAATAAAATCGCTGATGTCTTCTAAATAAAGCGTGGCCAAATGACGCGCCTTGTCTCGAATTCCCATAGAACCAAAGGCCCATTCCAAGTCTTCCATTTGCTCAAATTTGGAAGCTTCTGGCAGGAAATTCCGTTCGCAAATGAAGTGCGAAAGTGTGGGGTCGTCATCTTGCAGAAAGCCGATAACGGCATCTATCGTGCTGATGTAGCTTTCTCTCAGACTATAAATTCGAAAAGCGTTCTCCGAAGCTTCATCCAAGTTTTCGCTGGCCTGAGCGAATAACTGAGTCAAACCATTCTTCGAAAACAATCGGAGAATGGTTTCCAACCCAAGGTCCATCTGAGAACACGAAACGTTCTGTGTATTCAGAAAACCCTTCAAATAAGCCGTAGCCGGATAAGGCGTATTCAGCTGCGTAAATGGCGGATTGATTAAGAGAATTTTCTGGCTCACGTTTTCGAGTTGGAACGACTTCAAAGTAATGTTTTAGTTCTTGCTTATTCGTTTTCAACTCACCCATCCTGACCCTGTCGGGATTTCCCCTCTCTTGCAAGAGAGGGGTGTCCGAATGAAATGAGGGCGGGGTGAGTTTTTGTTAAAACCCCTTCAAATCCAAGTTTTCAGCATCAACCATGTCCACCACCTGTTTCATTTTCTTCTGAATAACCTTGAAGTGATGTGCGCTCTCCTCCGTCACAAATGTGATGGCTTCTCCAGGATTTTCCGCCCTACCCGTTCTTCCAATTCGATGCACAAAATCCTTTGGCGAACGCGGTAATTCGTAGTTGATTACATACGGCAGAAACTCAATATCAATCCCTCGCGAAAGCAGATCTGTAGCTACCAAAACCGTTATCTCTCCTTGCTTGAAAAAGTGCAACGTCTCGGTTCTGCTTCCCTGACTTTTCTTACTGTGAATGGCCCTTGCCGAAATGCCGTTTTTCTGAAGTTTATCCGCCACCAAATCAGCCTGATAGACCGAAGAAGTAAACACCAAAACCTGCTTCATTTCCTTCTGCTTTATCAAGTATCGGAGCAACGGCCCCTTCTTTTCGTCCTTCACGAAATACCCAACCTGATTAATGAGATCAGCGCGCTCAACTTCAGGTGCAATGCTTATGACCACAGGATCTGTCAATAAAACCTGCTCCATGCTCTTCACATCGGGGCTGAGCGTTGCGGAAAACAACAGGTTCTGACGTTTGCGCGGCAAAAGCGCAAAAATCCGATCCATTTCTGCCTTAAAACCAAGGTTCAGCAACTTGTCTGCCTCATCCAGAATAAGTGTGCTTACCGAAGAAAAATGAAGGGCATTTGACTCCGATAATTCCAATAATCGACCGGGAGTTGCAACCAGCACATTCACGTTTTGCATCGATTTCATCTGCGGATTAATCGACACACCGCCAAACACCGCCATCGACTTGAAAGGGAACGGAACATCAGCGCCAAATGAGCTAAAAACAGCCTCCACCTGAACCGCCAATTCTCGAGTTGGCACCATCACCAAAACGTTGATGTGTCTATTCTTGATTGCCGTTTGCTTCTCCAAATTCATCAAAACAGGCAGCACATAACTCGCTGTTTTACCCGAACCCGTTTGGGCAAGCCCAAGTACATCCTTTCCGTCTAATATGGCTGGGATTGCCTGCTCCTGAATTGGATACGGCTTCTTAAACCCCCGTTTTTCAAGACTGTTTAACAGGTGAGAAGACAACTTCAGTGAAGCAAAAGACATACGGAAATATGGATTTATTGAAGCCGCCAAGATAAGCAGGTCAAATACACTAGGCTACTTATGTGGTTGTAGTTCATCAACACGTAGTTTTGACCCATGATTCAACCACTCCAAGGCTACCGAATTCTCGATTTCACGAAGTTGCTTCCTGGTCCATTGGCAACACTTTGGATGGCACAGCAAGGCGCGGAGGTTATCAAAGTAGAAAGTCCAACATCTCCCGATCCTGTGCGGTTCTATCCACCCATGAAGGATGGTGTTTCGGTGTTTTACAACACATTGAATGCTGGCAAGAAAAGTCTCTCAATCGACTACCGTTCGGAAGAAGGAAAAGAAGCCATTCTGAAGCTGGTTGAAACCGCAGATGTGGTCATCGAACAGTTCCGCCCGGGCGTGATGAACGCTTTCGGCTTAGGTTATGAAACACTCAAAAAACGCAACCCGAAAATCATTCTTGTTTCCATAACGGGCTACGGACAAACAGGCGATATGGCCTCAAATCCTGGTCACGATATCAACTACCTGAGTTATTCGGGAATGCTAGATGCACAACGAGATAGCAACGGAAACCCGATTATCTCTGCCGCTCAGTTGGCCGATGTTGCTGGTGGTTCTATGATGGCGTTGAACGCAACCGCTTCGGCTTTGCTTCATCGCGAAAGAAAAGGCGAAGGCCAGCATGTTGATGTTTCGATGACACACAACGTTTCTGTTTTGCAATCCATGCGCATTGCCGAGGAGCTGAATACGGGAACAAGCAACGGCTATTTATCAGGCAGATTGGCCTCCTACAATATCTACAAATGCGCTGATGGACGGCATGTTGCTTTGGGTGCTCTCGAACCCAAATTCTGGCAAAAGTTCTGTAACCTGATGGGACATCCCGAATGGGGAGGAAGGTTGATGGAAGTAGAACTGATTGCAGAAGTTCAAGAGATTTTCTCTTCACAATCCATGAAATATTGGACGGATAAACTCGAGAATGAAGGGGTTTGTCTTTCGCCCGTTTTGACTGTTCAAGAGTCGGCTAAACATTCACTTTTTAAGGCTGGCCTACCATCTCCTTTTGGATCAAGAGATCTCGGAACTGCACCAACGTTGGGAGCGGATAATGATGAATTAGCCCCCTAAATCCCCGAAGGGGGACTTTGCGCCCTCCGCGAAACCTTTGCGGTTAACTTCCACACGGAGCAAACGTTATCAGCTGCAAATAGATTTTCGTTTCGCCTAATTGTCCCATCAACCAATCACGTTTTTGGTGATTGATAGGCGAAGTATAATTGGCAATGAGAAAACGATGTTTGTCTAATCGAATAATGGAAGGGAAAGCCGTATCGCCCGCTCCGGGTAAATCCATTACCCATTCTACTTTGCGTGTTTCCTTGTTGATTTTGAAAAGTGCGGTTGTCTTTGGCGAAAGCGAATAGCCGACCCAATTCCATTTTCGTTGAGTGGACATTTTCTTGGTTCGTGTCACTTTTCCGAATGGCTTTTTACCTAATTGTCTTCTGCCAATCAGGTACAAATCATCGCCATGGCGGAACATTTTTGGCGACATGAAACATCTCACATCAGCGGTGTCAGGAAATTCCCAATTTCCAAGGTCTCCAGCTTTGGCAAATGCCACATGCGAACCAAATCCAGTTTTGTCTCCATCTTCCAATCGGGTAACTGCCCAGAGGTTTCCTTCTCTGTCAAATTCCCAAGCAGTTTCTGAAACGCCACCGAAGTAAACAGCACCTGTGTCATTTACACTTTTCCAATTCACGCCATCCTTCGTCTCCTTGAAGTACAGGCGAACTTCTGACGGGCCTTTCAATTCATAATGCGAACCTATGTAGCTTGTCATGAATGTTGAGCCGTTTCGGTTCTTGATGCTCCAATGCACTTCTCCCAATGTCAAAACCTTTTCAGGTTCAGTCCAAGTGCCATTTCCTTCCGAAGTGAAATGGTCAATAAATTCAGGTTCAAAAGCTGTCATTTTCGTTCCTGCTCCAAAAGTGTAGAAGTGTAGTTTTCCATCAATGGGAATTAGAAATGGTTCTCGAAAGTCTTGACCATTGAATATTTCCTTCTCCTTTCGCCATTCCTTGCCATCTGCAGAACTGATTACGTAAATCCCCGTTTTCTTAGATGCAAAATGTGTTGGGCCTGTTCTAAAAGCCAAGTACAAGCGATGGTTGAAAATAGTGATTGAAACGTTGTTGTTAGATTTCTGTGGGTCAACGCCTTCGGGTAATTCCGTAGAAGGAATTAACCAATATGGATTACTCAACTGTGGACAATAGTCTTTGTTGAAATCGAAGCCTTCATCGTGAAATGAAGGGTCGTCTAGCGCAACTTCCAGCTTAGGTAAAAACTCTTTTAAAGCTGTTTGAACTTCTGATGGATATTCCGTTTCCATCGGCCATTTTGGAGTGGTGCAACCAAATATGAAAACCAAGAAAATGTAGATGTAAAATGAATGGGATTTCATCGCAAGATTAAGATGCTTTGCTAAAATAAGACAAACAGACATCGCGTGGCTAACTTGCGCTCATGGATTGGCTCGAATACGGCTATTGGGGATTATTTTTCGCGGCATTTTTGTCGGGCACGGTTGTGCCGTTTTCTTCTGAGGTCGTTTTGGCCGCTGGACTTTACTCAGGGATGGACCCTTTGACATCGCTTATTGTAGCCACCATTGGCAATTGGATAGGCGGATACACCACGTTTTGGATTGGCCACTTAGGAAAGCTCGATTGGATTGAAAAGTACTTCCGAGTTAAGCACGAAAAATTGTTGGAGTGGGAGGGAACAGTCAACAAGTACGGTGCGTACTTCGCTATTCTTGGTTGGCTACCTATTCTCGGAAATGTGATTTTACTTGCACTTGGTTTTTTCCACGCTAGACCTATTCCTTCTGCATGGTGGATGTTTGTTGGAAAAACCGCCCGATATGCAGCTATTATTTGGCTGATGAACTAATTAGTCAACCATTTTAAAACCTCTTTTTTAACCAGTTCAGTTTCTGACCAAGGTAGAAGGTGGTCTCCATTTTTGATGGAGATTATTTGTAGGAACTCACTAGGAATAACCGTCTTGGAAAACTTGATATTCTCGTAAGGGACAAGGCCGTCTTTTGTTCCGTGTAAGTGAATAAAAGGAACGGATACATGCTCCCATTTCGGAAGTAGAATATTCAACTGCTCCACGTGGGCATTTTTCTCGTCTGTAGCCACCATAAACAGATCGGGAGCCATCCACTTTGTCGCCTTCCACTTGGTTAATTTGGCGATACCCAATATCTTCTCGTTTTCTGGGTCTAAAGCAGGCGCAAGTAAAAGCGCTGCTTTAACTTTTTCAGGGTTATCAATGGCGAAGTTTGAAACAATTGGCCCTCCATATGAATGCCCAACTACAATTAACCAAGGGTATTGATAATGGGATAAGATTTTTACCAGTGCATCGCTTTGTTTCTGAATGGAAACTACAGATTCTCCTTGGTCATAAGGGCTGTAACCTAATCGATCTACCGAAATCAAACGGGCTTGATTTAGCAGCGATGTATCGGCTAAAAAGTCATAAAAATTATTGGCTGAGCCAGGTGCTCCGTGTACGAAAAGTACAATAGGAAGCGTGTCTTTATTAAGCGTTGAAACTTCAACCCAACGCAAAGGATGGTCGTAAATGCTATCGAGTTGGATGTTGCATTCTAATCCTCGCTTTTTGAAATACCTAAGTGTAGAATTGTCCGTTGCAATCATGGGAGAGCAACCGTACATGGTGGCTAGCAATAAAGCCAGCCAAAGCCTAATCATACTTCACCCAAAAGGCAGAAGTATAACCACGCAAATCTCCACCTTGGGATGAATAGACAGGAATTCTTGGAGCTAGGCCTAAAATTTTACGGTCCAAAATGGAACCATCGGCATTGTAAGTCCATTGCTCACTGAAAGTAAGTCCGTAGAAATTTTGGCTGTAATCGCGTTCAAGTATATCAATTGATTTATCGCCTGTTTCAGGTTCCTCGAACCAAATTGTATCCGTGAATTGGAGGATTGATTTCACTTGTTCAGCGGTCAATACCTCATCCGAAAAACGGTCATATGCCTTCAGTTTTCCTGCAAGCACATCTCCAATAAGCTGCTCGGCAATGGGAGCAACATCCGAAAAATCTTCATCGTTTAAATCCTGATGAAAAACGGAGTTTAAATCAACCGCATATTCCATGGTCTTTGTCCATGTTTGGGTTGAAATTGCTTCGGTTGGAGCCTCTGTTGGCTGCTGGTCGCAGGCCACAAAACCAATCAATAAAAGCGGGATTAACTTTTTCATGCTGTTTCTTTTTTCATCTTTTCTCGATCCTTCAAAACCTTGTCTACAATCTTATCTGTTAACCAGAAATTGGATGTGACATGTGCTGCAGTAAGCAGTCCGCTCATAAGCGCACCGCCAATTCCAACGGTAACGATATCCTGTCCTGTTAGGTAGAGATTTTTGATAGATGTTTTAGGCCGAAGATCTTTCATTCTGAAACGGGCAGGGGAGTGGTCTAAACCGTAAATCTCGCCATGCTCATAATTCACGAAATGCTTGGTTGAAAGTGGCGTAGAAAGCTCATAATAATCAATCTTCCCTTCCAATTGAGGGAACTGCTTGTAAAGTTCTTTTAGCAATCGCTGTGAGAATTCCTCTTTGTACGCTTCGTACTCTTCGCCACGGTGTTTCCAGCGCTCATCTTCCCACTTGGCAAACCATTCGTAAGGCGCCAGCGTAATCATTTCGATGGTGCTCTTTCCTGGATAACGCTCTTCCCATTCGGGGTCTTTAAGCGAAGGAAACGAGATGTAAGTAACTGGAAATGGCTTGCTTTTATCCGCCATGTATTCTTTTACGCCACGGTCGTGATCGTTATGCGGATACACCCAATAATTGGTGCTTCCAATGCCGAGTTCGCGCAAATCTTGCTTCAATCCGATATAAAGACAAACGTGCGACACGGATGGAGGAACGCCTTTTTCGGGTTTGAAGCCAATCGCATCCTGAACGTCTTGATCAAGCAGTCTTCCGAATGTGTTTAGATAACCAGCGCCACTTACAATCATTGGAGCATTAACTGTAGAACCGTCTTCCATCAGAACGCCAGTCGCTTTTCCGTTCTCAACAATAATCTTCTCAACTCCTGCACGAACGGCAACTGCGCCACCTGCTTTTTCAATTACAGGAATAATGGTTTCTGCAATTCTTTGACAACCACCAACGGGAAATGCACCGCCTTTCCAATAGTGTTTGTTCACCACCGATTGAATGGCAAAACTGCTTTCTCCAGGAGGCATTCCGTGGTCGCCATACTGGCCAGCCAACACGCCTTTAAGTTCCTTGTTGTCCGTTATTTTGTCCAAAACCTCCGAAGTTGTTTTGTCAGACCACTCGTAATATTTCTTGGTTAAAAGTCCACCAACAAGCTTGCTTAAAATGGTTGGCAACGCTCGTTCTTGAAAGAATTTTCTATTTGAAGAAGTTGCTTTATAAACGGTTTCAATGTATTTGTCAATAGCGGCTTCCTCACCAGGAAAACGCTCATAAAGCATTTCAATAAAGTTCTCTTTACCCGATTTGAAATCGTACGAATTATCGCCAAGAATAACGCGGTCGTAAACCTCGTCCATTTCCTTCCATTTCAGCTTATAATCCGATATGTAGTCGAACAAAATAGACATGAAGGTGAACTCCTTGTGAACATCTCCAACGTAGTGAATTCCTACATCCCATTCGTATTCTTTACGCTTAAAAATGTGCGTAAATCCGCCTGGAACGTAGTGCTTTTCTAACAACAATACTTTCTTGCCTTGTTGCGCCATAATAGACCCAAAAGTCATGGCGCCAAGACCCGAACCGATAACGATGGCATCATAACCATCTTTCTTTTCAAGTCGTTTCCAAGGTGTTCCTACTGCCATATTATTCTGTGGTTTTTATGCTGGAAAAACTTGTCCAACCAATTCCTCGCTCTTTTTCCAAAGCGCCTTTGCATTTTCTGGGTCTTGAGATGGCTTATTACTCCATTCCTGCTTGCTTCTCACCCAATAATGCCCTGTTACACCTTCTGCTTCTGGCGATGAAGCCAAATGGATAGAAGTTGCGGCACCTTTCTCAACCGTAATCATGAACGGTTTCATTACAATCCAACCAAGCTTTGTAAACCAGTTGGCATTTTTCTCGGCTATTTCGGTTCGTACTCCTCCAGGATGAACTGCGTTAACCGTAATGCCATCTTTTTCGAGTCGTTTTGCAAGCTCTTTTGTGAAGAGAATGTTGCAGTATTTGCTTCGCGAATAGGCTTTCCAGCCACCATATTCGTCTTTCTCGTAATTGATATCATCCAAGTTTAATTCACGCGTAGACTTGTGCGCAATAGAGGATAAATTGACGATGCGAGCTTTTCCTGCTGCCTTGATGTTATCGAGGATCAAATTTGTCAAGAGAAAATGACCAATGTGATTGGTTCCGAATTGCATTTCCAGTCCATCTCCGGTTAGTTGCAATTCTGAAACGTAGCAGCCAGCATTGTTCACCAACACATCGATTTGCGGACATTTAGACTTCAGTTCCTCAGCCGCTTTACGAACGGACTTCTGAGAACTCAAATCCACAAGAACGTAGCTCACAGCCTCGTTTCCTGAAGCTGATTTTATTTCAGCAATCGCAGTTTTCGCCTTGTCTTCAGAACGTGAAGTGATTACTATCTCCGCTCCTTTTTTCGCTAATGCGATGGCTGTGGCCTTACCGATTCCAGCATTTCCGCCAGTAATTACAACTGTTTTTCCCTTCATTATTTGTTAATCGAAAGCATGTATTCAGCAACGGCTAACCGGGTTTCTTCCGTCAGGTAATTCTGAGGAGGCATTTCTGGGAAATCCTCTCTTTTACGAATCGGTGCATTGATGTAGTCTGCAATTCCTTGCGGATTGTCTTTGTAAAGTGCTTGAATAATCTGTGTTGGAGGTCCAATCATACGAACATCATAAGCATGGCACCCAGAACAAACCCCGTAGAAAGCCAATTTCCCTTTCTCATCTTGTTCAATTACGCGTGGTGCAACTGGCTCGCTAAGTAGGTATGATTTTACATCATCTGTGCTTTCCAATTCGCAGGAAGCATAACCGTCTAATCCCCAAGTACGATACATGTCTCGGTTGCGAATGCAGCTTCCAACTCCGCCACCGTTGGCTAAAATATCTGGCCCTTTGTCATCAAACTGAGTTGCCATTGCGGCTTTAATATCAGCTACAGGGTTATTTCCATTGTTGTACATCACGTTATCCAAGATTACAACGCGATCTGGGTTTGGTTCGGCATCTGGGTCTTTAGAAAGCTGAGAACCGAAACTGAGGTCGGTAATAGCGATGCCCGTATTGTCATTTCCTGTAATAATATTGTTCTCAATAATCACATCATCGGCAGCCATTACAATGATGCCTGTTCCAGCAGGTAGGAGAGAGATAATGGCTCCTGGTTTTCCGAAATTTGGGAGGTTGTTGTCCACCACAAAATTGTCGCGAATAATTACGTCATAACAGGTTTTGATAGGAAGCCCTGGCGTGATGAATGCTAGAATTCCGCCTGTGTTATTGTGGGTGTAGTTATTCTCAACCAAGCAGTGACGCGAGTTTTCAATTTCAATTCCTGCTACGCTTTCAAACACCTCGTTGTGGCGCACATCAATGTTGTCGCACATACCAACGTAAATGGCAGCATCGGCAATTCCTTGAAGCACATTGTGTTCAATCAGGCCGTTTTTTCCAAACTCTGGGAAGATGCCGTAAACTCCCGATTCAATAATCCAGTTGTTTCGAATCAGGAAGTTGTTTCCCGCTTGCCCCATGATACCGTTCCCTTTGTATTGAACGATTTTGAAGTTTTCAATCAGAATGTTTGAACCTGAGTAAAGAATCGCATCGTTTAGGACAGGCTCACCATCCTTGCTGCCATCCATTGTTGGCCAATTCCCTTTCTGAATTACCCCTTGTAGACTGATGTTGTCTTTATCGATATAAACCGTTTCGTGATATGTGCCTGGGAACACCCGAATCAAATCGCCAGGATTAGCCTTACCCACTGCATCTTGAATGGATTCTCCATCCCTCACTTCTATCACTGTTTTTTCTGAAAGGTCAACCGCCATGGAACCATCGCCACCTTCAAAAAATGTTGGTGGCGGAGCTGCTGGACCCGAAGCAGAGAACTTCACCTTTCCAATATAAAGTCCAGCGGCAAAAACAATGGCGCTCACAATTATTAAGACTAGAAACTTTTTCATACTAACGGAGTGGAATTAGGGGTTGAAAATTGATTAAGGCTTTGAAGGTAATCGATCTGGACGTTTTGGCATAAAACTTTCGTCTGTCAATGTTTGCAGGAAATCTACCAGTCTGTCAAGTTCAGTATCCGATAAATTTGGTTCCCAAATATGCCAATGCAAGTAGAGATTTTCACCTTCGGGAACAGCATGGCCGCGCCCTTTGGTATAAAACTCAACGGTTTCTCTGAGCGTTTTGAATCTGCCCGAATGCATGTATGGTGCTGTGAGCGCTACATTTCGCAGACTCGGGATTTTGAATGCGCCACGGAGTGAGCCATCCTTGTAAGGAACTTCGGCTCCAGGATCTAAAGGTCTTCCATCTGGTTCGGGTGTTCCCAGAACCGCTAACTGTTGATTGGTGAAAAGCGGAGGAGTGTGGCACTCAGCACATCGCGCCACAAACGAACGAAAAACATTCATCCCTTCGATCTCATCCTTGTTCAAGGCGCCATGAAAACCGTGTGCATATTGGTCATAACGGCTGTTGAGCGAAATGAGCGAACTTTCAAATGCAGCCAACGCCAGATAGACCTGTTCGAGTTCAATTTCCGTTTTGTCCTTATTTGGAAACGCCTCTTGGAACATCTTCCTGTAGGCAGGAATAGAGTTTATGGTTTCGTGAAGTTGATCTGGAGTGGTTCCCATTTCATCTTCTGAGAAAAGCGGCCCTTGCATTTGCGACTCGAGTGTAGAATCTCGTCCATCCCAAAAGAAAAGCTGTAGAAACGCAACATTCCAAAGGCTTGGCGCTCCGCGTTTTATGGGTTCTCCCAAAATCCCAATACTTCTGTCTAAGCCATCGCCAAAACCTTTTTCGGGCTGATGGCAGGTGGCGCAACTAATGGTTCCGTCTTTAGATAGAATTGGATCGAAAAAGAGATAACGACCAAGGTCAATTTGTTGTGGTGTAAATCCATCTCTAACCCGTGGAAGCGCGGTTTTTAATCCGCCAACACCCTTGTCCGTTAACGAAGCATACTGCTGATAAAGAGAACGTAATTTGCAAACACCATCATCAGTCAATTCAAACCCGGGAGGACAGCTGTTACACAGTTCAAAATCTCCAGATGATTCGGAAATTACGTTTTGAAAACCGTCTTTATTGGTTGGTTCTAGTTCTTTTTCGCAGGAAATAAGGCCAGCAATAATGGCCAGGGTTATACTGATTCCTGCAAACGTTTTTCTCATTCAGGCTGTAGCGAATTGATGTACGCAATAACGTCTTTTACGGTCTGGTCATCAGGAATTGCGGTAGCTATTTGTTGCATTTGCGCACCGTAAGTGTCGTCTTGTTCGGTACCTCGAATGCCTTTGCGGAAATTGTTGATTTGGCGCTCTAAATACCAGTCTTGCATGCCTGCTAATCGAGGTGAGAAAAGGGCTTCAATTCCTATAGCTCCCGTTCCGTGACAAGCGCCACAAATCATGTTGTAATAATTCTTTCCATTCTCCACATTTCCACCTTCTAGGGTGATTTCTGGCTTTGTTGAAGGCATTGTTTTGATGTATGCGATTACATCATTAATGGCATCACTGTCTAGTGTTTTGGCAAACGTTGCCATTTGGGCACCGAAGGCATCTTCAGCATGAGCACCTCGCTTGTTGGTTCTGAAATTTTGAAGCTGTTGCTTCAGGTAATAAGGTTCTTGGTCAGCCAAAGCTGGTGCTCCTAAAGCAAGCATTCCCTCCGCTTTTTGTCCGTGGCAGGTAGCGCACGTGATGTAAAGCGATTTTCCTTTTGTTGCGTTGCCGGTAATTGCAGTTTTCTCGGCTACAACTGGTTCCTTTTCTCCAGTTTTCTCTTCAGGAGAGGAGCCGCAACCAATCGCCATCAATATTGAGGTTACAGCGGCAATTAATCGTATGTGTTTGAGCATGGTTTGGTGTTGAACTGCGAAGATGAGGAATTGTTGCTACTATTCAAGACCAAGGGGTATTAATAGTACGTAGGCTTTCTGGTTTGTAAGGTGTGTATGTAGGTAATCACATCATCAATGGCTTGATCATCCGGAATCTGCTTTAACATCTCTAGCATTTTAGCACCTGTTGTGTCGCCTTCTGAAACTCCCCTTATACCATCACGGAAATGCCTAATCTGCGCAGTCATGTAGTAATCTTGAATGCCAAGAAGATTTGGAGATAGGTAAGCTTCAATTCCTTTAGCATCTATACCGTGGCACGTAGCGCATACTTCATTGTAATAATGCTTGCCGTTCTCCACATCACCATAAATGGTTTGGTCGGTTTGCAAACGGGGCAAAAGTTTGATGTAGGCGATAATGATTTCTAGTTGCTCGTCCGTCTCAATCATCTTGGCTTGCAATGCCATAACAGACCCCAGCGTATCGTGAGGATGCGCCCCCCGTTTTCCAGAGAGAAAATTATTGAGTTGTTGGCGCAAGTACCATGTTTCTTGATTAGCCAACGCAGGAGCGTTAAATGCTTTTACTCCTTCGGCATTATGCCCGTGACATACCGCGCATTTTGTGAAAAGAACCTTTGCTTCTGCAAGCTTTTCTTGACTCAGTTGGATACTGTTGTTTACCGTCTTGGTTTCTTCGGGATTAGAACAACTAGCGAAAATTAGAATGGAAAGAGCTACGAGAAGAATTGATTGGTATGACATAATGCAAAGTTAGCACGCAGCTTAAATAATTAGTAGGTCATACCAACTGGCAGCCCTTCAATTCTAAGCACGGTAACCCCATGTTTTGGAACTTCAAATGTCAAATTTTCCGAAGGAATATTCGTTTTTGTCCAAAGATTACGCATCGTGAATGCCGCATTCGGGTCAATTCCTACGCTTTTCAAATCAAGTTCAATTGTTTTTGAACTACCTGATCGATTTAGCAATACGACTGCTACGATTCCGCTTTTTAATGAACCTAGTGGCTTTGCCCAAATCTCTTGTTTGCCGTAAGTAGCCAGTTTTCGTGCTTGGTACGCCAAGGAATCTTGGTTCAATGCAATCACCTCCTTGTTGGTAAGAATTTCTATTGTCTGCTGGCTCATCTCTCGTAGATCGTTTCCAGCCAAAAGCGGGGAGTTGAGCATGCACCACATGGTAAAATGAGTTTTGTCTTCGTCATACGTCATACCGCGCCCAACCTGCAACATGTCCATATCATTGAAATGACCTGCAGAACTGTATTCCCATAAATCCGTGTTCAAATCAAGAATGTGCATCACTGAAGAAAAAGTGGGGCGAATGTCTCCTGAAATCCGCCACGAATCTGCCACATCTAGTGCCCATTCTCCGGGAAATTTCCAGCGGCAAATGTTGTAAAGAACATCAGGTCGAATGCTGCGAATGTGTTTTCCGATTTCGGTATATCGCTGTTGGTCGTCCAACTTCATGCCTCTACCTCCACACCAGTCTATTTTGATGAAATCGTAGTCCCAATCTAGTAGTAGCAGCGTCAAATCGCTCGCGTCATAACCATACAGTCCAACACCTTTGCCAAATTTATCATGCTGCGAAATGGACGCACAAGTGTTGTTGCCTGCATCCGAATAAATACCTGCTTTAAGACCTTTTGAATGAATGTATTCGGCTAAGATTTTCATTCCAGTTGGAAACTTTTCTGGATGGGGCAAAAGGTTCCCGCTGCTATCCCTACCGCCAAAATAACCGTCATCAATATTGATGAAAGTGTACCCAGCGTCTTGCATGCCAGATGAGACCATGGCATCTGCTTGTCCACGAATCATCTGTTCGTCAATGTCAATATGGAAATGATTCCAACTGGACCAGCCCATAATTGGGACTTTTGGACGATTGTCCTCCTGTCCAAAAAGGGCTGTACTTGTTAATACCAGAACCGAAATGACAAAAATGTATGTGGTTCGGCTCATCATGGATTTACTGGTAGAATTTCTCTCCTGCTTTGGCCTTATCCACAATAATTTGCGGTGGTAAGAAACGCTCACCATGTTTCTCTGCCAGTCGGTTAAAGATGTCCACGGTTTCTTGCGCGCCTAGCGTGTCCATATAGCGGAATGGTCCACCACGGAAAGGAGGGAAGCCAAGTCCGAAAACGGCACCAACATCGCCATCCAACGGATTGGCAATGATGCCTTCTTGAAGACAAAGAGCGGCTTCGCTTACCATGCTCATTCCGATGCGCTCATAGATTTCTTTGTCGTCAAACTTCTTGCGCGTTGAACCGCCAAAGAAGTTGTAAACGTTATCATCGAGCTCACGCATGTTCTTGCCGTTCTCGTCATACTTGTAAAAGCCTTTCTTGTTCTTTCGACCGTAGTATTCAGCTTCGTACATTTTGGTTATTCCATCCGAAGTTTTAACTCCCTTTCTGGTTGCGATAAAGTGCTCAATCAAATCTCCAGTCATGATGTGATAACCAACATCAATTCCAACTTCATCCATTAGTGTAATTGGTCCAACAGGGAAACCGAATTTCTTCAATGCTTTATCGATTTGAAGTGCATCAGCACCTTCATCAAGCATATTCAATGCTTCGCCCATCAATGGTGCAAGAATTCTTGTGGTATAAAATCCAGGACCATCTTTTACAACAATCACTGTTTTTCCTTGTCGGACGCCTAAATCGTAGCATGTAGCTGTTACCCAATCAGCGGTTTGATCGGTAACCACAATTTCCAACAACGGCATTTTAGGAACTGGAGAGAAGTAGTGCATCCCAATTACCTGCTCAGGTCGTTTGCTTGCTTTCGCGATTTCCGTAATCGGAAGAGCGGAGGTGTTAGAAGCGAAAATGGCATCCTTACTCAAGTGCTCTTCGCACTCTTTCATCACCGTGTGCTTCACTTTCATGTCTTCAAAGACTGCTTCAATTAGCACATCAACCTTATCGAAATTATTGTAATCCAATTGTCCGTTTACACGGTTCATCAAACGGTCGGCATCCAACTGGTTCATAGCTTTGCGCTGCACCTTTTTTCCGATGTCGCCCCAAATGGTTTTGCGGGCTTGAGTTAATGTTTCCTGCTTGATATCTTTCAGTAGAACACGCACATCTTTGGCGGCCGAAACCTGAGCAATTCCAGCGCCCATAAATCCTGCACCAACCATGGCCATTGTGTTGGTCTTTTTAGCCAACGCTGCCTGCGGGTTTTTCTTCTTATCTGTCATGGCGAAGAAAATGCCACGAAGTTGGAAGCTTTCAGGAGTAAGAATGAGTTTTTCGAAGCGTTTCACCTCTTCGGCATAGCCTTTTTTCTCGCCAGAACTCATTCCAATTCGGACACATTCCATAATCTCGTAAGGCGCAGGATAGTTGCCTTTTGTTTGGCGATCCACCATCTCTTTTGCCTTCTTGAAAATGATGTTCCGAGTAACCGGATTTCCTTCCAAGAACTTCTCCATTCCAGAGCGTTTATCTTCACGCTTGAATGGTCGCTTAGCAATTTCATTTGCAAGAATAATGGCCGCATCTAGCAACGCTTCTTTGGTAGCAATACGATCAACCAATCCCATCTTTTTGGCAGGATAAGCGAACACATTCTTACCGGTAAGCATCATGTCCAATGCTTTCTGAATACCTACCAAACGTGGCAAACGCTGTGTACCGCCACCTCCAGGAAGCAGTCCAAGTTTAACCTCAGGCAAAGCCATGATTGTCTTTGGATTGTCGGAAGCCACACGCGCAGAACAGGCCAAAGCGATTTCTAACCCAGCACCCATGCACGCACCGTTGATGGCGGCTACAATCGGCTTTTTGCTGTTTGCAATACGATCAAGAATTTGGTGGCCTTTTTCGGCAACTGGTTGCCAGTCGCCTTCTTTCTTCACATTGGCGAAAGCTTCGATATCAGCACCAGCAATAAAGTCCTTCTTGCGGCTAATCATTACCGCAGCACGCACTTCGCTGTCGTTCTCCAATTCATCCATCATTGGGTTGAACGTGTCAATCATATCAGGACCAATCTTGTTGATTTTTGAGTCTTGCTCGTCCATCCAAATGATGGCGATACCATCACGTTTTTCTATTTCAACGTACTTGTTCCTCATGTTATTGAAGTGCTATTTTTTGTGATTTCGTTCCGTTTGAATTTTCAAACCGGACGATATAATTGCCTTTTGCTAAGTGGCTTAATCCGTGGTGGGTAAAGCCTTCTTGAATTTCCTTTGTAAAGTGGATTCGCCCGTCCAATCCTAAAACTGTGAGGACTCCGTAATCTTGGGTTGTGATAGATATGCCTCTGAGGTTCACAGTTATTTCGATTGATGTTGCTTCCGTTTCTTCAATTCCGACTGATGGACTGACATAGCAAGGGACAAGTGTTGGAATTGGATAAAGCGCATACGTGTTTCCGCAGACAGCTTCAGTGGATGCTCCATCTATGCCACACGTGTACTCTTGCCCAGATGTTGTAGGTGTGCCGATGGCTCTAATATGGAAGTTAAGTATTGCGGCATTGCTTGCAGCCGAAATTCCTAATCCTGTGGTGCTTGGAGTAAATGAAGTTGAATCACCAACATTGACCGTGGCCCATCCGTTCATCATAAATGTATTTGAAGGATAAGGTTCGTCTATAATTAGCACGAACTCTAATCCATCAGGTAAAAGAAGCTGAGCGAAGTCCAGTATAAAATCTGTTCCGTCATTGAATGTGCAAGTTCCTGGCGATTGGTAAGTTCCGACATAAACAATGTCATTTCTGAATACTCCTTGGACGTAAGGGTCAACAAGAATCTGAGCCTGCGACTCTACCGCAACCAATAAAAAGAAAGCGATTAAAAGTTTCATGCTTCGTATCGTTCAAGTATGCAAGCATGTCCGTGAGCACCAGCAGCACAAGCGGCTAAAAGACCGTATTTACCACCTTCGGCAATTAGTCGGTTTGCAGTTGTTGTCATAATTCTAGCGCCAGTTGCTCCGAATGGATGGCCGATAGAAAGCGATCCGCCCCAAAGGTTCATTTTGTCCATTGGAATTTGACCTACTGCTTTTTCAAGGCCGATGTTCTTTTGACAGAATTCATCTGATGCCAAAGCCGCAATGTTTGCCAAAATCTGTCCGGCAAATGCCTCATGGAATTCAATTACGTCCATGTCGTCCATTTTCAAACCATTGCGTTCCAAGATTTTTCCCATCGCGTAAGCAGGTCCTAGAAGCAGTTCCTCACGAATATCTTGACCTGTGAAAATATAATCGTGGATGTACGCTTTTGGCGTATATCCAAGTTCCTTGGCTTTCTCTTCACTCATAATCAAAACTGCTGCAGCACCATCTGTAAGGAAAGATGAATTGGCAGCGGTTAAAGTCCCATGCGGTTTTACAAACGCTGGCTTTAGTTTAGCTAGTTTTTCAATAGGAGCAACGCGAATTCCGTTGTCTTTGTCAATCGGTTTGAAGTTTGGCGCTAACTCAACTGCAACAATTTCTTTGGCTAGAATTCCATCATCTTGCGCTTTTTGAGCCATTGTGTGAGAGCGTAATGCAAATGCATCTTGGTCTTCGCGCTTAATGTTGAATTTAGCGGCAAGCATATCGCAATCCTGTCCCATCAATCGGTCCGTCAAAAACTCTGCAACTGCTGGTTTGTCTGGAAAGAAATCGGAGATTTTCAAGGTCATCGCGAACTTAATCATGTCGCCAGTTGTCTTCAGCTTTTGGGCGTTGAACAACTTCTTTCGCATGCTCTTTTTGTAACCGATAGGGGAGTCTGAAGTACAATCGGTACCTCCACAAATAATAACATCAGCTTGACCCAAGCGAATCATGTCTGCAGCTCTAGAAATGGCTTGGTTTGCAGAAATACAAGCTTGTGAAACTGTTTGACAAGGCGTGCTCATATTCAAACCTGCGGTAAGTGCAGATTCTCGGGCAACATTTGGAGTCTTCACGTTATGAACCACCGTTCCCATCACCACCTGATCTACATCATCAGGGTGAATTCCTGTTTTGTCCAAAACACCTTTAATGGCGAAGGCTCCCAATTGGTAGCTCATCAAATCCATGTAATCCGTTCCAGAACGGAGGAATGGAGTCCTTGCTCCATCAATTAAAACAACTCGTTTGCTCATAGTTTAAATATTCAATGCGTGCATTGCAAATGTAGAAATTTGAATCACATGTTCATCGGCTGGTAAAAGTGTCTTCTTCTTGTCAAAATTAAGATTCGTCTATCAATTGTAGTGTGTAGATTATGTAATTAATTCATGCTATTATAGCGTAATACAAATAACTAGTTCTTGTTATATTCGCGTGTTACATATATTGTGAACCCTATCCAATTTTTCACGTACAAACCCTTATGAGCATACAAGTTCAAACCAATCCAACCAATATGATTTTTCGCAGAACCAGTCAGGCCTTTGTTTCGGGCCTTCTTTGTTTCTTAATGCTACTGCCAAGTTTGGCTAGCGCAGAAGGGACCAAGCAGACAACTGCCACATCTTCGGATAGAACACACTTACTTACCAATTTTGGCGAGTACAATAATTTTGGTCGGTACAACGGTACGCTGGATCAAAGACTGTTTATCCATATTGAAAACCCTGAAACTGAAGTTGTTTACTTTGGATTTAGTCAGTTTTATGATGAACCTCACTGGCCAAACACTGGAAATTCCAGAACTGGCTATTTCCGTATTAAGGATCCAGCAGGAAACGTTGTTTGGCCTACCGCTGGAAACCCGAATGGACAGATAAACAATTCAGCAATAGCCAACTGGTCTCAGGCAGTTAACGGACCCAATCAGATAGTTGGAACGGGCGGTTACAATGCATTCACTTTTAATCCTGATGGATTGCCAGCTGGTGATTATTACATCGAGTTTAGTGCTTCTCAAGGGGCTTACAATTCTGATGATTTAATTATTCCATACTATGATATTACGGTGGCAACCGAAAGTGGAACACCAACAGCAATTGACGGTCGCGTTTTTTCTTACAACTGGGCTTTTATGTGTCCTTCTATCAACTATCCAAATGATTATTTCGATAGAGACTTTACTGGTCAGATGTATGTATATTCTGATGATGGTTTTGTAAGTACAATCGATTTTAGCCAAGCTGAATTTCAAGGAGCTGCATTTAATATCGCTTTCAATAGTTCTGGTACTGGAAACTCTGGAGTTTTTGAAGATGACCGAGCTTCTGTTCAGGGTAGCAATGTTACGTTTGCGGAGTATCGTGTCTTTTTGAATGATCCTGACATAAGTGTATACCCCAATGGTACGTTCGGAGAGTTTGTGGAGAATGCTGATTTCCCAAAGCTGTACGGGTGTCCAGACGACAATCAATGGTTCTTCCGATTTGCAGCCACCCAACCCGGTTTAGTAGAGGTATTGGTTGATATAGACGGCAATTTTGAGTTCGATCCAAATACAGCTGATTTGGTTTTCTCGTTAGATATAGTTCCCTATCCTGGAGAAACTGCTCCATACGAAAGAGATATACCCTGGGATGGATTGGATGGATTGGGAAACCAAATTCCTTCAAGCACCCTCCTTTCAATTCAATATTCGTATTCACAAGGATTTTATCATTTGCCAGTTTACGATGTGGAGCATTTGCGAACGGGCCTATCTGTTACATCTGTTCGACCGGCCACTCCGCAGCCATACAACCCTGAATTCTTTTATGATGATGAGGCTATTTCCGAAACGCTTCCTGGTGGCCAACCAGACTTGGAGCTGAATGGCTGTACGCCACCGTGCCATTATTGGACGAACACCGATTACGGAAACGAAAACACGATTAACACTTTTTGGTACGCTTACCGTTCGGAAACCCAAGCCGTAATACCTTTCGAAACTCCTCCGCCTACATGTGCTGGTTGCCCATTTGTTCCTTTTGAAATTCTTGGAACCGTTTTTCATGATGCAAGTGAGAATGGTGCGTTGGATGGTTTAGAGCAAGGGTATCAGGGAGTTACTGTTCGTGTTTACCGAGATGCCAACAGCAACGGAACATACGAGTCTGGAACAGATCCACTTATTGATACAGATGTAACTGACGCAAATGGAGATTACTCGCTCTTAGGTCAGATTGCAACAGAGCACTTGGTTATTGTTGATCAGAATACATTCCCTACAAACAGTGTATTAACCACTGCTGGACTTTATCCTGTGGAGTTCTTCTCTTTATATGATGCCGATTGTGATGGTCTGTTTGGATTTGTGACGTACCCGATTGCGAATACCGACTACGATACGATTGTAGATACTTCGATTCCTATAGTTGTTTGTGTTCAAGACAATGATGTTGATCCTCTCGGAGATGGATTGACAACAAGTATTGTTACTCCGCCAGTAAATGGAGGAACAGCTGTGCTTCAGGGCCTATGTGTTGAGTACACTGCAATTCCTAATTATATAGGAGTTGATTCTTTGGAGTATGTAATCTGCTCGCCAGAAGGATTATGCGACACAGCTTGGGTCGTTATTCAAATAGGAGATATATGTGGTGATGGAATTGATAATGATGGTGATGGTTTGATTGATAACTATTCACCTGAAATTGTAGTTACTGCTAACGGTGTAAATCCTTATTGCGTTGGTTTCTCTGATGGCTCTTTAACAGGTAGCGGAATAGGTGGTCGTACAACTTATATATACACATGGTTAGAAAACGGCATACCATTCTCAAATTCTGGGATGGTTTTGAATGTTGATGCAGGGACCTATATTTTCTCTGTAGAAGATGCTAACGGATGTAAGGAAGAAGAGACAGTTGTACTGCAAGCAGGGAATTGCCCGCCTATTGCAAACAATGATTTCCACACTACCCTGGTAGACATTCCTGTTTCAGGAAATGTATTGACAAACGATATTGACCTTAACGGAGACAACCTTATTGTATCGACTGCTCCAGTCACCGGGCCATCACATGGTTCTGTTGTGTTAAGTGCGAACGGCACTTTCATATATACACCCAACCCTGGTTTTGAGGGAGAAGATCAGTTTGTGTACAACGTTTGCGATGATGGAATTCCATCACTTTGCGATCAAGCAACGGTATACATTGAGGTAATTCCGATTACGACTGGTAACGAACCACCAATTGCAAATTCAGACAATGCACAGACTTTCCAAGGTATTCCGGTAACAGGTAATGTGCTTGTGAATGATAATGACCCAGATGGAGACAACATTATTTTAAACATAACGCCACTTACTCCTCCATCTAACGGTACGGTGGTTATGCAACCAAATGGCACATTCCTTTATACACCAGACCCATCTTTTATTGGTACCGACACTTATACCTATAGAATATGTGACGATGGCGTTCCCGTTTTGTGTGATTCTACAGTTGTTACTATTAACGTATTGCCAGACTCTGACCCTAATAATCAGCCTCCACTAGCAGGAAACGATGGGGCTGTAACTCAAATTAATACACCAGTTAGTGGAGATTTGCTTGCCAACGATTCTGACCCAGATGGCGACAACATCGTAGTAAATACAACGCCAATTTCAAATCCATCAAACGGATCGGTAATAATTAATCCAAACGGAACATTTGACTACACACCAAACCCTGGTTTTACAGGAAGCGATGTGTTTAGCTACATGATTTGCGATGACGGAGTACCTAGCTTATGTGATATTGCTGATGTGACTATCATTATCACAACAGATAACCCGGGTAATCAACCACCAATTGCTCAGAATGATGAAACTTCCACCAATCAAGATGTTCCTGTTTCTGGAAGTGTAATTCCAAATGATGGTGACCCGGATGGCGACCCAATCACAGTTAACCCAACTCCTGTGGCTGCGCCAACTAATGGTTCGGTTACGCTTCAGCCTAACGGAGACTTCACTTATACACCAAACCCAGGTTTTTCGGGAATGGACTCTTTTGTATATAGTTTATGTGATAATGGTTCACCACAATTGTGCGATGAAGCAACCGTTACTATAACAGTTATTCCTCCATTCGACCCAGGAAACGATCCTCCTTACGCAGGCGATGATGGGGCGCTTACGCCACAAGACGTTCCGGTTTCTGGAAACTTGCTCACCAATGATTTTGATCCAAATGGAGACAACATCATTATTAATACTACTCCAGTTGTTGGACCATCAAATGGTGGTGTTATTATAGATGGTTCTGGAAACTACACCTATACGCCAAATCCAGGCTTTATTGGAACAGACCAATTCATCTACAGAATTTGTGATGATGGAACGCCAGTATTGTGTGCAACTGCCACATGCATTATTACCGTTTACCCAGACAACAATCCTCCGGTAGCCGTTAATGATATCAACGGTACGTTGGTAAACACGCCAGTTGATGGTGATGTAATTACCAACGACTATGATCCAGATGGAGATAACATTTCGGTGACTTTGCTTTCTGGTCCTCCAAACGGAAATGTAACGCTAAATCCAAATGGCACTTACACTTACACGCCAGACCCAGGTTTTGCTGGCGAGGATGTATTTACATATGTGCTTTGCGATGATGGAGCACCACAATTGTGCGATACTGCTGAAGTTTCTATTGAGGTGGTTCCAATCAGCACAGGAAACGAACCGCCAGTCGCTCAAGACGATAATGCAATTACCTATGTAGATGTGCCAGTTTCTGGTAATGTGCTTACTAACGATGCCGATCCAGATGGTGACAACATCATTCTAAACCTGACTCCACTTTCTGGCCCAGACAATGGAACAGTAACTCTCTTAGGAGATGGTACATTCAACTATACTCCCGATTTAGGATTTGAAGGTGTGGATGTGTTTACATATAGTATATGTGATGATCAGATTCCTAGTCTTTGCGATACAGCAACGGTTACTATTACTGTGTTACCAGATTACAACGGTCCAGATAACGACCCACCATTTGCTGGTGATGATTTTGCACTTACACCGCAAGAAGTACCAGTTACCGATGTTCTTCTGTTGAACGATTACGATATTAATGGAGACCCAATTACCTTAAACACCACTCCAATTTCGGGTCCTTCAAACGGTACAGTTTCAATTCTGCCAAACGGAACATACACTTACACTCCAGGACCAGGGTTTATTGGCACGGATCAGTTTGTGTATGAGATTTGTGATGATGGAACTCCAAACTTGTGTGCTCAAGCCACTTGTTACATCACTGTTTATCCAGATAATAACCCTCCAGTAGCGGTTAACGATTTCAACAATACGCTGGTTGATACGCCAGTTCCTGGAAACGTGATTACAAACGATTATGATCCTGATGGAGATAACATAACGGTTAATCCAACGCCAGTAAGTGGTCCTTCAAACGGAACATTGACTTTGCAACCAAATGGCAGCTATGTCTATACTCCAAACCCAGGTTTCGAAGGTGAAGATTCATTTACCTACACGCTTTGCGATGATGGAATTCCTCAATTGTGTGATAACGCTGTTGTGGTGATTACCGTAATTCCGGTAACGGAAGACAACGACCCACCGGTGGCTAATCCTGACAATTATGTAACTCAGGTAAACACACCTATTGGAGGGAACATTTTGGTGAACGATGACGACCCAGATGGAGACAATATTATCCTCAACACATCGCCTCTTATAGGTCCTTCAAACGGAACTGTAACGGTTGCTTCTAACGGAACAATTGTTTACACACCAAACTTTGGCTTTACTGGAGTTGACCAATTCACTTATAGAATTTGTGATGATGGAACTCCAGTTCTTTGCGATGAAACTACGGTTACAGTTACGGTCCTTCCAGATTTTAACGGTCCGAATAACGACCCTCCTTTTGCAGGAGACGATGCGGCACTTACGCCAATGAATGTTGCTGTTTCAGGTCAATTGTTAACCAATGATTTTGATCCTAACGGAGATAATATCATTATAAATACCAACCAAATTTCTGGCCCATCAAATGGAACGGTTACCATTAACTCTAATGGTACTTACACATACACTCCAAATCCTGGCTACGTAGGTCCAGATCAGTTTGTGTATGAAATTTGTGATGATGGTTTCCCAGTACTGTGTGCGCAAGCAACTTGCTACATCACCGTATTCCCTGGTCCTGGAATTAGCTTTACGATTACTGAACCATTTTGTAATGGTCAGAGTAATGGTTCAATCAATATTACTGTAACAAATGCAACGCCTCCATTAACTTATTCTTGGAGCAATGGTGCTACCACAGAAGACTTGAATAATGTTCCTGCGGGAACTTATGTTGTTACTGTAACAGATGCTCAAGGAAGCGTTCTTCAGCAGACTATTCAGCTTACACAACCAACTGTTTTGGGTGTAGTAGTTGACATTACTGATGAGACGACAGTGAATGGATGTAATGGGTCAGCAACTGCCAATCCAACAGGCGGCACACCTCCTTTTACATACCAATGGAGCGATGGACAAACCACTCAAACAGCAATCGATTTATGCGCAGGTATTTATCAAGTAACTGTTACCGATGCAAATGGATGTCCGGTTACAACAAGCAACGTTATCAACCCACCATCATGCGATCTTGATGTAAACGTAACAGGTCAACCAGTTGACTGTAACGGTGGTGCTGATGGGGCAGTTTTAGCAACACCAGTTACGGCACAGAATAATACTCCGTTTGAGTATCTATGGAATACTGGAGCAACAACTCAGCAACTTGCTGGAGTTGGTGCAGGTCCATATTCTGTAACAGTTACCGATTCTATTGGGTGTACTGCTTCAGGTAGTTTCACAGTTATCGAACCACCTTTGTTGGGAGTTAGTACAACAGTGGTTGATGAGCAGACTTTCGGAGGTTGCGATGGTTCGGCTACGGCTACTGCATCTGGAGGTACACCACCATACTTGTATCAGTGGTCACCAGGAGGTCAGATTGGTCAAACTGCTTCTAATTTATGCCCTGGTAATTACACCGTTACAATTACTGATGCGAACGGATGTACCGTTCAGCGCACGGTTACGGTTAACGTATTATCATGTACTGGATTTACGGTACAGGTTAACACTACAAGTCCAAGTTGTTTTGGACAAAGTAATGGTACGGCTACGGCAGTAGTTTCTGGTGGAACAGCACCATTCACATATTTCTGGCCAACAGGAGGTTCGACTTCTAGCAGCCTTTCAGGAATTGGTGCAGGAACATTTACTGTTCAGGTAACTGATTCGGTCAACTGCCAGCAATCAGCAAGTGGAGTTGTTACTCAACCTGCGCTTCTTCAAGCGGCAACTGCTGTTGACAATGTAACATGTCATGGTTTAGCTAACGGAGCAATTGAACTTACCATAACGGGAGGGACAACTCCTTATGGATATACATGGTCTAATGGTGCAACAACCGAAGACTTAAACAATCTTGGACCTAGCACCTATGGCGTCTCAATTGTTGATGCCAATGGATGTACCGCAAACACAAGTGGAGCGGTAACCGAACCAGATACATTAGGTGCATCAAGTGTTGATACCGATGTTACATGTTTTGGTGGTTCTGATGGAGCCATAGATTTAACTGCAACAGGCGGTCTTGCTCCATACCAATATTCTTGGTCTAATGGCCCAACTAGTGCAGATATTTCAGGATTGAGCGCTGGGAATTACACGGTAACATTTGTAGACCAAAATGCGTGTGTATTCGTTTACTCTACAACAGTAGATGAAGCACAATTATTTGTTCCGACAATCACCGCAGGTGGTACAACCACATTCTGTGCTGGAGATAGCGTAGTGCTTACCGCTACCACAGGCAACACGTACTTGTGGAGCAACGGAGCTACGACTCCTTCCATAACAGTATTTGCTTCTGGGGCGTATTCGGTTCATGTTGTAACCGATGATGGTTGCGAAGGTGATTCTGCACCAATTCAAGTCACAGTGAATGCAAATCCTACGCCAACGGTTAGTCCGGTTGGGCCAACCACTTTCTGTGATGGTGGAACTGTTACACTTACAACTGGCTCGTATGCTTCGTACTTATGGTCTACAGGAGCAACTACTCAATCAATAGTTGTTTCAACGAGCGGTACGTACACAGTGACTGTAACAGACGGGGACGGATGTGAAGGAACATCGGGATCTGTTGGTGTAACAGTTAATGATTTACCTGAACCTACCGTTACAGCAGGTGGTCCAACTACTTTCTGTCAAGGAGATAACCTAATGCTTACCGCAAGCGCGGCTAGCTCGTATCTATGGAGCACTGGGGCAACTTCGCAATCAATTACAGTGTCAACTGCTGGTTCATTCACAGTTACTGTAACTGATGCAAACGGTTGTCAAGGAACATCAGACCCAGTAGTTACAACGGTAAACACGAATCCAACACCGACAATTACGCCTGATGGTCCGGTAATATTCTGCGCTGGTGATAGCGTAGTTCTTACCTCATCCGCTTCAGATTCTTACCTCTGGAATACGGGTGCTACAACACAATCTATCACAGTGTTTGCAACAGGAACATTTAGCGTAACTGTAACAGATGCAAACGGATGTGTTGGAACATCATCTCCGATAAACGTGACAGTGAACAATAACCCGACACCTGTAATCAGTGCCGATGGCCCACTTGACTTCTGTGACGGAGATAGCGTAGTTCTTACCTCCAGTCTTGCCACTTCATATGTATGGAGCACAGGAGCAATAAGTCGGTCTATTACTGTATTTGCCGCAGGCGAATATTATGTGACAGCGACAGTAGGAACGGGTTGTTCTGGAACATCTGATACTACAACGGTTATCATCTTTAATAACCCAACTCCAACATTGTTTGCTGATGGGCCAACTACTTTCTGTAATGGACAGAATGTGAACTTAACAGTTACAGCTGGTGCCAATTACATGTGGAACACCGGTTCGCCAGGACAGACAATTACTGTCACTCAGTCTGGTTCGTATTGGGCTACGGTTACAATCATCAATGGTTGTTCAGGAATTTCTGATACAATTGATGTAATTGTAAACCCAAACCCAGTTCCAACCATTACACCGGATGGACCATTGGAATTCTGTGATGGAGATAGCGTTACATTAACCTCTTCTTCAGCTGATGCATATCTATGGTCGAATGGAGAAACCACCCAATCTATTGTGGTTTATTCTTCAGGCATATTTTCAGTAACAGTAACAGATGCGAATGGTTGTTCTGGAGTTTCCGCGCCAATTACAGTAGTGGCCAACGAACTGCCGTTCTCATTCATATTTGCAACAGGACCAACCGAGTTCTGTGAAGGTGATAGCGTTGATTTAGTTGCTCGTGAATCTGCAGGCTATCTGTGGAGTAATGGTGATACAACTCGTATCATCACAGTTACTACATCTGGTACTTACTCGGTAACTAATTATGACGAGAACGGATGTGCACAGCAATCTAACGAGATTACGGTAACGGTTTATCTAAATCCAGATGCGCTAATTGTACCTGATGGTCCGCTTGCTTTCTGTGATGGAGATGACGTTTTACTTGATCTGGTAGTTACACCGGGAGTAGTCACTTTCGCCTGGAACACTGGAGAGGCAACTCAATCAATTTCGGTTGAAGATGCTGGTTTGTATTGGGCAACGGTTGTTACCAACAACGGCTGTATTGGAAGTTCTGACACGGTAGAGGTTAACGTTTGGGACTTACCAGAGCCAGAAGTTACAACTATCGGAACTCCTTCGTTCTGTTTGGGAGACACGATTTTCTTAACTACCACCGAAGAGTTTGTTTCTTACCTATGGACAAATACTGGAGATACAACTCGAAACACGTATGCGGTTGAAACTGGTTTCTATACCGTGTTGGTGACAGATACCACTGGTTGTCAGGCGCTTTCGCCAGAAGGATTAATAACAGTAAATGCTAACCCTACGCCAACCACTACTCCTGACGGAACTGTGGAGATATGTATGGGTGATACGATTAGCATTACTTCTGTGGAAGCAGTTAGTTATCTCTGGACGACTGGCGATACAACACAAGCAATTCAAGTATGGCAAGCTGGAACCTACAACATAACCGCTACCGATTCTAGTGGTTGTACAGGTACTAGTTCTGATGTGATTGTCATCGTGAATCCGCTGCCGACTCCAACAATTATAGCAGACGATACACTCGACTTCTGTCTTGGAGGATTAGTAAATCTGTCTACTCAAGATTATGAGTCATATCAATGGTCAACTGGTGCTATTTCGCAAAGCATTCAAGTCACTCAATCAGGTACTTACACAGTAACTGTGACGGATAGTGTTGGATGTGCTTCAGCATCAGCTCAAGCAGATGTTACGGTATTCGTACCGCCAACGGTAACGGTAACTACAACTGGACCTACACAGTTCTGCTTTGGAGATTCAGTGTTGCTTACTTCAAGTCTAGGATTGTCATATCTATGGTCAAACGGAGCAACTACCCAGTCTATATGGGTATTCACTTCAGGTTCGTTTAACGTACAGGTGACGGATGAAAATGGTTGCACGGGAACGTCTCCTTTAGTTACAATAGAGGTTTACTCTTTACCTAATGCAGACATTATAGCTAACGGACCAACGGAGTTCTGTTTAGGTGATTCGGTTATTCTTACCGCAACTGGTGGTCAGAGCTACCTTTGGAGCACAGGAAGCACTGGAAATTCCATCGTAGTTTATACTTCAGGTAGCTATTATGTAATTGCAGATAACCAGTTCGGTTGTACAGATACATCATCGAGTGTTTCTGTACTAGTCAATCAGCCTCCAGTTGTAGCCATTTTCCCTGATGGACCAACAGAATTCTGTGATGGAGGAACGGTTGGCTTGGTTGCAAATGGGGCAGATAGTTACTTGTGGTCTACTGGAGAAACTGGACCTGTTATTACTGTTAGTACTTCTGGGTTGTACTCGGTGATAGGCACTGATGCAAATGGATGTAGCACTGAAACTTCAGATATTGAGGTGACCGTTTTCCAGAATCCAACCCCTACTATTACGGCAGGCGGACCGACAGAATTCTGCGATGGAGACACGGTTGTCCTCACATCTAGCGTTGCTGATTCTTACCTGTGGTCAACGAGTGCAACTACCCAATCTATTATCGTTACAGCAACAGGTTCTTACACTGTTTCTGTGATTGATTCTAATGGATGTGCTGGAAGTTCTGATCCAATTAACGTGGAGGTATTTACAAATCCAACACCAACAATTACACTTTCTGGACCAGCTGAATTCTGCTCAGGAGATTCTGTGACATTGATGGCATCTGGAGCAACTACGTATCTATGGTCTACAGGAGATACAACACAATCAATCGTTGTGTTGGCAAGTGGAGATTACTCAGTGGAGGTAACTGATGAGAACGGTTGTAGCGGAGAGTCTGCTGATGTAGCAATAACGGTTTATGATAATCCAATTGTAGTTATTACAGCATCAGATACTGATGTTTGCGATGGTCAGATTGTAACATTAACCTCTTCACCTGCAGACGTGTATTTGTGGAGTACCGGAGGTAATGACCAATCGATTGTTGTAACTCAGAATGGAGTTTACTCAATCACTGTCACAGATGGTAATGGATGTATGGCCTCTGACAGCATCGAGATTACCGTTAATCCTACACCAACACCACTTCCGGTTATTACGCCAAATGGACCTACCACATTCTGTGATGGAGACAGCGTAAACCTTGAAGTTGATACTTGGGATAGTTACTTGTGGTCTACTGGAGACACAACCAATAATGTATGGGTTGATGAAACTGGATTGTACATAGTAACAGTTACCAACGAGTATGGGTGTGAAGCTGACGCTGCTGGAATCGTGGTGACCGTGAATCCATTGCCAGTGCCCGTTATTCAGGCAACTGGAGACAGTGCAATTTGCGATGGCGAAACCATCATTCTTGCCACTGGAGTTTACAACACTTACTTGTGGAGTACAGGAGATACGACCCAAACAATAGAGGTTGATAGTACCGGTTCTTACTGGGTGACTGTAACCAACAACTTCGGATGCGAAGGCACTTCAAATGCTTTCGATGTGGTAGCCAACCCACTACCTGAGGTTAGTGTTGAAGCAGATGGCCCAACTACTATTTGTAATGATGGTGAGGTTACGCTTTCCGCCATTGGTGATGGACCATACCTATGGAGCAGTGGAGATACTACTCAGTCAATTCTTGTAACCGCGGAAGGAACGTACTTTGTTCAAGCAACGGATACTGTTACTGGTTGTGTTGGGGTGTCAGAGGATGTTATTGTCACATTCTTCCCAGCGTTCATACCAGAAATAGTGGTTGATGGACCTACGGCTTTCTGTTCTGGAGATTCGGCATTGCTCACTGTTGTAGAAGGAACATCATTCCTTTGGTCAACTGGAGATACAACACAGAGCATTTACGCTACTGTAACTGGAGTGTACACGGTTGAGGTATTTGATACCAACGGATGCACTGGAAATGCAGGTCAGACAATTACAATACTGCCAGCTCCTCAAACGGAGATAATTCCTGATTTGGAATTCCCTTATTGCCAAGGCGATACAATTACGTTGACTGCGCTTGGAATTCCTTTTATTGACCAATTTGAATGGTCTCCAAACGGGGAAACTACTCAGAGTATAGAGGTTAGCACAAGCGGAGTCTACACAGTCACGGTAACCAACTTATTTGGTTGTTCAAGTACTGCTTCTCTTCCTGTTGGTTTCTTACCAACTCCTACGGCAGAAATAACGTTGGATGGTTCTGCCAGTATTTGTGAGGGCGATGCAGTTACTCTAACGGTAGCAGGATTTCCTTTCGGAAACACATACGACTGGAGTAATGGAGAATCCACGCAAACAATCTCTGTAACCGAGGCTGGGACCTATTCTGTTACTGTAACCAACTTCGCAGGTTGTAGTGCAACTTCTGAAGAAGTTATGATAGACGTGGTACCTGGTCCAACTGCAGATGCAGGACCAGATTATGTGATTTGTATCGGAGACACAGTTGTGTTGACTGGTGCAGCGGGTGACAATTATGTTTGGACACCAGGCGGAACAACAGCTTCAATAACTGTTAGTCCAACGGATGATACCATGTACATTATGGAGGTAACGAATGATGGATGTGATCAAGTAGCTACAGATACAGTTTGGGTTTATACACAGGCTTATCCAACAGCAAACTTCGGTTATGACCACACAAACCTTGGTGAGCCAATCCTGTTTACCGATTCGTCAACTGTACAACCGTTGTTCAGTTGGAATTGGGACTTTGGAGACGGCAACACTTCATCTGTACAAAATCCAATTCATGATTATGAAGCGGCAGGTGAATACACCGTTACCATGATTGTGGGTACATCTGCTGGTTGTACAGATACTGTAGAAGCAATCCTTCCTGTAGAAGAGTTCTTCATTATCTCAAACGTACTTACTCCTAATGGCGATGGCTTGAATGACTACATCTGGATTACGAGTAGCCTTGCCGAGCTTATTGAAGCCAAGGTTTACAACAGATGGGGTCTGTCAGTTTGGGAAGGTGTTGGAACCGACCTCAGATTTGCTGGTAAGACTAGTGCGGGTCTAGATTTGGAGGCAGGAACCTACTACTATGTAATTGAAATGAATTACAAAGACGGAAACGTTAGCGAGCAAACTGGTTTCTTCACACTCATCAGAAACCAGTAAAATCTAAGCCGATATTTTAAAAAAGCCCTGAGAATTTTCTCAGGGCTTTTTTTTGAGTTGAGGTTTGGTCGTTAATTAGGCTCTGGTTCGATACAATGACTTTAGCCTTCGACCAACTGCAATTTTCGTAGGATATATTGTATATTTTTGTTCCCCCTGCCAAATTTTAACTCGGCAATTAGAAACAACATCGACCGAAAGCGACATGAAACACTTTTTACAATTAGTAATAGCTGCATTCTTTTTAACCGCTAATTCTGTCTTTGCGCAGCAGGTTACACTTCAATACACAGCCCCAAGCTCGGTTACCATTGATAATGTGGGTAACTATGGCTACACGCTTCCAAACCTAAACTTCACTCCAGGTATGTTTAATCTGGGCTGTCAGATTTCTGATGTGGATGTAATTATCAACTGGGCTAAAACTGCTGGAAGTTGTAATTCTCCAACAGGAGGTAACTCTTATCATAATGAAACTAGTTTTCGGGTGAATGCCCCGAGTGGCAGCCAGATTCTCGCAGTACCAGGTACTTGGTCAGGGGCAGCTACAACCACAAACGTAATTACCACTTTTAGTCAAGGCCCAGGCATACCATCTGGTACTCCAGTAACCGGTACTTTCGGTCCGAATAACGGAAACCTTACTGCTTACAACGGTCTTACCCCGTTCGGAAACTGGAACCTATCTGCAGGAGACAACGCAGCAGGTGATCCACTTTGTCTTGTGTCCTATTCCGTTAGAATTTTTACCGCAACTGACGCAACTCCACCAGCAATTACGGGAGCTCCGGGGAGTATAACGATTGCTGCGGCAAGTGGTCAGTGTTCGGCAGTACACACTTGGGCAACTCCAGGCACAACAGATGCTTGTGGTGCCACCATTGCTAGAACCGTTGGACCTCCAAGTGGAAGTACATTCCCTGTTGGCACAACTCCTGTTACGTACGTGGCTACCGATACCTACGGTAATACAACCACACATAATTTTTCTGTAACAGTTGTCGATGGACAGAGTCCAGGTCTCAACTGTCCAGCCAATGTAACAGCCATAGCGCCAACAGGTAGTTGCGCAGCTATTGTCTCTTTTACTACGCCAGTTGCTACAGATAACTGCCCTGGTCCAACTGTTGCTCAGTTAACTGGTCCAACTAGTGGGTCTAGCATGCCGGTAGGAACACAATCTGCCAGCTTCAGGGCAACAGACGGTTCAGGAAATACTACCGATTGCTCGTTCACATTAACCGTTGTGGATATTGAGGATCCAGTGCTAACATGTCCGGCAAACATTAATGTAGTTTCTACTACAGGAAATTGTGGTGCTGTAATTAATTACACAACTCCGGTAGGAACGGATAACTGTCCTGGTGTTTTAACTGTTTTAACGGCTGGATTTGCAAGCGGTTCAACCTTCCCTTCAGGAACAACAACCGTTTCGTATTTGTCTACTGATGCTTCTAGCAATACTGAATCATGCTCATTCACGGTAACGGTAAGCCCAGTGCCTAACGGAAATATGTCTTTGTCGCCATCTCCTATTTGTCAAGGAGATCAGACTCTTATTACGTTTAATTTCACATCAGGAACACCGCCTTATAATGTGTCTTTTACAGACGGTATTTCAACCTTTAACGTTAACGGTGTTGTAACTGGCAGCACTTACACTATAACGCCCCCTACATCAGTTACTTATAGCTACACAGCCATTCAAGATGCTACTGGTTGTGCTAGAACAACTGCATTTGGAGGGACGACTTCGGTTGTAGTTACTCCGCTTCCGCTTGTATCATTTACAGGATTGGATGCGGTGTATTGTGAATCAGACGCAAACATTTCGCTTTTTGGTAGCCAGGCTGGAGGAACTTTCTTTGGAACGGGTGTAACCAATTTAGGTGCAGGTTTAGGAACGTTTAGTCCGTCAGCGGCAGGACCAGTTGGCCCTCATGATGTTACTTACACCTTCACAGATATTAATAGTTGTACCGATACAGATGTACAGCAGGTTCTTGTAGATGAGCAGCCCGTTGCCAATGCTGGTTCTGGTGGCAATGAGTGTGATTTAGAATTCGCGTTTGCAGCTGTTCCTTCTGTTGGTATTGGCACTTGGACTATGGTTAGTGGTCCAGGAGTTCCTTTTTTCTCAAACATTAATATGGCTTCATCAATTGTTCAAGTTTCTGCTATTGGAGCATATGTTTTCCAATGGTCCGAAGTGAATGGTGAATGTTCGGATTCTGATCAAATTACAGTCAATTTCTATGCAGTTCCAGTTGCAAATGCTGGTTTTGGAGGGTCGGAATGTGATTTTGATTTCACATTCGGTGCTATCGCAAGCGTTGGTACTGGCACATGGACAGCATCAGGCCCCGGCACTGTAGTTAGCTACGTACCGAATGCCAACAGTCCGAATGCGGTTGTAACCGTGGACACGTATGGGACATACACGTTTACTTGGACTGAAAACAATAATGGCTGTACCGCTTCTGCCAATACATCCGTAACATTCGAACAACTGCCTGTAGCCGATGCTGGAGTTGGCTCCGATCAATGTGATCTTGACTTTACGTTTGCGGCTGTTCCTTCTGTTGGAAATGGATTGTGGACTGCCGTTGGTCCTGGAATAGCAACATTTACCGCTGCAAATAGCGCTACTTCTACCGTAACGGTTAGCAATTATGGTACATACGTTTTTACATGGACTGAAACAAACGGAAACTGCGTATCTGTAGATCAGCTTACTATCAACTTTTATCAGCAGCCTGTTGCAAACGCTGGTGATGGTGGAGATGTGTGTGACTTAGATTACGACTTTAACGGTACAGCAAGTGTTGGCGTTGGAGTTTGGACATACACAGGCCCAGGCACTGCAACATTTGACGATGATAGTGACCCAGCTACGAGTGTTACGGTATCTGTTTATGGTGCTTACAATTTCACCTGGACAGAAACAAACGGTACGTGTTTTAACAGCGAATCTGTTTTAGTAAATTTCTTTGATCAGCCAGTTGCAAATGCTGGTATAGGCGGAGATGCTTGCGACTTAGATTTCAGTTTAACAGGTGTTGCTTCTGTAGGTGTTGGACTTTGGACAGCAAGCGGACCTGGTACAGCAACCTTCGATGATGATTTGTCTGCAGCAACGGATGTTACCGTTTCTACTTACGGAACATACACATTTACCTGGACTGAGATTAGCGGTGTTTGTATAGACGCGGCTTCAGTAACCGTTAATTTCTACGAGCAGCCAGTTGGTGATGCAGGAACTGCTATTGACGAATGCGATTTGAACGCACTTCTATCTGCCAACACAAGTGTTGGAATAGGAGCATGGTCTCAAACAGGAGGTAGTGGAACTGCAAGTTTTAATAATCCTGCGTCTCCTACATCTCTAGTTACTGTTGACGCTTATGATACTTACGAGTTCACATGGACCGAAACAAATGGTTCTTGTACTGATGCGGCTACTGTATCTGTTAGTTTCTTTGAGCAACCAGTTGCTAATGCCGGTGCAGGAGGACAAGAATGTGATTTAGACTTTGATTTAGCAGCGGTTGTCAGCGTTGGTACTGGTCTTTGGACGGCTTCTGGCCCAGGTACGGCAATATATTCTGATGATACTGATGCAAACGCAACCGCCACGGTTTCTTTGCCTGGTGTTTACACCTTCACATGGACAGAAACAAACGGTTCTTGTTCGGATGATGCCACTGTTCAAGTGTCATTCTTTGACCAACCACTTGCAGATGCCGGAACTAGTGTGGATCAGTGCGATTTGAACTTCACTTTCAATGGTGTGGCAAGTTTCGGAACAGGAACTTGGGCCTACACTGGACCTGGGGTAGCTTTCTTCAGCAACCCTAATAGCGCAACGGCATCGGTTACGGTAGATACTTATGGCGCTTATGATTTCACTTGGACAGAAGTAAACGGACCATGTTCTGACAACGCCATGGTTTCGGTGAACTTCTACCAACAGCCGGTTGCTGATGCAGGAACTGGCGGAGCCGAATGTGATCTTGATTTCGACTTATCTGGAACTGCGAGTGTGGGAGTTGGTACTTGGACCTACGTTGGACCAGGTAACGCAACCTTTGCACCAAACACAAACGATCCGGCTGCTACTGTTACAGTTGATGCCACTGGCCAGTACACATTTACGTGGACAGAAGACAACAACGGATGTACAGATTCTGAGGATGTGTTAGTTGATTTCAATCCACTGCCAACAGTATCGTTTAGCGGTTTAGCTGCTTCATATTGTATTGATCAGACTACACCAGTTCCACTTACCGGTTCTCCAAGTGGAGGTTCATACAGCGGTCTCGGTATTAGCGGCAATAGCTTCGTTCCATCAGTTGCTGGAGTCGGAACAATCTTTATCACCTACACATTTACAGATGGTAATGGTTGTACTAACAGCCAAGAGCAAACGGTTGATGTAAACGGTCTTCCAAACGTTTCTTTTACTGGTTTAAACTTGGAGTATTGTGAGGACGATGCTACAGTTTACTCCTTAGTTGGAGCGCCATCAGGAGGTGCGTTCTCAGGATTAGGAATTACCGGAGATGATTTCATTCCAGTTAGTGCTGGAGATGGTGTCCACACCATTAGCTACACCTACACCGATCCTTTTGGATGTACAAGTTTTGATGAACAGGATGTAACTGTAAACGAACTTCCAGTAGTAAGTTTCACAGGACTTTCTGCATCATACTGCGAGAATGCTTCTAGCGCAAACTTGGTAGGTAGCCCAACCGGAGGAACGTTCTCAGGTACAGGAATTATAGGAGCTCAGTTTAGCCCTGTTTCTGCGGGTGTGGGAATTCACACTATAACATACACGTATACAGACGGAAATGGTTGTACGAATTCTACAACGTTGGACGTAACAGTTAACGATTCGCCACTTCCAGTAATAACTCCTATTGGAACGTCTGAAATCTGTGCTGGTCAAAACCTGACGTTGAATGCAGGATCAGGATATTCTGTATACAACTGGAGTAACGGTACAAATGGCCAGACTACGACTGTAAATACGGCAGGAACCTACAACGTTATTGTAACTACCGCTCAAGGATGTTCTGGAACATCAGCTGCGGTTCAAGTAGTTGTTAATCAGCCACCTGTTGTTGCTCTCGGAAACGACACAACGATTTGTACTGGTTCGGTTATTAACCTTGATGCTGGAAACCCGGGTTCAACCTACGCTTGGTCTACGTTTGAGATTACTCAAACCATTAATGTTACCACAACCGGTGCATATACTGTAACTGTAACCGATGGTAATGGATGTACTGGATCCGATAATATCGCTGTTTCAGTCAGTAATCTTCTCGACCCAGTAATCGTTGCTAGTGGCCCATTAACTTTCTGTAATGGCGATTCGGTAACTCTTACCACTGGCGCGTTTGATTCATACTTATGGAGTACTGGTAGTGCAAATCAATCGGTGACTATTCACCAATCTGGAGTTGTTGAACTTCAGGTTTGGGATCAATTTGGATGTAGCGGTAGCGATGATGCGATTGTATCGGTATTGCAATTGCCAAACGCGGCTATTACTCCAAATGGCACAGTTGCCATTTGTGACGGTGATTCGGCTACACTTTCCTCAGTTGGAAGTTTTGCTAGCTACTCTTGGTCTCCAACCAATGAATCTTCATCCTCAATAGTTGTAAACAGCGCAGGCACTTACACACTTACGGTAGAGCATTTAACTAATGGATGTTTGGAGACATCAGATCCGGTTGAAGTTGTAGTTAACGTTACAATACAACCGACCATTGTGCCAAGCGGACCTATTGAGTTCTGCGATGGAGGAAGTGTTAGTTTGAGCGTTGCACCTGGGCCATACAATTCATATTTGTGGACAAGTGGTTCAACAACACCTTCAATTGTAGTTACAGAAACTGGCGATTACGGAATAACTGTGCTTGATGCCAACAACTGTATAGACAGCACACTTCTTGCCAACACAATTCATATCGAAGTTTGGGACCCACAGCCAATGGCTGCTCAGCAAGGAGATAGTGTGGTTGTTACAAACGGTCCGTTTTCAACATACCAATGGTACTTGAATGGCGCCCCAATACCAGGCGCAACAAATGAGTTTTATTTACCATCAGTAAGCGGAAACTACCTCTGTGAAGTAACCGATGAAAATGGTTGTGTTGCTACCTCATTTAATGTTGAGTTCACATTCACCGGAATATTCGATGTAGTGTATGACTATGAAATAAGTCTATATCCAAACCCAACAAACGGGCTGTTTACATTGGAAGCGGACCTAGGGTCTACGATGGATGTTGTGTTGAGCTTCAGCGATATTACAGGCAGAGAGATAATAGCTCCAGAAAGTCTGTCGAGTGTTTCTTCATTAAGAAGAGAATTCGATATTTCTCACTTGGATAAAGGGGTTTATTACATCCAGTTGTCAACCTCAGAGGGAATGGTGGTTAAACCAATCGTAAGAGATTGATAGGATACGTGTTTTAACAAACAGTTAGCAAAGGCCCGATTTAGCATCGGGCCTTTGTTTTTGCCATCATCTTCTGTAATTATCATTGTTACAAAATGGTTTCCGCTTCAATTCCTCATTTTGTGGGTTGCATTTGTCGAATGAAAAAATATTAATTTCGATGGTTAGGTTTAATAGCTTGAAAAACTTACAACCCCCTCTCATGAAAAGACTTTTACAATTCCTATTGTTATTGGTTCTAACCGCAGGCACAGCCTATGGTCAAACAGTTTCAAAACTCTACAATCCCCTTAATTCTGTCACCATCGATGGAGTTGGAAACTACGGCATGGCACTTACTGGTGTTTCATTCAGTGCTTCCGATTTTAGCCTTGGTTGTGCGGTTACAGACGTTGATGTAGTTATTTCTTGGGCAAAAACGGACGGAACATGTACTGCACCTGGTACGGGCAACTCGTTTCATGCTGAAACCAGTTTTAGAATTAACGGACCAACCAACTCAGAGATTCTAGCGTTGCCTGGAACTTGGTCTGGTTCTGCATCTACTAACTCTGTGATTACCACATTCAGTGATGGTAACCCAATTCCTAGTGGCACCCCAGTTACTGGAACTTTTGGACCCAACAACGGGGTATTAGCAAATTATAATGGTCTTTCTCCATTCGGAACATGGAATTTGGATGTGGGAGATAACGTTGCTGGTGATCCGGTTTGCTTTGATTATTACGAGGTTTTTGTAACCACAGCTGCAGATAATACCGCGCCAGTTTTAACAGTTCCTGCTAACATTACGGTAAATGCCAATGCAGGTCAGTGTGCTACAACAGTAAGCTATACTGCACCTACAGCCACTGACCTTTGTGGAGTTACCTTAACTCAAACTGCAGGTTTGGCTAGTGGAGGTTCTTTCCCTGTTGGGGTTAATACGGTTACTTTTCAAGCGGCCGACCCTTATGGAAATGTTGGTACAGAAAGTTTTACGGTAACTGTTGTTGATGCTCAATTGCCAGTAATTAGCTGTCCAGGTTCTGTTTTCGCAGGATGTAACCCAGTGGTGAATTATCCACTACCTACAGTAACAGATAATTGCCCCGGAGCAACGGTTAATATAGTAAGTGGTCCAACAACTGGATCTACCTTCCCAACCGGAACCACAACCGTCTCGTACCAAGGCTTAGATGCCTCAGGTAATACGGCAGCTTGTTCTTTTGATGTAATTGTAGATACCGAATCAGTTGAACCAACTTCAATCACTGCAAGCGCAACCACTGTTTGTGCTGGAGATGCTGTTGCATTGACGGTCAATGGTGGTTCTCTCGGAACTAACGCACAATGGTTGTGGTACATCGGTAGCTGTGGAGGTCAATTAGTTGGTGCAGGTACTACAATCTCTGTAAACCCATTATCTACAGCTAACTATTACGTACGAGCTTCTGGCCCATGTAATCAAACAGCATGTGTGGATGTACTTATAAACGTAACTGCAGCACCGTCTGTCGGATTCAGTGGTATTACTAGCCCTAGCGCATGTGGCGCTGCAGATGGTACGATTACCGCAGTTACGAGTGGAGGTACTTTGCCTTATACCTATGCATGGAGTAATGGTGGCTTTAGTCCAACTATTTCTGGACTTCCTGCAGGACCGTATGAAGTTACCGTTACTGATGCAACTGGTTGTTCAGATAACTCTTCAGTATCACTTAATGACCCAGGAGCATCTATTGTATCTCTTGTAAGTGATGATTCTGATCAGTCAATTTGCGCTGGAGATGCTGTAACGTTTACTGCTTCTGGAGCTTTTCAATATCAGTACTACGTGGATGGTGTGCCGGTAACTACCCAGAATCCTTGGTTGACTACAGCATTGCAAGACGGAGAAACGGTTTATGTGACTGGTACAGATTTTAACTTCTGTTCATTTACAACACCAGGAATCAGCTTCACGGTATTGGAAAACCCAATTATTGATGAAACCGTAACAGATCCATCTGCCTGCGCAACAGCAGACGGTACAATCCTTACTTCAGTTTCAGCTGGTCTTCCGCCTTATACATACTCTTGGGCTACAGGACAAACGGATCCTAATATTTCGGGATTAGCTGCCGGACCTTACGTGGTTACGATAACAGATGATAACGGATGTTCTAGTTCAGAAACCTATGCACTTAGCGATCCAGGAGCAGCGCCAGTTACTCTTACAAGTAGCGAAGATCCAACAAATGAAATTTGTGATGGCGAAAGCGTAACGTTCACAGCTTCTGGTTCGGTGGATTACCAATTCTTTGTTGCTGGCCTTTCAGTAGGAACTACCAATCCATATGTAACTGCTAACCTTGTCGATGGTGAATCTGTAGTTGCTACAGGAACCGATGCAAACAACTGTACCGCTACAAGTAATATCATCATTCCAATTGTTAACCCAGGACCGATTATTACACTTATAGCAGACGATGCTGATACAACAATTTGTATCGGTCAGAGTATTTCATTTTTCGCCTCAGGTGCTCTTTCTTATGAGTTCTTTGTAGATGGAGTTTCTCAAGGGCCATCTAGTCCGACAACAGTATTTGTTACATCAACGCTTACAAACGGACAGGTTGTAACGGTTGTAGGAACTGATGCTAACGCTTGCGATGTAGAAAGTGCTGGAATTCCAGTAACTGTAAATCCAAGTCCTACGGTTGCCATCACCAACACTTCAGACCCAACATCTTGCGGTGCTACAGATGGCGCAATTACAGCAGAAGCTTCCGGTGGAACACCAGCTTACACCTATACGTGGAGTAATGGTGGAGTAGGACCAACGCTAGCTTTCCTTAATGCTGGAAACTACTTTGTTCTTGTAACTGACGATGCTGGATGTACAGCGGCAACAAGCGCCTCACTTAGCGATGTTGGTTCTAGTCCGGTAACGCTTACCTCTAGCCCGGTAAATAATACGATTTGCGGTGGCGAGTCGGTAACATTTGAAGGTACTGGGGCATCTACATATGTGTTCTTTGTAAATGGTCAGCAGGTATCAACTACCAATCCGTTCATAACAGATACGTTGATGGATGGAGACATCATTGCTGTAATGGGACTTGACACACAGTTATGTGCTGCAACTAGCGCACCAGTTACATACACGGTTCATCCTGAAATTCAAATTGGTATTGTTTCTCAAATCAATCCATCAGCTTGTGGGCTTGCAGACGGTCAAGCAAATGCCATTGTGATTGGAGGAGTACCTGCTTACGGTTTCTTATGGACAGACGGACAAACAACTCAGAATGCAGTTGGATTAGCCGCTGGTGCTTACGCGGTAACCGTAACTGATGCAAACGGATGTCAGTCTACTGATGCGGTAGCATTGAGCGATCCAGGAGGCTTCAATGTCAGTTTAACGGCAAGTCCAACAGACCTGACCATTTGCGAAGGAACATCTATCGAATTCACGGCTTCAGGAGCAGATACATATGAGTTCTTTGTCGATGGAGTTTCTGCCGGTTCAACTAACCCGTATACAAACGCTATACTGACAGACGGTCAATCTGTTGTTGCAGCAGGAACAGATTTGAATAATTGTACTGTTACAAGCCCAAGTTTAACGTACACTGTTCTCTCTTTACCTTCTGTTTCATTCAGTCTAGGTGCTACTGCATGTTCGGATGATGAATTGGTTGTGTTGACAGGAGGTACGCCACTTGACGGTTTTTACACCGTGGTTTATGATGGTTTCCCAATTGTTGGAGATTTATTCTTCCCAGATCTTGCAGGAGCAGGTTCTATCAATGTAGACTACACTTACGAGGCGCAAAACGGATGTTCTGTGACCGTATCTGACGACTACGTAGTACTTATGTCGCCAGAACTGAATTTGGGTAACGATACAACTGTTTGTAGCGTCACCTTAGATGCTGGCCCTGGTTACAGTTCTTACGCTTGGAGCACGAGCGAAACGGACCAAACAATTGAGGTAATTATCACAGGAGTGTATGAGGTAATTGTTGAAGATGCCAATGGATGTACAGGAATGGATCAAATCGGAATTACCGTGAATCCAATCCCATCACCGAACGTTACACCAAACGGAATTGTTGAATTCTGTATTGGAGATTCGGCAGTACTTACTGCATTCCCTGGTTATTCATCTTACGCTTGGTCTACGGGTTCTACTACCAATGTAACGGCAGTTTATACTTCTGATACGGTTACTGTCACAGTAACAAACCAGTATGGTTGTGAAGCAATCTCAGAGGTAATTACTCAAATGAATGAGCCACAACCAGGAGCAGTGGTTACTTGGGATGGCCCACTAGAATTCTGTATCGGTGGTGATGTTCACTTAGATGCTGGACCAGGATATGCTTCTTATCTATGGAGTCATGGTTCTACAACTCAGGTTGTTACCGTTATCGAATCTGGAGAATACACCGTAATCGTTCTAGACGGAAATGGCTGTATAGATAGCTCGATGGTTGCTGACCCTGTTTTAGTTACTGTTTGGGATCCAAATCCACTGGTAGAGGAAGCTGGAGACATGCTTACAATTACAAATGCAACAGATTTCGTAGGATTCCAGTGGTTCTATAACGGAAACCCTATTCCTGGAGCGACAGGTTCTACTTACGACATTTCTGGTTCAGGTAGTGGTAACTACATGGTTTGTGTAGTAGATGATCAAGGTTGTGAAGGTTGTTCATTCATTTACGAAATGACATGTTGTGTTGGAATTGAAGAAGCCAATTTTGATGGTGATGTCAATGTTTATCCAAACCCGAACAACGGACAGTTCACGGTTGAAGTGGAGCTTCTTCAATCTCGTAATTTGAGCATCGGTCTTTACGATATGGTTGGAAAGCAAGTATGGCTGGATGATGCAATTGGAACAACAAGCCAATTGCGCAAGCAGTACGACTTAACCGAGATGCCTGATGGAGTTTACTTCCTGCGCATTTTTGCAGACAATCAGATGACTGTAATGAAAGTGATTAAACAACAATAAAAGAAAACGGCTCCGAAAGGAGCCGTTTTTGTTTCAGCATGTATCGTTTTTCTGTTCTCTGTGTCATTGCTCTGGTAATCTCGTGTAATCAAATCGAAAATGGAAGCCAGGCTGATTCCAAAGAGAAGGAACCGATTGGTGGTCCGCTTGAGATGTTTCCCGCTGCAGTAACCTTTTCGGATGATTGGTCTCGGGAAAACACGATGGTTTATCATGTATTAGGAGAGCCAGATGATATGCATCCTACTAATGGAGGCTCTGCGCTTAAGTCGTTCATTTTTACGTTAACGCAAGCGCATCTGCTAGAGCCAGATTCTAAAAGTCCAACAGGAGTCAAACCAGGCTTAGTTCAATCCATGCCGGTTGTTTCTGGAGATGGTCTTGCGTACACCTATAAACTACGTTCTGAACCGAAGTGGGACAATGGAACAGCCATAACTGTACGTGACGTAATCTTTAGTCTAATGGCTGCAAAATGCCCTTTGACGAACAACCCACATCTGAAGCCGTACTTAGAGAACCTTAAATCAGTCAAAATCGACTCGTCAAATGAACTAAGCTTCACAATAATTATGAAGGAAAGAAATGTTCTTAATATGGCGTTTCTAACAGGTTTTCCATTGATGCAAGAAGCTTATTGGGATAGCGCTATGACGCTTCGCAAGTACACTTTTCAGTAGTTTGACGATGAAAAATTTAACCCCGATTCTGAACCAAAGTTGCAGTTATGGGCGACCGAATTCAATAGTGCCAAGTATTCAAGAAACCCCGAGTACCTAGTTGGTATAGGGCCGTACCGTTTTCACGAATGGAAACCAGGTCAATCCTTCACCTTAATCAGGAAAAAAGCACATTGGTCTTTCCAAAAACAATCAGAAGTTGGGCCGGACGAAATAATATTTAAAATTAACGCTGATCCTAATTCTCATATGCTTGAGTTCAAAACTCAGGTTTACGATGGCTCTCAATATCTTGCTTCTAAAGACCTATACACTCTTCAGAACAACGAAGGGTTTTCAAGTAATTACAATTCAGCGGTAATCCCAAGTTACAATTACACATACTTGGGATTAAATTGTAGACCCGATGGTATCAAACATCAAAAACTGTTTAACGACCAACTTGTTAGAAGGGCCATTGCGCATGCAATTCCTTATGATGCAATTAATGAGATTGTGAATTTTGGTGTAGCCATGCGAGTCGCTGGTCCGGTGTCGCCATTGAAAGAGGAGTGCAATTCAGAACTCTTACCAATTGCTTCTAACTTGGACGTTGCTGCTGTAATGTTGGATAAATCTGGTTGGATTGACACTGATGGCGACAACATTCGAGATAAGATTATTGTTGGTGTTCGTGTTCCGTTTAAGTTCGATTTACACTATATGAATGCACCAGCAAGCTGGGCTACGCAGGCAAGTTTAATAGCTGAATCTCTAAAAGAAATTGGAGTGGAGTGTAATCCTGTTGCAATGAGTTTTGCGGTGTTGAGACAGCGAAATAAGTTACACGATTTCGATGCCATGTTAAGTGCTTGGGCAGGTTCGTCATTACCAGAAGATTACACACAAATTTGGGGAACAGAATCTTGGGCCAATCAAGGGTCAAATTACGTAGGATTTGGAAACCCAGCCGCTGACCAATTGATTGATTCCATCAAATACGAAGTGAATATTGACAAGAGAAATGCACTTTCGTTTCAATTACAAGAATTGATTTATAAAGAGCAGCCGTACGTGTTTCTATTCGCTTCAACCAAACGGATTGTTGCGCATAAAAGGTTTTCAAACGTTACGGTAAGCTCCGAACCACCGCATGTATTCCTCCATGATTGGTGGCTCGGTTCTAATGTTCTCATCAAAGATGAGCAGGTTCCGTAGTTTAAGCTCTTAAGTGGTAGCTCTTCGGCTGAACAAAGGTTCGTATACCAGCATGAGAAAGCGTTGAGCCTAGGCCAGAAGCGCCACGCCCGCTCCAAGGAAGATTTGGACTTACGCGATCACAACAATTCCAGTAAACAGTACCAGAATTGAGCTGACTCATTAATTCTAATGCTCGGTCTTCGGTAGTGGTGTAAACAGCAGATGTAAGCCCATAAGGCGTGTCTAGCATCAATCCGATTGCTTCCGCATCATCTTTCACCTTCTGAATGCCGATAATTGGCCCAAAGCTCTCATCCATCATCACCTTCATGGAGTGGTCAACGTTAGATAGCACAGTAGGCTCGAAATAGAATCCGTTTCGGTCCAACCGCTTTCCTCCCAATAAAAGTGAAGCACCTTTTTCAATTGCGTCCTTCACTTGCTCCTCTAAAACAGCCATTTGCTGCGGACGTGTAAGCGAACCAAGGAACACACCTTCTTCTGTGGGATTGCCCACTTTCATTTGTTTAGCTTCTTCAAGGAATGCCGAAACGTAGTTGTCATAGATTTTCTCGCTCACGTAGATTCGTTCAACGGCACAGCAGCTTTGTCCGTTATTGTAAAACGCTCCTTCTACACCAGCTGCGGCAGCTGCTTTCACGTCCACATCCTCGCAAACGTACATTGGGTCTTTGCCTCCTAATTCCAATCCAACAGGAACGAGCTTGCTAGCTACTCGCTCTGCAATGTATTTTCCAGTGGCGTAGGAGCCAGTAAAAAAGTATCCGTTTAGAGGTAATTCAAGAAGCGCTTCGCCAGCTTCTTTGTCTCCAATTACCACTTGAAAAACATCCTTAGGAATGCCAGCTTTCCACAGCATTTCTGCCATGTTTATACCTGTTAATGTGCTGTATTCTGATGGCTTATAAAGCACAGCATTTCCACCAATCAATGCAGGAATAAACACGTTCATCCCTACCAAAATCGGGTAGTTCCATGCAGAGATATTGGCAATTACGCCAAGAGGTTCGTACGTAAGTTTTTCTCGTGTTGCTCCTTCGGAAACCATCCATTCTTCAGCCAAATAGTTCTCACTGTTCTCTACAAAATATTGGCTTCTACCAACCCCGCCATTAATTTCTCCTTTAGCCTGACCAAGCGGTTTTCCAACTTCTGCAGTAAGGTCGGCCGCAATTTTATCTGCATTGGCCAACATCAATTCATTGAACTTGGCAACGCACGCAATACGCTCGTTTAGCGGAACCTTCGCCCATTGCTTTTGAGCTGTTTTAGCAGTTTCAAATTTGGTTTGAATGCTAGCTGCTGTATCAGCAGATACTTCTTTGATAACCGCTT
>CALCGD010000084.1 GCA_937900875.1 uncultured Flavobacteriales bacterium
AAAAAATTTCCGTTATCGACAATGGTATGGGAGGTGGTTGAGCAATAGCATGTAAAGAAAAACCAACATACGTTGCAATCAACAACATGATGTTTTTGAACGGTTTCATATAACAAAGTTAATTGAATTTGCGTCATTTCGAGTGCGCGAGGAACGAGCGTGTATCGAGAACAATGCGGTAAAAACTTCTCGATACTATTTTTCGTCCCTCAAAATCACTCGAAGTGACAACGCGAGCCTAAGCGCCATGAAAATGCTCAAACACCATCTTGGCTTTGGCTTTGCCAATTGCTTCCGCGAGTTGCTCCTCGGTGGCTTCTTTTATCTTTTTTACTGAACGGAATTGCCAGAGCAATTGCTGTGAGCTTTTGTAACTGATGCCTTTTATTTCAGTCAGTTCTGTCTTAACCGTGGCCTTTGCACGCTTGTTTCTGTGGTGTGTAATTCCGAAACGGTGGGCTTCATTCCGTGCATGCTGAATGATTTTTAAAGACTCGGAGCGTTTGTCAATGTAGAGCGGCACAGAATCGCCAGGGAAATAGATTTCTTCCAGCTTTTTGGCAATACCAACTATGGTGATTTTTCCTCTAATTCCTAGAGCATCTAGGCTTTTAACAGCACTACTTAATTGTCCTTTTCCACCATCAATTACAATGAGCTGTGGAAGCGACAGACCTTCTTCTAACATGCGTTTGTAACGTCTTAAAACAACCTCTTCCATTGAGGCAAAATCGTCTGGGCCGACAACTGTTTTAATGTTGTAATGGCGATAATCGCTCTTGAACGGTTTGCCATTTCGGAAACAAACCATGGCCGCAACCGCCTGATCTCCCTGAAAGTTTGAATTATCGAAACACTCAATGTGGCGCGGCTGCACCGTCATGCGGAGATCCTTTTGCATTTGTTCCATAATGCGCGTTACGTTGCGCTCAGGGTCTAGAATCTCAGTTTGTTTGTCCTTGTCTCGTTTGTAAGTGAGTGCATTTCGTTCGGAGAGTTTCAGCAATTTGCTTCTATCTCCGCGTTGCGGGACAATGATTTTTTTATTCGGGAACTCCAATCCAAGTTCGAATGGAACGATGTATTCTTTCGAATCGGACTCAAAGCGTTGAGCGAGTTCCACGATTGCCATTTGTAAAAGCTCTTGGTCAGATTCTTCCATTCGCTTTTTCATCTCAAGCGTATGCGCCTGAACGATGGCGCCATCAATTACACGCAGGTAGTTAACGTAGGCCGATTTTACGTCTGAAACGATGGAGAATACATCGGCATCTTCCACAACTGGACTAACAACAGTAGACCGACTTTGGAAACGCTCTAAGAGTCCAATCTTGTCTTTAATAAGCTGTGCATTTTCGAATTCGAGCTTTTCAGAATACTCACTCATAAGGTGGTTGAGATGAGCATGCACCTCTTTCACATTTCCTTTGATGATTTTCCTGATGTGCTCAATTGCCGTTTCGTAATCTGCTTCGGTCTGTTTATCAATACATGGCCCTTTGCAATTGCCAATGTGATATTCTAAACACACTTTGAATTTCTCGGCCTTAATGTTCTCTTGTGTTAGTTTTAAGTTGCACGTTCTGAGTGGATAAAGTTGACGCACCAACTCTAAAAGTGTGTGCATCATCTTCACATTGGCGTATGGGCCAAAGTAAAGGGAACCATCTCTTATCACCTTTCGAGTTGGGAAAATCCTCGGATATGGTTCCTTTTTAATGCAAATCCAAGGGAAGGTCTTGTCATCTTTAAGCAGCACATTGTATTTAGGCTGATGCTGCTTAATCAGGTTGTTCTCCAATAGAAGGGCATCCAATTCAGACTCGACAACTATGAATTTGATGTCTCTGATTTTCCGCACAAGTAAGGCCGTTTTGCGACTGTCGTATTTGTCTTTAGTGAAGTAAGACGATACCCGTTTCTTTAGGTTTTTGGCCTTTCCTACATATAGAATACCTCCTTCATCATTGAAGTATTGATAGACTCCCGGAAATTCCGGAATGGTCTTCAAAATCGTCTTAATATTCTCTGGGGCTTCTTTAACACTCACGGTACAAATATAACTTGGTGCATTCCGTACATTTGAACAAACACTTAACAATTATCATGAAAAAACTTTTACCCCTTTTGTTCATTGGTTCTATCTTTTCGGCTCACGCTCAGATAGTTATCAATGCATCTGATTTTGCTACTCCAGGTACCACTTTTTGGATGGCCGATGATGACGATTTGCCTGCAGGAGTTGATGTAGGAACGCCAAGTGCTACTCCTCAAACTTGGGATTTTAGCATGCTTATTACTGACACTTTGTATCAAATTGAATTTCATGACCCAGCTTCGGTAGACCCGAATGGCGATTTTCCAGGTGCTGATATTGCATTGGATCAATTTGGTGGATATGCGTTTGCCGATACCACCGCAAATGATGTGCAGATAATTGGAATTGCTGCGGATTTTGGTGCAGCACTTGGTTTGCCTGTACCATTCGAAGCGTCAGTTTTGGCCGATGACCCTTGGAAGATTTTTGAATTTCCCTCTTCGGTCGGAACAGCTTATGAAGACACTGCGGTTTTCGATTTTAAATTCGATTCTGATGGGTTGGTTCCATTTCCGTACAACTTGGCTTGGGATCCAGATTCTATCCGAGTTTTAAGAACGTATTACACCGATGCAGAGGTAGATGCAGAAGGGGTTCTTACAGATGTGCTTTTGAACACCCATAATGTGGTAAGACAAAACGTACTTGAAACATCGATTGATAGCGTTTGGGGATATACAGGAGGGAATTGGGAGCCAGCTCCGAACTTCCCTGGAGTATTCGAAAACCCACAAGTTTCTATCGATACTAACATGCGTTTTATTGGTAAAGAGGTAGGCTACATTGTAGTTGAGGTTACCATGAATGGTGATGGAACGCCAAAGAATGCAACGTTTATGAGCGACCCAAGCGAATGTTGTTCTGGTGTTGAAGAAGTTGTTGCTGCAGGCGGAAACGTATTGTATCCAAACCCAACTTCTGACTATGTTCAGGTAAGAACAGGAGGAGATATTTACAACCTGCTTATTATGGATATGAGCGGAAAATTGTTGCTTACTGAAAGACTAACATTTGATAAGCAAACAGTTCGTTTAGACGGTCTTGCTAATGGAATGTACCTGTATCAGATGATTGATGAAGCTGGCAAAGTGGCACACACTGGTCGCCTAGGGTTGATTCACTGAGAAACAAAATAGATTAAATAAAAAAGGCCCCGATTTCGGGGCCTTTTTTTGTCTAAACAAATCGTGGATCAGTTTCCATTACATGCTTGCAATTGTTGCAGGTTCGTAATTTTTCAGAACCATAAAACTCTTTAAAACGAGGAAGAAAGTCTTTTTCAATATTCGTTAGTGGAAACTTGAATTCGTGCAGCTTATGGTTGCAATTATCGCAAAACCACAAAAGTCCATCGGTTAAATCGGTGCCAATTCTCACCCGTTCTATAACTAGGCCTACAGAGCCTTCGCTGCGCATAGGAGAATGCGGAATATTGGCAGGAAGCAGGAACATTTCACCAGCTTTTATCGGAACATCCACCGCTTTCCCATCTTCCTGAATTCTCACGTTTATATCGCCTTCCAATTGGTAAAAAAGCTCTTCCGATTCGTTGTAGTGATAATCCTTACGTGCGTTTGGCCCGCCAACAATCATAACAATAAAATCACCAGCTTCTACATATAAGTTCTTGTTGCCAACGGGTGGCTTCAACAAGTCTCTATTTTCCTCAATCCACTTGGTAAGATTAAACGGTTTTTTAATGGCCATGGTGTTGCTTTTGCTGTTCATCAAAGTAAGGAAATTCAAGTAGTTTTGACCAAAGGCTAATCATGAAAATCGATCTTAAAGGAAAGCGTGCAATGGTTTGTGGAAGCACAGCTGGAATTGGAAAAGCAGTTGCTTTGCAAATGGCAGAAGCAGGTGCTACCGTTACACTAGTTGCACGAAATGAAGAAAAGTTAAAAGGGGTACTAGCTGAACTGGAAAATGGTGAAGGACAAAAACATAGCTTTTTGGTTGCCGATTTTAGCAAGCCGGAAGCACTAAAAATTGTTGTTGAGAACCATATGGCCACGGCTAAACCGTATCACATCCTTTTGAATAACACGGGCGGACCGCCAGCAGGTAAGGCCGTAGAAGCTGAATTGGATGATTTTGAGCGCGCGTTTCGGTCGCACCTCATGTGCAATCATGTAATGGCGCAAGCATTGGTAGAAGGAATGAAAGCCGAGAAATACGGACGCATTATCAATGTGATTTCTACCTCGGTAAAAATCCCGTTGAATGGCTTGGGTGTTTCCAATACAATCCGCGGTGCCGTGGCAAACTGGAGTAAAACTCTTTCCAATGAATTAGGCGAATTTGGCATCACTGTTAATAATGTACTTCCAGGAGCTACAGAAACAGAAAGGCTCACAAGCATCATCTCAAACAAGGCTTCTAAAACTGGAAAGTCGGAAGAAGAAGTAGCAAATTCTATGCGAGCTCAGGTGCCAGCGGGTCGATTTGCGCAACCATGGGAAGTGGCCGCAGCTGCAACTTTTTTAGCTTCTCCTCTAGCTAGTTACATCAACGGAATAAACGTTCCGGTTGATGGTGGACGGACTGGGAGTCTCTGATTTTACTCCTTCGCCAAAAGCTTAAACCCTTTGCCGTGTACGTTCACCAATTCAACCTCTGGGTCGAGCGAAAGATATTTTCGGAGTTTAGCTATGTACACATCCATACTTCGAGAATTGAAGTAGTTGTCATCACCCCAAATTTTGTTGAGAGCATAATTTCTGTCCAACACATCGTATCGGTTTTCGCAAAGCATGTGCAGTAGATCAGACTCTTTCGTTGTGAGTCTTTTCTCTTCACCATTTAGGTCAAGTATCTGACGGTCGTAGTCAAAACTAAAATTCCCTACCGTAAGAGCTTCTTTCTTTTTGGCTTTGCCAGATTCAGGAAGGGTTCTTCTTAGTACGGCCTGCATACGCATTAGCAATTCGTCCATGCTAAAAGGTTTGGTTATGTAATCATCTGCGCCAGCGCCAAAACCTTTCATTTTATCGTCCTTCATGCTTTTAGCTGTAAGAAAAATGATTGGAATCTTTTTGTCGGTTTGTCTGATTTCCTCAGCTAGGGTGAAGCCGTCTTTTACCGGCATCATTACGTCTAGAATACATATATCGTATCCGCCTTGCGAAAATTTTTCGTAGCCAATTTTCCCGTTTACGGCCAACGTTGTTTCATATCCTTTGGCGTTCAAATATTCGCGTAGAAGCATTCCAAGATTCGGGTCATCTTCTGTCAGTAGTACTTTAATTTTCTCGTTGCTCATGCTTCTGTGTATTTATGGGGGATGAGTATTTCAAATTTGCTGCCTTTTCCAAGCTCGCTTTTCACTTTTATCCAACCGTTGTGCTTGTCTACAATGGCTTTCACGTAGCTCAATCCAAGCCCGAATCCTTTCACATTGTGAATGTTTCCAGTCGGTACTCGATAGAGCTTGTCAAAGATTTTTTTCTGGTTTTCCTTATTTATTCCAATTCCGTTGTCTTCCACGTACACCACAATTCCATGGTGTTCGTTACGGGTTCCAACCTTTATTACAGGAATTTTTTCAGTGTATTTCAACGCATTATCAACCAAGTTGAAGACAACATTGGTTAAGTGAATATGATCGGCCTGCACTAGTGTGTTTGATGCTTTTAAATCGGTAATAAACTGTCCTCCGCGTTGCTCTAGCTGTAAGCGCATGTTCTGAAGAACTTGGTCTACCACAACATGTAAGTCGATGTCTACAATTTTCAGTTTTAGTTCGCCCTTGTCCATCACTGCGGTACGAAGCACGTTTTCTACCACCATCGCCAACCGCTTGTTTTCATCAGCAATTACATTGATGTAATTATCTACAATACCCTCTTTTGATTTAATATCAGGATCACCCAGTGCTTGACATGCAAGTGAAATAGTTGATATCGGAGTCTTTAACTCGTGGGTCATATTATTGATGAAATCGTTCTTGATTTCGGACAACTTTTTCTGCCGAATAATGGTTGAAACGGTAAAGGAGAACGAGAAGATGATAACCAGTAAAAACATGGCAGAAATAGTAAGCAGCAGCCACATGGTTCTCAACAAATACTTGTTTTGATTTGGGAAGAAAATGGATAAGAATTTAGGCTGATTGAAAACATTGCCAGGAGTAAGGTTCACTTTGTGTTGCGAGGTGAGGACTCCTTCAAATTCCTTTTCATCTCCTTCTAGGTAATATGCATTCATAAATGGGTCGAAAATGCCGTAGGCGTAATCGGCTCCAATTCCCTTGTCTTTCAGCTGTAATCTAAGTAATGAATCAAGCGCAAGAGTGTCAATATCGTCCGCTTGGTTGTATAGGTCAACGCTAATAATCTCCTCAAAGATTTCGTTCACCATATCCGCGCGCTTTTCAAGCCAAGAAAGGTTCATCATTTGAACCTGTTTAAGGGAATCTACATACCACTCGTAATCATCTGCGGTTTCTGGTAAGCGCGGTTTTCTGATAGGGCCGTAATTTGGAGACTCGTAATGTTGTTGTCGGCTACGTTTTACCATTGTTCCATTAGAGTCCACCAAGAATTCTTCATACACGTTTATTTCAAAAGTGGCTTCTTGCCCTCCAAAAACTACCCGCAGATGGTCTGGCTCTTTTTCTGGAGACCACCAACCAGCGCCATCGCTCACAAATCCATTTTTATTAATGCTTGGTATTTCCGCCAACAACTCTCCCTTCTTTGTTTGCTGAATAAGCATAAGACTATCTCGTGTACGTCCAATAGCTCTATTAATTGAATCCATCTGAAAGATGAGCCTTCTGCGCTTTTCTCTAAGGTCAAGTTGTAGAGCTAGGTTCTGCGAAGTTTTGAGCTTTTCGTACTGGTACACTACGTCACTCAAGGCTTCGTTTACTGTAGAACGAAAGGTTTGCTCGCGCAATTTTACTGCACTGTTTATCCAGTACACCTGAATTCCAATGAGCCCAACAAGAGCCACCGTCATCAGAACAATAATTGCTTTTATGGTATTCTTTCCCAACACATCAAAAGTACGTTCGCAATGTACCTTGTATTGGATGGTTAACACTTTTTAACGATGACTACTTTTACTCCCAAACAACAGAAATGCAGAAAATTCTGAATTATATCAACGGTCAATTTCTAGAGCCGAATTCTGGAAAATTCTTAGACAATCACAATCCAGCAACAGGCAAGGTTTATTCGTTGATACCAGATTCAGGCGCAAAAGATGTTGAATTGGCGGTAAGCGCAGCTAAGGCCGCATTCCCGCTTTGGTCTGCTTTAACTCGAGATGAACGCTCTCAGCACATGCTGAATGTTTCGAGAAGAATAACTGAGCGTTTGGATGAACTGGCAAACGCGGAGTCTACCGATAACGGCAAGCCTGTTTGGTTGGCCACCAAGGTGGATATTCCGAGAGCGTCTGATAATTTTAAATTCTTTGCCACGGCCATTTTACATGATAGCTCTGAGTTGCACGATGCCGATGGAAAATACCTGAACTACACCTTACGCCAGCCAATTGGTGTTGCCGCGTGTATTTCTCCGTGGAATTTACCGTTGTACCTCTTCACTTGGAAAATTGCTCCAGCCTTGGCATCAGGGAACACCGTTGTTGCTAAGCCTTCGGAGATTACCCCAATGACGGCCTATTTGTTGTCGGAGATTTGCGATGAAGTTGGTTTCCCGAAGGGAGTGTTAAATATCGTTCATGGTTTAGGGGGCAAAGTTGGGGCCTCGCTCATCGAGCATCCAGATGTTCCGATTATATCGTTCACCGGAGGAACAGAAACGGGGAAAACCATTGCTAGGACAGCCGCGCCAATGTTCAAGAAACTTTCGTTAGAGCTTGGTGGAAAGAATCCGAACCTCATTTTTGATGATTGCGATTTGGAGAATGCGCTCAGTACAACTCTCAATTCCAGCTTTGCAAACCAAGGCCAAATTTGTCTCTGCGGGTCTCGAATTTATGTTCAAAAAGGCATTTACGAAGACTTCAAATCTAGGTTTGTAGAGTTGGTAAAAGGACTTAAAGTTGGAGACCCAAAACAAGCAGATGTAAAACTTGGCGCAGTTGTTTCCAAACCACATTTCGATAAGATTCTGAGCTACATTGAGCTGGCCAAAGAGGAAGGAGGAACGGTTCTTTGTGGCGGAAAAGAAGCACTAACAGATTTGGGCGGATGGTTTATTGAACCAACCGTAATAGAAGGTCTTTCAGAAACTTGCAGAACCAATCAGGAGGAAATTTTTGGACCGGTGGTCACTATCCAATCTTTTGAAACGGAAGAGGAGGTTCTTGGTTATGCAAACGGTACCAAGTATGGGTTGGCATCTACCGTTTGGACTTCGGATTTAACAAAAGCACATCGTGTAGCAGCCAATTTACACACGGGCATTGTTTGGATAAACTGCTGGTTGGTGCGTGATTTAAGGACTCCTTTTGGCGGTGTAAAACAATCTGGGGTTGGTAGAGAAGGTGGATGGGAGGCCCTTCGCTTTTTTACCGAACCGAAGAATATTTGCATACCCCTGCAGTAACTACGGGTGCAGTTTTAGCGGATACGCTTCTCTAATTCTTACCCGTTGTGAAAACCCTTTTGCCGAGCCAACAACCGAACCTACTACCTCTATTTCAAGGGTAGTTGGGTCTTTTTTCAGCAGGGAGGTTAGACCCATTAGTAAAGAACCGCTAATAAGTTTCTGAGTGGAGGTACTGACGGTGATAGTTCTGCTCAAAGAGCTGTTTGCTGGAATCTGTGTGGGTTCTTTGGATTGAGCATTCCCAAGAACATTTCCATTGATTTGTACGGCTAAGTTGTAGCTCTTTACAGAGATTGGAAAGTTGTTTGGGTTTTCCATTTCAATCTCAAAAGCAATATCGGTTTCTGATTTGAGGGCTTTTTTAATGTCGCAACAGGTAACTGATTTAACCGTAAGCGGCTCAATTTGCTTGCAGGAGGTAAGCGCAGCGAGAAACACAAAAAGAACCAAACGAATTTTCATAGCCAAAATGATGCTTGTTGCATTGGTAAAACTAAATTAGAGAACTCAAATCCTGTATGGGCAAAGAAATAGATATATCAACTAATACTGAGTTCAAGGACCTTCTCACCGAAAACGCGCTGTTGAGAGGAATTTTTGAAGGTGCAACCGATTCAGTTTACGCTAAGGATCTTTATGGCAAATACATTCTAATAAACCAAAAAGGAGCCGAATATTTTGAACGGCCAATACATGAAATTATTGGCAAAACGGATGTAGCTTTAGTTGGGGAAGTCGCAGGTAGATCAATAATGGATCATGATAAGGTGCTATTTGAAACCGAACAACCCGTATCCTATGAAACTCGAGGAACGTTTGAAGTTGGCGAGCGCTATTTTTCAACCTCGAAATCTCCGTTTCGTGATAAAACCGGGAAAGTTATTGGGTTAGTTGGGATATCAAGAGATGTAAGTCAGACTAGATTGGCTAAGGCCAAGTATGAATTCATTTTTGAGAATGCACCAATTGCTTTTTGGGAAGAAGACTTTTCGGAAGTTAAAATCTACCTAGATGGATTGAAAGCCAAAGGGGTGAAAGATTTTTTAAGGCACTTTAAAGAAAACATCGATTCGTTGGAAAAATGCATTGACCTTATCAAGGTTACTAATGTAAATAAGAGTACTGAAGAAATGCACGGTGCCAGTGGCAAAAGGAAAAGCATATCGCATGTAGGCAGAAATTTCACTAGGGAGTCCGAGAAAATTTTCTTGGAGGAGTTTGTAGCACTAGCAGAGGGAGTAACTTCCTATCAGTCAGAGGCATCTATCGTTGATTCTAATGGTGAGGTACTGCACGTTTTGTTCAATCTCAACGTGCTGCCGGGCCATGAAGAAACGATGTCATTGGTTCTTATTTCAGTAGTAGATGTTACGGAGTCTCGCACAATGGCAAGCGAACTCTCAAATATTAAGCATAGATACCAGAGCATTGTCGAGGAGCAAACGGAAATGATTTGCCGTGTTGACCCTACTGCAAAAATTCAGTTTCGAAACTTTGCGTTTAACCGGTTTTTCAGCTTTAAGGATTTAGGAAAAGACATGCGATTTAGTACGCTTTTCCCCCCAGCAGAACTACAGCGTTGCCAACGAAATTTAGAAGCACTAACTGTTAGGAGTCCTACTGGAATTTGGGAATATCGAAATTTCGATAGTACAGGCAATTTGGTTTGGCAAGAATGGTCGGTTACAGCCTTTTACGGCAAATCAGGTATTCTTTTAGGGTATCAGGCGGTAGGTAAAGATGTGACGGGTCGTAAGTTGGCTCAGGAGGCTTTGGAAGCGTCTGAAGCTAGATGGAGGTCAGTAATCGAAAACGCTGATGACATCATAATGACAGTGAATTCTGAGGGCTATATCATTTCGATGAACCAAAGCAGGGAAGTTCCGAAAGATGTTAAATGGACTGGGAAAACAATTCCCGAGATAATGCTACCAGAAAATGCTTCAAAAGCGATGAAGCTCGTCAATAAGGTTTTTGCAACCGGCAACCCTATCAAAACCGAAGTAAAATTTGCTAGTAGGACAGGAAGGTATTCCACGTTTGGAATTGCATTGTCGCCCATTTTTAGCGGAAAACGAGTCATAACAGTAATCTGTATTGCCAGAAATATATCTGATATTAAAGAGCTGGAAAAACAAAGTAGGGATGCACTAATTCAGGGGCAGGAAAATGAAAGAACTAGAATATCTCAAGAGTTACATGACGGACTAGGACAATTGTTCACGGCTATAAAATTGAATTTGCAAGACCTCAGGTCTAGCTTAAAAGAAAATCATGAAAGCAATGTCTGGGAAAAGATTGAAGGGTTAGAAAATAATATTGGAACAGCATTTAGCGAGGTAAAAACCATCTCCAGAAACCTTATGCCGGATGTATTAAGGCAATTTGGGCTTAAACCGGCTCTCCAGGATCTAATCGATTCGATGAACGCTTCGGTAGACTTGTCAATCTCGTTGGAAATAGTTGATTACAAGAACAGGTTTTCTCCAGAATTAGAAAAAGCCTTATTTAGAATAAGCCAAGAGCTTGTAAATAATGCAATTCGCCATGGTAAGCCCACAAACATCTTTGTACAACTTATCAATCATGAGGATTCTATGGTTTTAATGGTTGAAGATGATGGAATAGGGTTTAACTTAGACAAAATGACAGCAGGCTTTGGTATCAGAAATGTCGTGTCTAGAGCTGATGTTTTTGAAGGTTCGGTAGACATCGACTCCGCACCAGGAAAAGGAACAGTAGTAACGGTTGAGATACCTTTATCCCATACAACAGAAAAATGATAAGAGTATTAATAGTAGACGACCACGAAATGATAAGAAATGGCTTGTCGTCTTTACTCCGAGGTGAACCAGACATTCATGTGGTTGAAATGGCACAAAACGGTGCAGAAGCAGTTGAAATCTGTGCTTCAAAAGAAATTGATGTTGCATTAATGGACATTATGATGCCCATTATGAATGGCGTGGAAGCCACTAGACTTATTAAAGAAAAAAGCCCGTCAACAAGAATACTTGCGGTTACCATTAACGATGAGCCGAGGTTTATCAAAGAGGTTCTTCAGGCGGGAGCTTCCGGTTATATTTTAAAGCACTCAACTAAAGACGAAATCATCAGGGCCATTAAAGATGTGGCACTAAGCAAGCACCATTTTAGCAATGATGTTTTAGATAAAATTTCAAGCGAGTTCACTCGATCTAGCAGGACCAAAGGGCCAATGCTCACCAAAAAAGAGGAAGAGGTTTTACGCTTCATTGCCCAAGAATTTACCAATCAGGAAATTGCCGATAAACTCAATTGCGGCATTCGAACTGTGGATACGCATAAGAGAAACCTCATTAAAAAACTTGAGGTAAAGAATGTGGTTGGACTTGTTAAATACGCCATTAAAATGGGCGTTGTGGGCAGTTAGTTTAAAACAGAATTTTGTACTGGAGTAACGGATAAATTCCAAGCTGATTTACGTTAACCAAGCTGTTATCCTTTGCATTGTATGTTGCATAAAGAGGATTCGCTTTATCTGTAACGTTCTGAACAGAAGCAGAGAATTCTTGAGTCAGTTTTGGTCTGCTCATTCGGTAAGCCAACCCAAGGTCTAACCTATAATAAGGCTCAAACTGGCTTGAGTACGCTTGAGAGTCATCGTAAATGGCTCTTTTAGCTATGGCAGATGCATCCAAATCTAGAGGGGTGTAACGTGCTCCTCCAGCAATGGTAAATTTCACATCAAATTTCAGCGAGTGTTGAGTAGCTTTTTTCAAAGCCTGTTGCTTTTCCCATCGCATCAATTTCCTTTCGCTAAGCCCTTCTTTTGGCAGTTTTACTTTTGGGTTTTTTCGCTTCAATTTCAACTCGTATCCTCCCAAAACATTCACCACATAGTTGCCATTAAAAATGGTGTTACGCTCAACCCCGTCTCCGCCAGTATATCTAGAATCGTATAATGAAGCGGTCAGCAGCCAATAATACCCCTTAGTCAAAAACTTTTCGAATGTTAGCTCAATACCGTAGTTGGTACCAGTGCCTCCGTTTACCAACATGTCTGGTCCGCCTTCAGAAAAACTACCCACATTAAGCGAAGAGTAGGAGCTGCTGTCGCCACCGATTCCAGCATTGTAGATGTACTGATAATACGCCTCAGCCTTAAATCGCATATCGAAGGGCAACGACCAATCGTACCCTAAAACAAGATGGTGGCTCTTTGTAAAACCGAGGTTAGTATTGGGCATTTCTTTATTGCCTATCGAATCTTCAACCACTAAAAAGTACTTATCTAAAGAAGCCATTTGGCTATGAAGGCCGTAAGCCACAGAAATCTTATGTCTTGGATTCAGTTTCCACTGTAATCCCCAGCGAGGTTCAATAGCATAAGACCCATTTAGCGTTAGCACTTGGGCATGAACACCGGTGTTCATTGTCCAAGTATCGCTCCACCGCCACTGCCATTGGCCGTAGGGTTGAAGAAGACCTGTAACACCATCAAAATCCGTTAATGTTTCATATCGATTCCAAGTTGGAATAAATGCGCTGTCTTGTAAAATGGAGTAGAAGACGGTGCTGCGAAACCCTACTTGCAAGTTGTGCTTGGCGCTAAACTTTTTCTTGTAAAAGAAGGAGGTTTGAATACGGTGATCTTGAAAATTCTGTCGGTACCAATCAAATGGGTTGAGCGTGTTTAAATCGACACTATCCACTCTATCTTGATTGAGCTGAGTGCTGACAGCTAGAGTGAGCTTGGTGTACGAATTATTGCTGAAGAGGAATGTGTGTCCAAATCCGATAAACCCCGTTTTGGTACGGTCATAAACATCTATGTTTCCTTGGGTGTAAAAGTTGTTTTCATTGGTATCGGCTTTGCTCGCAATGAATTCAATACTGCTCATTCCACCCATCCCAAATAGCTCAAAAATCCCAGCCTTTTTGGTTGGAACTCGAACTTTAAAGCTTAAATCCGTGTACTGCGGGGTTGCATCACCAGTGCCAAAATCTACCCCGCCAAGTTTGAACAATGCAAGCGTAGAATACCTGAAATTGATGAGGTAGGAAGCACCGCTCTTTTTAGAAAACGGACCTTCAGCGCCCAACTCCACGCCATTGAATCCTATCTGACCAAGAAACTCATGTTTTTCGTTGTTTCCGTGCCGCATTCTAAGGTCGAATACACCGGAAATTCCGTTGCCATATTCTGACGGGAAGGCACCCGTTAAAAAATCGGAATTAGACAAAACATTGCTGTTAAGCATACTAACTGGGCCGCCTGTTGAGCCTAGATTTCCAAAGTGATTTGGGTTTGGAATGTCTACCCCTTCTAACCTCCACAAAAGCCCAGTGGGCGAGTTTCCTCTAATTACAATGTCGTTGGTGGCATCATTTGCACCGCGTACTCCAGCAAAGTTTGTAGCCATTCTCGAAACGTCATTTCTGGTGCCAGCATATCGTTCTGCTTCTTCGGTAGAAAATACTCTTGCAGAAACAGTAGTCATCGAATTAATCACCTCTTCCTTTCTTTTGGAAGCAGAAACAACAACCTCTGCTTGTTTCATAACGCGTTCCACCATCTGAATTTTCAGGACCAATTCTTTGCCACTAAAAAGTTCCACTCCAGATACGATACGAGGTTCGTAACCGAGATAAGTCACCTGAATATCGTGTCTGCCAACATTTACCTTGTCCAGCTTAAATTTGCCATCAAGATCTGTAGTGGTTCCTATAAGTGGGTCGCTATTGAGTAGAACTACAGAGGCACCAATAATTGGCATTTTACCTTCCCCATCTTCTACCACACCACGAATTGTTTGTGTTTGAGCAAACAGCAAACTCGGAAGCAGTAGCTGAAGCAGTAGGAGACCGAAAACTATATGTGCAAAGCGGGGCATGAGGAGCACAAAATTACAGTTTGTGGGTTCAACGGAATACGATGATTAGTGTAAACATCATTTAAAGAAAGTTGTTTGCCGATACGAAGGCGAGTAGTAGGTTAGAAAGCGACAAAATAGATGCCGAAATACTTCACCGGTTTTTAGCGATGCTCGAAAAAATGAAAGTGCCGATTAGTTTGCTTTGGTTGTCAACTAGTCTACATTCAAACAGAGACTTTCTCTGATTCAGTCAGCAATAGAATTTCCTTTGAATTAATGTTTTTTTACCTCCACCATCTAAGTGGGTTCAACTTTTTGAAGCTGCTTTCTGGGTCTCCTCCAGGTCCGAACGACATCAAGACCATGGAGATTTCATTATCAATGGTGACTTTCTTAACCTCTGGCTTTTTATACGTTTTCTTCTTGGTGTTCATGGGTTCGCGGTTTAAAAAGATTCTATTGTAATACAATTCGATGAGTATCAATTCCCTTTTCTGTTTCTATTCGAATCAGATAAACCCCAGTATTCACATTGATTTTGGTAGATGTTGTATTAGAATTGATTTTGAATGTAGTGATGGTTCTTCCAGCCATATCCAAAACACTTACATTTCCTCTCTCAATGTTGTCTGAAAGGATGATATTCAGTTGGTTTCCACTGGTTGAATACACACGAGCATTCGTCACAAAACCATCCTCAATACCAGTCACGCTCATTCCAAAATGCAGCGCAAAACGGCTAGGGATATTTCCAGTACCGGAGGTAAAAGAATAAGTCGGTTCTGCATTCAGGTCTTGGAACACGTTTAGCATTCTGTCTTCCAGATAGACACTTTCTCCTGTTACCGTAATCTGGTTTGCATTCAAGGTGTAATTTCCTGCAACTGGCAGTTTCATGCCCAAATCAACAACGGGATTGGTTTCAGCACTGTAAAGGCCATTAATGACCAATGTGTCCGGTCCTATGGTGGTGTATAACTGAGGTACGCTGGCGGCTGCCCAGAATTTCTGTGAATCAAAATCATCATAAGTGTCCTGCGCTTCGGAATTGAAGAAGAGAATGGTTTCATCACTCACAAACTCGTTGCTCAAAGTCAATCTGACAGTTCCTTCTTCCGATGCCATTCTGTAAATACTGCTGAGGGTGCCGTGGCTACGCATGGCGTTTGTAAAGTCCAGCTGCCCAGCGTTGCCATCTGCATCCACGCGTACCCAGAAAGACTGCGTTGGTGGAATAATGCCCGTAACCGCACCTGCTAGGTTGTTGTTGGTGCCAATGCTTCCAATTGTGTTGTAGGTGTCGTAAAGCATAGTGCTTCCCTGATGGGTTCGATAATACATGCTTGTTTCCAGGTTGGTCTTGGTAGCATCATCCCAGTTTACAGTGCTCGGATAAGGGTTTCCAACAAGGTTATACCCACGGTTTACTTCTGTGCTTCCAGTTCTAGTTAGTCCTGTCGTGCTTATATCACCTGTGTTGAAGCTCGTCCCGCTCAATGTGATTGTTCCAGTTGAACCCATTCTAGCCACATAACCTTGTGTTGTGTTAAGTACCGTTGAACTAGCTATCAGAGAATAATTCTGAGTGGTTTCGTTTGCACTCCAAAGTTTGTTACCGCTGGCAATGTCGTACACAGCGGCCGTTGCCCCTACAGTGGGATTGCTTACGTAATAGAATAGTCCGTTAGGTGTGTTTCCTCCAGACCCCGTGAGGTATTGCTCCATCTGAAAAGAACCTGCTCCTGAAATCCTTCCTTCTGTGATAAGCGAACCGATGCCAGTTGCATCTGCTTTTACAATCACACTGCCTTCATTTTTCAGGTTTCCACTTATTGTAAGGGCCTTGCCCTCATTTATAGTCAAAGTTGCTCCGCTCTGAACCGTCATGTTTGCGCAGACAGCTGGACTCACCGAACCGAGCGTTATATGAGGCTGATTGCTTGGCGCTGAAGGAATTGTTACATCTGTGCCACTAGATGGCACTTGATCGGCACTCCAATTTGAAGCGTTATTCCAATCGGTAGACGCGCTACCATCCCATGTTCCTGGACAGTCAGGGTAAAAAGGCCAGTAAAGCTCATCTTTCACCGTTATACGAAACGAATTGGTAGTATTGTTGCGACCATCAGCTTGTATGTAATAGGTTTCTCCAGACTGAAGACATCCTGGCGATAACCAAGCTCCTCCAGTACCGCCCATATTTGGACCGTCATCATTGGCGGCAATCATTGTAGCAGCACCTGTCAGAAGGGAGTCGCAGTGTGGGGCTGACCAAAGGGCCAACTGACCATCCCAATTATCGGGAACGGTTGAAATGGAAACGCTGGAAACTGGCGCGACAAATTTGAACCAAAGGGTCTGGTTGGGCACACTGCACCATGAGGCCTGTCCAGTACAACTTCCGTTTGGTGGCGTTGGTTCGCCTGACTGCACTGATGCACCTGCATTGCTATATACACCATTGGATACATATGAACCAACAGTCACCAATACGGCATCGCATACGTTGTCTCCAGGTACGATATCACTGCCATCACAATTTTCGTCTATTCCATTATTGCCAATCTCCAAAACACCTGGACGTATAGCTCCATTTGTGTCATCACAATCATTATCGTTGGTTGAATATCCAGATGGTGGAGATCCTGCAGTGGTAGAGCAAATACTTACGAGACTACCTGTTCCGTAGCCATCTAGGTCTGAATCAACATAAAAATCGTTTAGCTGATAAATATTTGAGTTGTTAACGTCACAATCGGTATTGTTCAATGAATATCCTGATGGAGGTGATCCTGCGCTTGCAGAGCAAATATTCACAAGGTTGCCTGTTCCATGACCATCTAGGTCGGAATCAACATAAAAATCATTCATTTGATACCCGTTTGAATTGCCATCATCACAATCGGTATTATTTGTCGAGTAACCAGTTGGAGGTGTGGATGAATTTGCAGCACAAATACCGCTTACAAGATTGCCTGTTCCATAGCCGTCTTGGTCAGAGTCTAGGTAAAAGTCAAAAGTTTCATGAGCATTGGTGTTACCATCGTCACAGTCGGTATTGTTTAACGAGTACCCTGTTGGAGGTGTCGATGCATCAACAGCGCAAATACCGTTTAACAGACTACCAGTTCCATAGCCATCGGTGTCGGCATCCACATAAAAATCAAAGGTTTCATGCGTATTTGTATTGTCATCATCGCAATCGGTGTTATCTGCCACATAGCCTGAAGGAACTGCGCAGGAAATAAACGTAGCTGCAAGGTCTCCGTAAGAATCATTGTCTGTATCTGCATACCAAGTAGTGCCTCCTTCATCTGTCACCAGCAAGGAGATGGTGCTGTTGGTGGTCGCACTATACCCATCAACTTGAATATAGTAGGTTGCTCCAGGCGTCAAACAAATCTCTGTAATAGCAGCATGGAATGGAGAAGCACCAGTAGTATTATCATTAGCGGCTACAAACACGGCATCGCCATTGGTCATTCCTGCACAATCGGGTGCTCTCCATAGCGCTATTTGGCTGTCCCAATCCGCTGGGCTGAAGCTGATAGAAATGCTGTTGTAGGGCGCAACAAATTTGAACCAAATAGTTTGGTTTATGGCTTGACTTGGGCACCAGGAGTTCTGAGTCGTACAACTGGTATTCGATGGGCCAGGTTCTCCAACCTCAACGGTTGCACCAACATTTGTATACACGCCACTTAATTGATCTACAGTTAGCAGAATGGCATCACAAACATTGTCTCCCGTTACATCCACAGTTCCGTTGCAGTCATCATCCCAACCGTTGTTGCCAACTTCTATTTGGCCTGCATTCACAGCTGAGTTTGTATCATCACAATCGCCAGAAACAGAGGCTGTCGTATTATAACCTACTCCTGGGGATTGACAGTCTGAAACGGGCCCAGCTATGTAATAACCATCATTATCCGCATCTAAATACCAGTTTACAGTGGCAGGCACCTGCACTTCGGCTGCGACACGGCTTGCAGCTTGGCAACCGGCTGTATAGGAAAAAGTGATGCTACCATTGGTGTTGTTAGATCCTTGTTCATGAGTTACGCTGCTACATCGGGTAGCATCGGTATAGCTGCTACCTCCTCCACCAGCATGAAAGTGATATCCACCACCACCTCCATACCAGCCTCCGCCACCGCTACCGCCATATTCCCTCGCGTTTCCACCTTGACCCAACGTTCCAGCGGAAGCACAACTTGTGGGCGCACTACATGAAGCCAAACCACCAGCAACCTGCGTTCCTCCTTGAGCAAGAGCAGTGGCTGAATAACATTCCATGGCTTCGCCAGTTCCACCGGCTAATCCTCCGCCATCGCCTCCTCCACCAAACTCAGATGGGGCACTCCAACATCCACCAGAAACTGCTCCTCCTCCGCCACCAGCAACCACAACCCTGTCATTAAGTGTTTGACCACCAATACGAATATCAGTAGCACCGCCTCCAGTGCCTGCATTTTCTTCGGTGCCCGCACCTCCACCATTCCACCCAGGGGCCGGAGGTGAATTTGGAAAGCAATAACACCCGCCATAACCACGACCGCCCACATAAATGTAGAGTACTTCTCCAGCTGTAACTGTCATAGTTGTCTGAACTCTACCTCCATCTCCACCTGGCAAAGCGCCATAGCCAGGGTTTTCAGCCGAATTTCCTCCTCGAGCACCCTTTGCGTCTACCGTAATCGATGTAACGCCAGAAGGAACTGTAAACGTCTGAACCGCACCTGTGTAATTGAAGGTCTGAACGGATGATACAGGAACCCTTTGGGCGTAGTAACTCGTGGTTACCGTTGGACTAACCGTAAACCCTACTCCGCTATTAGTAGTTTCTATCAGGCTACCATCGGTTGCGGCCGAGTACCATTCGATGGCTCCGCTTGCTACAATTCCACTCACTGAACTCGATTCTCCTGTGCATATTATCGCTGCGTCTGCCTCTACATCTGATGGGAGAGGGCACTGAGCGAAAACCGCGCTGTACTGGAACAAGCTAAAAACAAAAAGGCTGAGAATTAAACGGAGAATCTTCATGGGTGTATGGATGGCGTGGCGTGTAATAAAAAAAGGTTGATTCGTACGAATCAACCTTCAGGTTTTGGGTTTATATAGTTGCACAACTTCTTGTCTTAAAGCATGAGTTACAAATGGGAGTGAAGAAATTGCTCTTGGTCATTCGCGTGGATAGTAGGTAATGTCACTTTAGCCCGTCTATCTAGACCAGAAAAAGGATGGTGCCCAATGGTACTCAATTGAAGGGCGAATACCAATTGAGAAAGGAAGGTTTTCGTTTAACAAACTGTTTGAATGTGGATTAACCAAAATCTATTGGTTCTACCAAATGCCAGACACTAATTTTATGAGTAGCCCCGAGCAGGATCGAACTGCTATCTAAAGTTTAGGAAACTTCTATTCTATCCATTGAACTACGGGGCCATTGCCAATACGCGAAGCAAAAATAAACGGTTCTAACTTACCGAACTTCCGTTAGTAACCACTTGATTAGGAAGTACAAACGATAGCGTTCCGTCAGGACTTTCTGCCATTAAAATCATGCCTTGACTTTCGATGCCTTTAATCGCGCGAGGAGCAAGATTGGCCAGTAAGCAAACTTGTTTCCCAATGATTTCTTCAGGAGAATAGAATTCTGCAATGCCCGAAACCACTGTGCGTTGGTCCATTCCTGTATCAACTTTCAGTTTGAGAAGCTTTTTGGTTTTGGCAACCTTTTCGGCTTCAACAATGGTAGCAATCCGGATATCCAGTTTCTGGAAATCATCAAACGTGGCTTCAGCTTTTGCTGGTTCAAGTTCTACCGTTTGTGTTGCAGCTGATGCCAGCTTCAATTTTTCTACCTGCTTCTCCACATCCTCATCTTCAAACTTGGTAAAAAGCAATTCTGCCGAGTTCAACTGATGACTAGCTGAGATGGTGCTATCTGCATTCCAATTCGCAGCAGAAACATTCAGAATATGCGCGAGTTTTTCCGAAGTATTCGGGAGAAAAGGGGCAATTACATTCTTCAAGTGCTCGGCAATGACCAATGATGTGGCAATTACTTTCTGTGCAGCTGCCTCATCGGTTTTAATTGTTTTCCAAGGTTCGTTATCGGCCAAATATTTGTTCCCAATTCGAGCAACATTCATAGCATCCGCCAAGGCTTGACGGAAATTGAATTTATCCAAGTTCTCAGCAACCTTTTCGTAGTGAGATTTTACCTCGGCAAGAACCTCTTGGTCAAAGTCTGCTGTTGGAACTTTTCCATCGAAATACTTGTGCGTAAGAACCACCGCACGGTTCACGAAGTTGCCCAAAATGGCAACCAACTCATTATTATTCCGTGCTTGAAAGTCCTTCCAAGTAAACTCACTGTCTTTGTTCTCGGGCAAAATGGAAGTGAGGCAATAACGCAAGGCATCAATCCTGTCTGGATATTCCTCCAAATACTCATGCAACCAAACCGCCCAATTGCGCGAAGTAGAAAGTTTCTGTCCTTCTAAGTTCAGGAATTCGTTGGCTGGAACGTTCTCTGGGAGAATGTATTCGCCATGCGCTTTTAGTAGAATAGGGAAGATGATGCAATGGAAAACGATGTTGTCTTTTCCGATAAAATGAACCAATCTGGTTTCCTCATCCTTCCAATAGGTTTCCCAATTCTTGCCGTTGTCGGCAGCCCATTTTTTTGTGGCTGAGATGTAACCGATGGGAGCATCCAACCAAACGTAAAGCACTTTTCCGTCAGCGCCTTCAACTGGTACGGGAACTCCCCAATCCAAATCGCGGGTCATGGCACGCGGTTGCAATCCGCCATCAATCCACGAGTTGCATTGCCCAACTACGTGGTTTTTCCACTCCTTCGGATTGTGATGTGGTTTGCCTTCTAACGTTCCTTCATTAATCCACTCCTTCAACCATTTTTCGTGGTCTTGCATTGGCAAATACCAATGCGTTGTGGTTTTCATAATAGGAGCGTTTCCGCTCAAAGTTGACTTCGGGTTTATCAGGTCATTCGGGCTCAGAGCGCTACCGCAATTTTCGCACTGATCGCCATAAGCTGCATCGTGATTGCATTTTGGACACGTTCCTGTGATGTATCTATCAGCCAAAAATTGCTGCGCTTCTTCATCAAAATACTGCTCGCTTTCGCGCACCTCAAACGCATCCTTCTCTAGTAATTCCAAGAAGTAATTGGAGGCCGTTTCTTTATGCAACTCTGAAGAAGTTCGGTGATAGACATCGAAACCAATGCCGAATTCCTCAAACGATTTTCGGCACATTGCATCGTAGCGGTCAACAATTTCCTGAGGGGTTGTTTCTTCTTTTTTGGCACGTAGCGTAATGGCTGCTCCGTGCTCATCAGAACCACAAACAAACAACACATCTTCGCCTTTTAATCGCATGTACTTTACGTAAATGTCGGATGGCAAATAAGCACCCGCCAAATGCCCCAAATGGATGGGCCCGTTGGCATACGGAAGTGCGGCTGTAATAAGATGTCGTTTGTATGCAGTCAAAGCGTTTATTTTGAGGGCGCAAAGATAGTATTCAACCCAAGCATGATAGAACCACCATTTCTCAAAGAAGGCAGCACCGTTGGAATTGTTGCTACCGCCCGAAAACTTACCTGGGAAGAAGTGGAACCGACTATTGGCTTGTTGGCCGATGCTGGTTTTACTGTCCGCACGGGGCAGCGTATGTTCGGAGCCGAAAACCAATATGCGGGAAGTGACGAAGACCGCGCAGCTGATATGCAGCGTATGTTGGATGATCCTGATATCAATGCCATACTCTGTGCAAGAGGTGGTTATGGAACGGTTCGTATAATCGACAAACTAGATTTCACGGAGTTTGTAAAGCACCCAAAGTGGCTGTGTGGTTTCAGCGATATAACTGTGCTGCACGCACACATTAATCAGAATTTTGGCATTGCTACGTTGCATAGCTCTATGCCATTAAGCATGAGGGAATTGCCCGAAGACCATGTTCAGGTGACTACGCTCATCAATTCGTTGAAAGGGGAATTACCAACCTATGAGTTTTCAGCACATCCACTCAACAGAAATGGCGAAATAGAAGGAGAAGTTGTTGGTGGAAACCTTTCGGTTCTGTATTCAATTCTTGGTTCAAAATCAGACATTGACACTGATGGAAAAATCCTTTTTCTCGAAGATTTGGATGAGTATCTCTATCACATTGATCGGATGATGATGAACATCAAGCGCAATGGAAAGCTTTCCAATTTGAAGGGCTTGCTAATTGGCGGAATGAGCGATATGAATGACAACACTATTCCTTTCGGTAAGTCGGCTGTGGAAATTATTCGCGAAAGGGTAGATGAATACGATTATCCCGTTTGTTTCAATTTTCCAGCTGGACACATTGATGATAACCGAGCACTTATTTTAGGCAAAAAAGCCGCCATCCGAATAACGGACAGCGGCTCACAGTTCCAGTATATCTAAATCTTAACGTTCTACTTTTTCAAATCCTGCTGGAATAGCGAACATAGCTGCAGGAAGTTGTTTTGCCTCAATTTTATCTACTTGCAAAAAGCCTTTTTTCTCTCTCAGTAAAGTGTTTTCTTGCGCCATTAGAGGCAATTTATTCTCCATGCCTGGAATGCTCATATAGTAAGTAGAAAAGTTGTCTTTACGCTTCAAAATGTTCAGCAATTTTGGGAAAAAGCTGTAATTACCTGTGGTAACCCAGTACATCACTTCTCTATCAGCATCTGCATTTTTAACTCTAATCTGAGAACAATTTAATCCATGAATGGAGCGCTGAAGTGACCCATTAATTATCTCGGTTCCTTTCTGGCTTACATCGTCTGTTCTGGTTGGGCGCTGCATGTACAGGTTCCGCTCATGACTTAAAGCAATCATTTCTTCTGTTTCTAAATTGACGATAAGCGTAGCAACTAGCTCATCACTTCCTTCTACCATTTCGTCAATTCTAACCAGATTACCCTTAACGTGATAAACGTACTGTGTAACGTCAAGCATATTTGACTTTGTGAAATAGATAGAACCTTCAAATCCTTGGGCACTAGCACCAAGGCCGCAAAACGTAAAAAGGGCAATTGTAAGTAAGGTCTGAATTCGCATGAGTTTATGTTTAGTGCGTTTTCTATAGAATGTTGTGGCGCTTTACGTAATCGTTGTTGTAAAAGTTTCCATATTGAAGAAATATTACAGCATTTAAAATGGCGCAGCACAATATTTTAGGAAACCAAGGAGAAAACCTAGCCGTGAAATTGCTTCAAGCAAAAGGGTATTCTGTACTTGCGGAGAATTGGAGAAGCGGCAGGAACGAGCTAGATATTGTAGCCAGAATTGGAGATGTAATCGTGTTTGTTGAGGTAAAAACTCGTTCGACTAGCTTTTTTGGTGACCCGAGTGAGGCCGTTTCAATTGCGCAGCAAAAAAGGATAATTAAAGCCGCCAACAATTTCCTAGATGAGTTTAAACTAGACCTAGAAGCTAGGTTTGATGTGATATCGATTGTGTCAAACAGCAAAGAAACAGACCTTGACCATATTGAAGACGCGTTCTTTCCAACTGCCTAGTCTATCTTTGACGCGCAATGAGAGAATCTGGAAAACGGCCCGAAGGCAGAAATAAGCGCTCTGGTAAATCTGAGAGAGAATCCAATCAGGCCAAACCATTTGAAGTTTTTAGAAAGAAAATCAACCCTCCTAAGGAGAAGGCTGAAAGAACAGTTTCTAGCAAAAAGGAACTGGGCTATGGTAAAGGGAAGAAGCGGCCGGATGTAGAAGACACAAATACGCTGCCTAGATTGAACCAATATGTTGCAAAAGCTGGAGTTTGTTCTAGAAGACAGGCAGATGAGCTTATTGCAGCTGGTAAGGTAAAAGTCAATGGTAAGCCCGTTCGAACGATGGGGTACCGTGTTCAAGTGGATGATAAAGTTGAGTACGAAGGCAAGACGCTTATTGGAGAGGAGTTGCGCTATGTGTTGCTAAACAAACCCAAAGGCTTTCTGTGTACGGCATCTGACGAAAAAGACAGAAAAACCGTAATGGATTTGGTTAAAAAAGCCTGCAAAGAGCGCATTTACTCAGTAGGTAGATTGGATAGAGATACTACTGGACTTCTGCTTTTTACCAACGATGGGGAACTTGCAAAACGCCTAACTAATCCTGCAAGCAAAGTGAAAAAGGTTTATCACGTTGTACTTGATAAGCCAATGATTGAAGAAGATTTGGTAGCTCTTTCTAGAGGTGTTGAACTTGAGGATGGAATGGTGAAGCCAGATGTAGTTAGTTATGTTCAAGACGCGCCAGATGGAACTCAAATTGGGGTTCAAATAGACTCGGGAAAAAACCAAGTGGTTCGTAGAATATTTGAGCATATTGGCTACAACGTAATAAGACTGGACAGAGTATTATTCGCCAATTTGACCAAGAAAGATGTACCACGAGGGAAGTGGAGGGTTCTTAGAGATAAAGAAGTGTCAATGCTAAAAGTTATTGCTGGTAAAACCAGTACTAAAAAGGCTTAATCCGGCTTTTTCTCCGCAGGTTCGGGTAAAGGAATACTTGCCCGCTTATTTTTTCCAGAACGTTTTCCAATAGTGCCGCCCCACAATCCAATTTGCGGCTCTCGGTGTGTTTTTACGCCAGCCACAGGATTGGTAGAACTTGCAAATGGAGTGTATTCGCTTCGGTTTGCCTTCGCCCGTTTTTGTTTACTTCTAAACTCACTTCTCTGTTTCTTGCCACTATTAAAGCGCTTTACCGTGGATCGAACAGCAAATTGAGAATCAACATTTACCTGCTTGGTTCGCTTTTTTCGGGTCGCAAATTCATCGGAGTTACTGTATCGGTTTCGTTTTGAACGCCTGTAAGCGAACTCATCAAAATCCTTGAAACGTTTGCTTCGTTTAGCACGCGATGCAAATTCGTCATAGCTTCTAAACCGTCCTTTTTTCCTGCTTCTCGATGCAAATTCACCTTTGTCATTAAACCTACTTCGTCTACTTCTTTTTCGTGCAAACTCATCATATTCTTTAAACAAAGAGCGCCTTTTGGTCTTTCTGTTAAACTCTGAATACTCCTTAGTTTTTCCTGATTTCTTGTTCCGAAATGCGAAAGGGTCTTTTTGCGAAGAGTTAGATTTTTGCTTGGTTTTGGTGCTAAAAAAACTCCCCATTTGAGTTTTCTTCTTCCCCTTTCTTACGGCCGATGCAAACCCGCTTAACTTGTTTTTCTTATTTACGTTTATTTGGGTGAGCCCCATGGCAGGGCACGCTATCTGCGAAATAGCGTTTCCTGCATTTAGCAGTAAAAAGAATGATATGATTGTAAGAATCCGCAACAAAACAGTAAAACACAGCAAGTTAAGCACTCCAAATCAATCGACTTAGTCCCTAACTTTAGGTTGGGGAAAAGTCAACATCATGGGAAAACGTCTACTACTAGCAAGCGTTCTTACGCTTTACGGAATCAATTTGTTCGGTCAATCTATAAATGGCGTCAGTGTTTTGCCTCAAAATCCAACTTCCTCAGATGAGGTAATGTTGGATATTTCTGGAGACCGATGGTCGAGTGATATGTACATCAGCTCTATCACTGTAAGTCAGAATTTCAATACTTGGAATGTTGACATTGAGTTTATGACCCAAGGTATTGGTTTGCCAGTTGTACTGCCCTTTGATACAATCATATCGCTTGGCATGATGGATATTGGTTATTACGATTGTCAAGTAAACGGAATATTCGATGGCTCGGTTCAAGACTTTGATGGCACTTCCTGGGCGGTTTTAGAGCCAGTTGGAGTTAATCATCCAATAGCGGCTGAAGAATTGAAGTTCATCTGTTCTCCAAATCCAATTGTTAGTGATGCTAGTTTGAATATTTCTGTTCCTACAAATGGGAAGGTGACGATGAAAATTTATGATGTAATTGGACAAGAAATAGCTACCGTAATTGATAAGACACTATCTGTGGGTGTGCATCAAATAAAGTACCTGGCCGCGCATTTACCTGCTGGACGGTATTACTTTCACTTAACAGCCGATGGAAAAACGGTAGTTAAATCGGTGTTGAAGAGATGATTATTTAAGTTCTGACAGGGCTTTAATAATGTCAACTACAGGCATTCTTTCTTTGTAGTTCACATCAAAATGGACAGCTGAAATTGTTCCATCAGGTTTGATGATGTAAGTAGCTGGAACAGGCAAAATCCTATCATCATTACCGCTAGCTCTTTCTAGGTTTATTCCGAAACCCTGATAGCGTTTGAAGGTTTTGTCGTCTAATCGAAAACTAACATTCCAAGCATCCATAATTACATGGCTCGTGTCTGAAATAATAGAAAAAGAAGCCTTCGATTTCTTGATTGTTTGGTCAATATATTTTGGGAGTTCTGGGGCAATTGCCACAACTGAAGCTCCCATTTCTGCTATCCGCTCCAACGCATCTTGTAGCTGACTCATGTGCTTGTTGCAGTATGGGCACCATTCGCCTCGGTAAAAAACAACTACCACAGGACCGTTTTCTAAGGCTTGCGAAAGCGAATACGCGGTTCCAAGGTTGTCAATCGCTTCAATCTCTGGCGCTTTAGAGCCTAACTTCATTGCGGCAGGTTCTTGAGCATAGACCGAGACGGAAAGCAATGTTAAAATCAGAAAAGTTGGGAGTTTCATGTTTGGTCTAAACTATTTTCTCACCGCATTTGTTGCAGAAGCGTGATTCTGGCAAATGTTCTGCCTCGCCACAACGTGTGCATTGTAAAACGGAACCGTGATCTTTACTTGCATTAGCCACCTCAACACTCACGATGCCCGTTGGGACGGCAATAATGCTGTAACCTAAAATCATAATAAGAGCTGCCACAAACTGCCCAGTTGTCGTTGCTGGAGCAATGTCGCCATAGCCAACGGTAGTTAGGGTAACAATTGCCCAATAAATACTACGAGGAATACTATCGAACCCATTTTCTCCGCCCTCAATCATATACATTAATGTGCCAAGTATGACTGCCATAGTTACAACAGCTGTGAGAAAAACGAATATTTTCTCCTTGCTTGACTTCATTGCAACCACCAGCATTTCTGCTCCTTTCAGATAACGTACGAGTTTTAGGATTCTGAATACGCGTAGCAAACGAATTGCACGAATGACCAGCAGGAAATGTGACCCAACCACCAAAAGGCTTAAGAATGTTGGAATAATAGCTAGGAGATCCACAATGCCTAAAAAGCTGAACGCATACTTTTTTGGCTCTTCAGATGCCCATAATCTTAGGACATATTCTAAGGTGAAGAAAATCGTGAACGCCCATTCGATAATGTAAAGAGAAGGGCCGTGTTGGTTTCTGAAGGTTGGTATGCTTTCAAGCATAATTGCAACCAGACTGAGAACGATTGCCCAAAGAAGCACAACATCAAATTGCTTTCCCCATCGGGTTTCAACACCAAAAATGACTTCTTCTACAATTAGCCGAAAATGTTTAATCGAAAGCCGATGATGGAATGCATCAGGGTCATCGCTCAGAATGCGCTTGAGTAAATGGCGACTAATTTTTTTTAGTGGTTCGAAAGGCATTTGGATAAAGGTAGTTTCTCAGCCTTGTTTCGCAGCTTGATTAGCTGACTTCATCTCAATGTTTAGCAATTTAAAGTCAGGTTGACCTTTCTGATTGATTATATGTTGACTCATTACTAGTGCTCTTCTAATCTTAATATCAGAGCTTTTAACGTTGTCGCTCCAATAAATAAGCGTTCGTTGTCTGCCTTTAGTAAGTGAATGGAAGATTTTATCTGCATCTGGATTTTGATCTAATACCTCACGTAGCTCCTCGCTCATGACCACACCATATTCGGATCGGTCTTTTTCCAGCTCAACTTGAATTGTTTCACCCCTAACTAGGCCTAATTTTTTACAGCGTTCGCGATTAAGCATGATGCGATAACCATCTTCCCCATCGGCATGAATTGCGCAGTGATATTTTACTTCGCCATTCACTTTTGTGATTACTCGCCTGTCAATTCCTTCGATGAGAGATTCGGCAATATCGTTTGGTACCGAGAAGTACCAATGATAAATATCTGAGTTTGCCTTATCTAATTTGGATTCGAACCTCATTAATGTCTACTCCAAAAATACGGAGTGAACAGAATTAGAACCGTAAAGAGTTCCAATCGCCCAATAAGCATTAGGATAGCCAAAAACCATTTGGCGCCAGAAGGAAGCCATGCAAAGTTGTCTACCGGACCAACATCGCCAATACCTGGGCCAACATTACCTAAAGACGTGGCCACAGACCCTATAGCCGTAAGCAGGTCCACTCCAAACATGGTCATAATAACGGACCCAAGGGCAAAAATGATAATGTAGGTCATAATAAAGGCTACCACGTTGAAGGTGATAGATTGGTCTACTGCTCGTCCGTTTAAACGAACAGGAATAATTGCCGATGGGTGTAATTGGCGCTTCAGCTCTAAGATGCTGTTCTTCACCAAAATAATGTGTCTAACAATTTTTACTCCACCAGCGGTTGATCCTGCAGAACCTCCAAAAAACAGTAGGATAAAGAAAACCATGGTGATAAAAGGCGTCCAACTAGTGTAATCTGCAGACACAAATCCGGTGGTGGTTATGAGCGAAACAATCTGAAAGATAGTGTCTCTAAATGCCTTCTCAAAACCGTCCCCATCGACACTTGCAACCACTACCGACACGGCTAGAGTAAGCCCAACAGTAATACCCGCATAGTATCTAAACTCTTCGTTTTGCAATACTTTTTTAAAGTTGCCTACTAGTCCGAAATAGGTTAGCGTAAAGCTGGTTCCAGCCATAAACATGAAGAAAGTAATGATGTACTGAATAGCTGGTGAAAACTCGGCTGCACTTGAGTTGAATGTTGAAAAGCCACCCGTTGCCATAGTTGTCATAGCATGATTTAGCGCATCAAACCAAGTCATTCCGGCAACCCGAAGCAGCAAGAATTCTGCAGCCGTAAGTCCGACATAAATAAGCCATAACCGTTTGGCAGTGTCTCTAATTTTGGGAGCGAGTTTGTCTGCTTTTAATCCTGGCGATTCTGCCACAAATAGCTGCATTCCACCGATTCCTAAAATTGGCAGAATCGCAACTGCGAGCACAATAATTCCCATACCTCCAATCCATTGAGTCATGCTACGCCAAAACAGAATATCCTTGGGAATGAGCGTTAAATCTGTAATTATTGAAGCGCCCGTTGTTGTATAGCCAGAGAGGGTTTCGAAAAAAGCATCGGTAAAACTTACAACACTGCCACTCATAATGTATGGCAGGGTGCCAGAAAGTGACATCACTATCCAACCGAAACTTACAATGAGAAATCCTTCCCTCTTTCTAATGTTCGGTTTTTCTGACGACCTAGTCAGTACCCAAATCATCATGCCCAAACCAATGGTAGCAGTTGCTGAAAACCCCATAGGCACCAAATCTTCTATGTTGAAATAGAAGGAAGCTGGTAAACAAAGAATCATGAACAAGCCATTGAACAGCAATAGCAGTCCAAGAACATTCAGAACAACCCGGTAATTAACCCCCATTTAGAAATAGCTTTCCACTTTGTGTATGCATTCTGGTTGAGCAACAACCACAACGTGGTCTAGAGCTTCAAAGGAAAAATCTCCATTTGGAGTATAGCTGCGCCCGTTTCTAATTACTCCGCCAACAATAGCTGATTTAGGGAAATTGATGCTTTTTAGTTTTTTGCCTACCACAGGCGATTTTGCATTCACTTCAAATTCAACCACCTCTGCATCAACTCCGTGTAAACTGGTGAGCGAAACAACTTCTCCTTTTCTGATATGGCGGAAAATGAAATTGGCAGCTATCAGCTTCTTGTTAATCATTGTGTCAACACCAATATTCTGCGAGAGATGGATATAATCCATATTCTCTACCAAAGCGATGGTTTTTTTAACCTTATGGTTTTTGGCAACTAAGCAAGAGATTATGTTGGTTTCTGAGTTATCAGTTACCGCAATAAAAGCATCCATTTGGTCGATGCCTTCTTCTTCCAACAATTCCACATCGCTGCCATTTCCATGAATAACGAGAGTTCCTCGTAATTCATCTGCAAGTTCAAAACAACGGTCCTTATCTGCCTCAATCAATTTCACATTGAATTTTAGGCTGAGTTTTTTGGCTGTATGAACGCCAACCTCATTTCCACCTAAAATCATGATGTTTTTTATTCGCTTGCGTTCTTTTCCTGAAAGGCCAAGAATGTGGTTCATTGCATCTTTCTGTGCAATGAAATAGACGTGATCTCCAATATGAAAAGTCACATCGCCACGCGGAATAATAGTTTTATTGCTACGCAGGATTGCAACGGTTAGAAAATTGTTTTCTGGGTTCAGATATGCGGCTTCAGAAACCGTTTTCCCAGCCATTGGGCTTTCTTCTTCAATAGAAATACCAACAAGATTTAAAAGGCCTCGGTCAAACTCAAATGAATCCGTAAACGCTACGTCTTTTAGCAGTCTTTTTATCTCCCGCGCAGCAAGTGTTTCGGTGCTGATGATTTCATCAATGCCTAATTTCTCAAGATCTAACTTCTCGCGTTTCAGTAAAAACTCCGTGTTTCTAACACGGGCAATTGTTCTTTTTGCGCCAAGATGTTTTGCAATAATGCAGGTAGAAATGTTGGTCTCTTCCGAGTTTGTTGCGGCAATAACCAAACTGGCTTTTGAAACATTCGCCTCTTCCAAAACCGAATATGAGATAGAGTTCCCCTTTATGGTAGCAATATCCAAGTGTTCGGCAGCGTATTTCAGCTTCTCCCCATCGGTGTCGATGAGCGCGATGTCTTGGTTTTCTTGAACGAGCAATTTGGCAAGGTGAAACCCTACATCTCCTGCTCCAGCAATTATGATTCTCATGGTCGAAAAGTCGGACAAAGGTATATGCCGCTAACTACAATTGCTATGAAATATCTCATAATGCATGTAGTTCTCCCTTTCTAGGTAAGTATCACTAACATTACAATAACAGAATCATATTTATGATGGAACTTGATGTAGTAATAGTGGGCGCAGGACTTTCAGGTATTGGAGCGGCTTATCATGTACAAAACAGCTGTCCAGACCGAACCTTTACCGTGCTTGAGGGCAGAAGCGCCATCGGTGGAACATGGGATTTATTTAAATACCCAGGTATTCGATCTGATTCCGATATGTACACGTTTGGGTTTCCTTTTCACCCTTGGAAGAACCCTAAGGCAATCGCGGATGCACCCTCTATTTTGGAATACATCAACGACACTGTAGATACTTTTGATTTACGTAAACACATTCAGTTTGGAAAACGAGTAGTTGGTGCAAATTGGTCTTCGGAGCACAAGAAATGGCATTTAACGGTTGAGTGTTCGGAAACAGGTAATCAGGAAATAGTTGGCTGTCAATTTCTGTTTATGTGCAGCGGTTATTACGATTACACGGGTGGATACGAGCCCGAATTTCCGAATGCAGATGTGTTTGAAGGGGTTAAAATCCATCCCCAGAAATGGGATGTGAATTTGGACTATTCCGATAAGAAAGTGGTCATAATTGGAAGTGGGGCTACCGCAGTTACGCTGGTGCCAGAACTCGCCAAAACGGCTAAAGAAGTAACCATGCTTCAACGCTCTCCAACTTTCATCTTAAACCTTCCAAGTGAGGACATATTTGCAAATACACTGAAGAAAGGGCTACCCAAACAAGTCGCTCATAACATTGCCAGGTGGAAGAACATTCTCCTTAGCATTGCGATGTATAAAGCGAGTAGAAAGTGGCCGCAAGGAGTGAGCAATCTGCTTCGAAAGCAAATTAAAAGAACGCTTGGCGATAAGTACCACGACAAAGACTTTACACCTAAATACAATCCGTGGGACCAACGGCTTTGCTTAGTGCCAGATAACGACTTGTTTAAGGCCATAAAATCGGGCAAAGCGAGAATTGTTACAGATACGATTAAGTCTTTTGTGAAGGATGGAATTGAACTTGATTCTGGTGGTAAGATTGAAGCAGACATTATAGTTACCGCTACCGGGTTAAAAGTTCAGTTGTTTGGAGGGATGAAGCTAAATGTTGATGAAAAACCGCTTGACCTTTCTCAGTCGCCAGCATTTAAAGGCGTAATGCTAAGCGACATTCCCAACTTTGCTTTTGCGGTTGGTTACACCAACGCTTCATGGACATTAAAAAGCGACCTGAATTGCATCTTTCTAACCAAAGTATTGAACTACATGAAAGAGAATGATTACTCGGTTTGTATTCCAAAGTTTGATCACGAAAACATGCAAAAGGAGGAGCTTTTAGATTTCGATGCGGGCTATATTAAACGTGCTAAAAACGAGCTACCAAAGCAAGGCACCGAGGGTCCGTGGAAAGTGCATCAGAACTACATCAAAGACTTGTTTGCTCTGAAGTACGGAAGCGTGAAGGATAAGTACCTCGATTACCAATAAGAATTCGGCCGTTAAACCGTTCTAATTTCCTACAATTTGCACCTCTAGCACAAGCTATTGGTTAAATTTGCAACCGATGAAATTCCCAGGCTCACTTCATTCTAAATTGCCAAAAGTTGGCACTACAATTTTCTCGGTTATGAGCGGTTTAGCTCGAGAAACGGGTGCGGTTAATCTTTCACAAGGATTTCCAGATTTCAATATTCCAGAACGGCTTGTCGAGCTCACGCATTCGTACATGAAGCGAGGTTTCAATCAGTACTCGCCCATGCAAGGTGTAATTGCGCTGCGCGAAAAATTGGCCGAGAAAGTGGAGGAACTTTATACCGCCAAATACAATCCAGAAACTGAAATTACGGTTACAGCTGGGGCAACCCAAGCAATTTACACTGCCATTTCTGCTTTTGTAAACGAAGGTGATGAGGTCATCATTTTCGAACCGGCATACGACTGTTACGTGCCTGCTATAGAGGTACATGGGGGTAAGCCATGTTTTGTTCAGATGAACTTGGCTGGAGACCTCATCGATTGGGAAAAAGTGAAACGATTGGTCAATCAGCGTACGCGAATGATTATCATCAACACCCCACACAATCCATCAGGACGAGTGATGAGTGCTGGAGATATGCTGAAGTTGCAGAAGTTGACCGATGGCACAGACATCATTATCTTAAGCGATGAAGTGTACGAACACATCATTTTTGATGGGATGGAGCACCAAAGTGTGGCGCGCTATCCTAAGTTGGCAGAGCGCTCAATCATCGTTTCTTCGTTCGGAAAAACATACCACAATACAGGGTGGAAAATGGGACATGTGATGGCCCCAGAAGAGTTAATGAAAGAGTTCCGAAAAGTGCACCAGTTCAACGTATTTTCGGTTAATACGCCTGCTCAACACGCACTGGCCGAGTTTCTTGATGACCGAGACCATTACCTTGAATTAGGAGCATTTTATCAGCAAAAGCGAGACACTTTTAATCGCTTGTTGCAAGGTTCGAATTTCAAAATCAGACCGAGTGAAGGAACGTATTTCCAGCTGTTGGATTATTCATCAATCTCTGATGAAAAGGATACTGATTACGCCATTCGATTAACCAAGGAAGTGGGCGTGGCTTCCATTCCTGTTTCCGTGTTTTACAATCAAAAGAATGCCGATAAATTCCTGCGATTCTGCTTCGCAAAAGAGGATGAAACGTTGGAAAAGGCAGCCGAAAAGCTTGTCAAACTATGAGTGATTTGCGCGTAACGGTCTGCCAGGTAGATATTGAATGGCAAGGAAAAGAATCCAATTTGAAGCGTTTTGCCGCTCTCATATCAAACCTTAAAGGGAAAACAGATTTGATAATTTTCCCCGAAACGTTCACTACAGGTTTTTGCATGAATGTACCTGAATTGGCGGAGGAAATGTCGGGACGAACTGTTTCTTGGATGAAGGAGCAGGCGTCTAAGCTGAACGCGTCCATAGCGGGAAGTATCCTTTGTGAGGATGGAGTTACACGGCATAATCGCTTTGTTCTGGTTCGGCCAAGCGGACAAGTGGAACATTACGACAAACGGCATTTGTTCTCATTCGGAAATGAAGACAAACATTTTACCGCTGGAAAATCGAGAAATATCATTGATCATACTGATTGGAAATTGATGCCCCAGGTCTGTTACGATTTGCGTTTTCCTGTTTTCAGCAGAAACAGGAAGAACGAACTCTATGATGTTCTGATTTACGTAGCTAATTGGCCAGAAGCTCGTGCAACTGCTTGGCAATCGCTTTTAGTGGCCCGAGCGCACGAAAATCAATGCTACGTGATAGGTATTAATCGAATTGGAGTTGATGGAATGGGTATAAACTGCAAAGGTGGATCGATGGTTGTCAATCCCAAGGGGGAGGTTTTATCCTCTTCTGGTGAAGGCGAGATTATTGAAACTATTTCGCTTTCCAAATCCGAATTGGATGATTTTAGAGCCAAATTCCGACCCTTGGATGATGCTGATGAATTTGAATTGAAACTGTGATGGAGAAAAAATTTGCAATGACCGTTTCGGTCATCTTCCAACCCATTTTCGTTCCAATTTACTCGTTGGTTATACTCTTTAATGCAGATACTTATATCACTTATGCGGTGCAACCCGAAGTGCAGAAATACATCTTTCTCATTACGCTGCTCAACACGATTATCTTGCCTATTGGCGTGTTCTACTATTTCTATCGGGCTAAACTGATAGAGAGTTTTCACATGCACACCGCCAAGGAAAGATCACTTCCTTTTCTGACAACTGTTGTGTTCCATTTAAGCACATATTACCTTTTTACCAAGGCTCCAATGCCAGGCCTTTTCCCAAATCTTGTTTTAGGAGCGGCTTTTTCGGTGGTAGTGGCTTTTATCATCAATCTCAAATGGAAAGTGAGTATTCACATGCTAGGAATGGGTGGCCTGGTAGGTACAATAATTGGCCTTGTGCTTAGATATCAGGTAGAGGCTGTTTCTCTGATAATAGCGCTTGTTATTTTGAGTGGAATTGTTGGTTATTCCCGATTGAAATTGAATGCCCATACGCCTTTGCAGGTATACGTTGGTTTTGTTCTTGGAACACTGATTCTGACCAGCTCTGTAGTATTCCTCTAATTAAGAAAGCCTCGAACGCTGTCGCATCCGAGGCTCTCAAACCCACATCACTATTTAATTCTTTACAATTCGGTTTACCGTTCCGTTTTCGGTTCGGATGAGGTAAACGCCATCAGCCAACAGACTCAGGTTGAGGGTTCTTGTTATAGGGAATTGGATTAAGCTTTTCCCAGTAAGGTCTAACACCTCGCCAGCAATTGCTTCAGAGAAGAACAATTCGCTTTTGGTCGGATTTGGGTAGATGCTAAGCGTAGTCGTTTCCTGCTCATCTACTCCAACCGTAATTGGTGGAGTGCAAAAGGTATTGAAGCTTGAGAAAGGATGAACATTGGTCCAATTTGCAACACTATAAGCCACATTATCTACCTGAATACAACCCAAATTCGGGTTATTGAATGAGTTGTAGAAGGTGAAATTGCTGTTGTTACCATTGGCCACATTGAGGTAAGTCATTGGCACATTGCCATCAACTGCAATTGTTACCAGATCGGGATTTCCAGACACATTCAACGCAACAATTCCGTTTGAAGAACAGGAAAGATCTGTTAAATCAAGATTACTACTCAGGTCCAAGCCACCAAGATTGTTGCCATCAGCAGCGAGTATTCTTAGCGCTGGATTTGCGCTGAGGTTAAGACTCGTTAGGTTATTGTTGACTGCACAATTCAGATGTTCAAGATTTGAAAGTGCACTCACATCCAACCCGCTTAGTTGGTTACCATTCACAAAGAGTTGTTCTAAGGCATCATTTGCTGCATCAAAGGTCAATGTGCCTGTAAAACCGTTGAAGCCACAATTGAAATAAGTGAGCGATACGTTTGCTGTTATATTAAACGATGAAATGTTGTTTCCGCTAATGTCAAGTTGGGTAGCTGCAGTAAATGCTTCTAGTCCAGTTAGGTCGGTGATTCCCAAACCGCTTAAACCAAGATATCCTGTGTACGCGGCTGCTTCAGAGCATTGGATTTCACCATCAAAATTCGTGTTGATGTTGATATTGTTGGTCAGCGCAAATTTCAACGCTGCATCTGGAATGTTCACATCGCATGGACCAACAGGCGTACAAGCATCTGTTTCATTGTAAAGCGCTGCCACTTCTTGAAAGTGTAATCCACGCTGCCAAACACGGAAATCATCTATAGAACCAGGAAACCATTCTGGTGTTGAAACAGAAGAACCTCTTCCTAGCTGAGAAATGGTCCTTGCCACGTTGGAGGGAGACCACGCAACGCTGGTGGCAATTTCGTATTCTCCATTTAGATACATGGTGTATGTAGACCCAACTTTGGTCACCGCAATATGCACCCATTGGTTAAGCAACACCTCCGATGCTTGCAAACTGACCATTTGCTGGCTCAAGGAATTCCACATTACAAAAGCGGGAATGCTGTTGCCTGTCAATGAAGGATACAAAATGATTGCATCACTAGTTGAGCCAGCTTGTTTGCTGAGGTCTACAAGACGCGGATATTGTCCTGCTCCCGTGTAATAATACCACAGTGCAATGGTAAAATCTGTATTGGAAATAAGGTCGCCAGGAAGTTGTATCATACCACTGTTGAAAACCTGAGCGCCATCTGATACGCCATTTCTGTCTGCTCCAGCCGAGGTGCTCACGGTGCCTGTTGAATAAGCACTTGGAGATTCGTCAGTTACCAGTCCATTACAGAACGGATAATCAATCTTCAGGTCGCTAGTAAGGTCAATAGGAAGGGGGTCTTGCATTGCCCAAATGTCCGAAGAACTCAATGCTCTTCGGTAGATTTTCACATCATCAACCCAGCCCTTAAAATATTGGTCTCCGTTGGATGATCGGCCCATTACCAGGTTTCCGAATGTAGTACCATTGGCATTCAAGCTCCCGAAACCAGAACCTAACATCTCTGCATCAATCACAGCACCATCCACATAAAAAGCAACCGCATCCAAATCGCGATCAATAACCATGGCAATATGGTGCCACTCGTCAGCAGCCGATGGAGCATCGGGATAGTTTACAGGCGTTTGTCCGGCATCGTCTCGAATGTATCCGAATACTCTACCTCCATTGTTATAATCGTAGGTCACTGAGTAAACACGGTCTAGTCCACTGTTAAAGCCTCTTTTACCAATAATATATCCTCCTGTGGAGGTCGAACCATCACCCTTTACCCAAAAGGTGATGGTAAAGCTGTCGTAGCCAAATTGGTAATCTGTATAATTTCCAAAGTCGATCCAGTCGTTGCCATCGAAATACACGGCTGAGTTGGCGTTTCCGTCTCTATCCGTTGCGGCCGTTACGCCCGTAACAATTCCATTATTGGTTGCTGTTCCAGCGTCAATAGTGGCATCACCGTTATCGAAAGAAACATGCGCCACAAGGTTTGAGGTGATGTCTTGCGCTACTACAGCAGATAGGAAAACGCCAGCTGCAAGCGTTAGTAAAGCTTTTTTCATGATTAATGAATTTGGGTTTAAGCCCCAAAACTCTTCAAGCCTAATGCAGCAAACAAGCACTATTACATAGGTGGTTGTTGCAGATCTATGAATGGTATCAACTAAACTAAAAAAGACCTCTAACTAGTTCTTTCTTGTTTCGAGAAACAGGAATAATAGCTCCGGTACCCATCCTCAAGCTACTGTTTGCTTGACGGATGTATTCTGCCACTTTATGCACATTTACAACGTAGCTTCGGTGTACGCGTAAAAACAATTCTGGGTCGAGCAATTCTTCCATTTCAATGAGTTTACGACTTACAAAATGACGCTCTGTTTTGGTATGCACCTCTGTGTAAGAACCATCTGCCTTGAGGTAAATAATGGTGTCAGCTTTTAGTACCAATTGCCCATTTGTAGTGGGAATGGCGATGCTCTGTTGACCTAGTTTTGCTTGTTTTTTTACCCTCTCTCGCAGGCGATCAGTAGCTCTTCGAAGTTTGACGATGTCAATTGGTTTTAGTAGATAATCAACTGCCTCTAAGCCAAAAGCATCTACCGCATAGTTGGCGTAAGCGGTTGTGAAAACAATAAGTGGGGCGGTGGTATCTCCTAAAAGGTGCAGTATTTCAGTGCCACTATGTCCCGGCATTTCAATGTCCAAGAAAATGGCTTGCGGTTGATGCTCTCGAATGGCATTTACTCCTGATTCAAGATCACTTTCCATGAATATGATTTCTACCTTTTCGCAATGGCGCTCCAAAAAAGCTTTCAGCGTTTCGCGCGCCAAAAATTCATCTTCAATAATGCCAACTTTCAGTGGTTTCATTCTGCCAATTGAGTGGTTGTTTTCAGCGGAATGCGAAGAATGACCAACGTTCCAGTGGGGCTACCGTTCGCATCTGTCTTGTCAATAATCTCCACCCCGATTTTCTGTTCATTCTCCACATTTAGAAGGTCGAGGCGCGATGAGTTGGCCTCATTCGCAAAGGATTGGTGCTTTTTAGTCCGGAGTTGCCCTGCCATTCCCCGTCCAATTCCATTATCCTCAATACGCACCTCTAGCATGGTTTCGTTTTCTACCATCGCCAAAGAAACCGACAATTCCTTTTTGCCTTTTCGATGGAGCAATCCGTGTTTTACCGCATTCTCAACATACGGCTGAACGAGCAAAGAAGGTACCTGAACCTTCGTTGAATCAATGTCTGCATTCACATGTAGTTGATAAGAAAACTCATCACCAAAACGAACACTTTCCAGTTCGAGATAGAGGCCAATCAGCTCCAATTCTTTATCTAACGTAATCGAATTCTTATCGCTCACATCCAAAATGGAACGCATGAGGTCGGAGAATCGACTGAGCACTTCGTTCGCTTTTTCTGTTTTTCCTATCGTGAATAACCCTTGTATGGAATTGAGCACATTGAACATGAAATGCGGATTCATTTGAGCTCGCAGTGCGGTCATTTGCGATGCGCGTAAGTCTTCAATCAGTTTGCTTCGCTCCAACAATCCTCGATTTTGCTGCTTGATATACCGAATGCGGAAAAGGAAAATGACACTAACGATACCAACCAGCAACAGCCCTATAAAAATGAAGAACGGCCAAGTTCCGTACCACGGTTTTCGGATGATGAATTTGAGCATGAATGGTTGCTCGCTTATGTTACCGTTGGCGTCTATTGCTAGAATTTTCAACTCGTAATCTCCTGGTGGAAGTGCCCGAAATCGGATGATGCTTCCCGTCTGATTTAGCTCAAAATCATCCATCAACTCACTCAATTGATAAAAGAATTGAATGCGACCGCGACTACGGGTAGAAATGCCTCGCATCAATAGTTCGAGGTCGTTCTCGTTGAACTTAAGGTGAAGCGGCTTATCGGCAGATTGCTTAACTCCGTTAATCTTTAGCCTGCGTAGCTGCACCTTGGGTGGAAGTACAATTCGTTGCCCATCAAGCGGAAGTGCATAAAGCCCATTGAAGGTCGCTATCCATGCTTTTCCATCCGCATAAACCACGTCCCGAAGGTCGGTTGATGGAAGGCCTTCGCTAGCCGAAAAACGCTGCCAAGTTTTTGTTTCTGATGAGAATGTGAGCAGTCCGTTGGAGAGCAGCATGAATAAACTATTTGCGGTTGCACGTATGGCTTTCACCGTCATTCCCTGCCTCAATTCGGGCGGAACCAACAACCAATTTTGGAAAGTTGTTCCCTCAAAAACGGCAACGCTGTCTTTTCTATTGGAAAGAAAAACCAAACCATTGGGCGATGCCGTTCCCAAGTTAGAAGAAAGGTTCAGTTCAACCGGATTACCGTCTATTTGTACGCCCGAACTACTTAGGCTCCATGTCCGATAAGCATTATCCGCAAATGTTTGATGAAACGCTTTCTTGTCAGGCTCCTTTTCCTTATCAATCTCACCAAATGAGCTTCCGTTGTAGGCCACAGAAATAAGTTCTCGTGCATCAACCAACGTAATTTTATTGCTGCTGATGGCGATGCTTTTGAAGTTTCCTTTCTGTTTTGCAAGCAAATTCAATTTCTCATCCAGCAGATACAAGTCTCCAAAAGCCACGAGTATGCGATTGTTGACTATGTCTATTTCCAACGCCTCACTTTCTCTGGCGTTATCAGCGTTAAAGCTTGCTACAAACCCATTTACAGGATGAATAAGCGATATGGTTCCGCTATTATCGGAAACCACCATATTGCCATTTGGCAATTTTCGCACACGATTAAAACGTTCGGTTGATAAACCATTTGGTTGTTTCCCAAACCGTTTTAATTGCAGATTTGGAACCACCCGAATTCCATCCGTTAAGGTCGAAAACCATGTGGCGCCATCTTTGGCTTCTTCCACATCAGAAATTGCTTCTTGCGGGAAAAACCATTCATTCCTTTCTACCAAATAGGCTCCTTCGTACGTCAGAATCCAGGTTCCAGCAGAAGTGGTTCGAACGCTATTTATTCGTGGAAACGAACCTTCTGTTCGTTGTAGGTTTTCTACAACGGCTTCTTGCATGTTTCCATTGAGGCGAACAACACGGCCTGTTATGTGGAAAAAGCAATAATCGCCCGATTTGGTTGAGCAAATATTGTAGGAAGGTTGATCGCCTGTATGAATTAAATCGCCAGTTTCCGTCCGCTGTATCCCTCTAGAAGATTGTACGTATCTGGAACCGCAAGCTCCGTAAATGTTCTCGCTTTCTAAACAGCGGTGAATCACTGAAACGGAACGCTCATTAGTCTTGTATAGAATCAGCTCCTTGCGTGTGAGAAACAGTAACGAATCTCCTTCTTGCTGAATATCAATAGGTAAATCGGTAAACAAAGGGGTGATGATGGTATCAATCCACATCCGTTCAAAGTCAGAACAAAACAGTTGCCCTGCAAAGTTCATGGACCAAACAATGCCCGTCACATCTTCAACAATCATACTCCTGTCCGAGGCCACTGAGCCGACTGCGCTCAACGTGTTGAGCCATAAGCCATCGTAATGTACTAGCCCTTCCGATGTTCCAATCCACATCACACCAAGGCTATCCTCCATTAAATCGTAGACTTTGAGCGATGGTAACCCCTGTTCATGGTTAAGAACCCAATAGGAAGGATGCTGCGCCCAACCTATTAGGGGTAAAATCAGAAAAACGGAAAGGATGAGTCGTTTCACGGGCTCAAAGAACGGAATTCCGCCTATGCTGTGAGGTGCTTGTTAGACCATTCATGAAGCCACATCAACCACTCGTGGGTTAAACGGAGATTTAGGCATGGGCTCAAGGTATTTTTGGCGTCATCATAGACATATAAATAACATGAAAACATCATTTTTAACACTTGCTGCAGCTGCACTTTTGCTCGCTGGTTGTAGCAAAGAAGAATTAACGGAGAACGTAGCTGAGGGAGTAAGTTCAGTTGCAACATCTACGAACGGTAATGCCCGTTTTGGTAATCCAAACAACCAACCGGGCGTCTGGTTTCAAGAGAACCAAGGACGGATGATTCTACAAGTTCCCCCTAGATGGACTCATGTTGCCATTACAGCAACGATGCGAATGTCAGGTGCTTCTACATCAGGAAATAATGATGACCCAAACGAAAACATGGACGATTTTGAAACGATTGAGGCTCCCTTAACGCGTCTTGGCAACTCAAGGATTTACCGTTCTGAAAGAGACAAGTTCGTTTTTGGTGAAACCGTGTATTTCTCTTTGGTTGATGTTACACTTACGGCAGACACATACGTTGATGAATGGGAAGGTGAGACACTTGAAATGCAGATGTTCCTTTATCCATCAGGAAGACCCGTTGTACAAGCTCCGAGGCTGCTTCGCTTTCGAAAAAACCATGGAGTTCCGTTTGACGTTCCCGATGCTGAATTCGATGCAACAGACGCGTTCAGAATTGTAATTGCTGATGACCCTGCACAAGCAGTAAGTCAGGTGAAATTCGTTTCTGAAGCCATTTATGGTAATCCAGACGACCCGACCGCTGTAACCTATCCAGAACCAACATATTTTGAAAAAACCCATGAGAACCAGAATCTTGGCCTTTCGCGTTGGATAGGGAGCAGCTCCGGGTTAGGATCTCTTTACCTAAATGGAAGTAATAATTACGATGTAGCTTTCCTATCTGACGAAGCGAAACCTGAAATCATTGCCAAATACAATGTCACCGTTAACGGAAATGGTCAGGTTAGCTCTGAACTAAGCGATGAACCAGAGGTTCTTGGTTCACGATTAGGCAGCACTTCTTTCGGTGAACAATGGCAACTGGAAATAGCCATTGCCGATCTAGGCGATTGGGTTGAAACCGTAAATTATGTTTTTACACCAGGCGAAGGACCAGCTCCTTTGGTGGCTGAACTGCCATTGCATTTGACCAGAACAGAAGGAAACCTTCGAGTATATACCTCAGGCAAATTTTCTTTTAATGGCAACCCATTGGGCAATGAGGTAGGAGGAATTGTTTATTTGTTTGGTAGTGGCACAAGAGGAACGGCCGTTAGAACAAACAGCAGAACAGAGCTTCTCTAAAGACATAAAACAACAAAACAAAGCCCTACTTGGAATTTCCAAGTAGGGCTTTGTTTTATCACCTACATTTTTTCCTATTGCACAGAGAAGACTCGTTTACAGATTAAATCAATTCAATTAGGCGAAACTCCGTTTTCTAGCGTGTCTTCTTATCTGTTACTGAGTAAAAGTGTCCGTTGCTGAGATCTAAAGGAACAAAGGCTTAGGTTGGGGGTACTTTTGAGCTCAAATTAAATAAGATTGAACATGAAAACATCATTTTGGACAATTGCCGCAGCAGCACTTTTGCTTGCTGGTTGTAGCAAAGAGGAGTTAACGAATAACATGTCGGATGGCGCAAGTTTGGTAGCCACGCCAACAAACGGAAATGCCCGCTTAGGTCGTGCTGGAGATCAACCGTCAGTCAAATTCAAAAACAATCGGATAGTTATTGGCTTAAATAACTCTAAGACAGAGGAAGATGTTCCGTTGGATGCTATTCTGGAGGATGGCGGAGGAAGCGTAGTTCTGACAAACACAGAAACAACGCCTCATACAGTGCTTGAATTGTCTTTAAGCAATACTAACGAAAATGAAAATCAACGCTACAGAACGCCACAGTTTGAAATGGCTGAGTCTTTTGAGTATGGCCTTTTCGATATTGAAATACGAGACGCCCAAGGTGAATATTTATGGGGAGCTAGCATTTTTGTATTGGCCGATGGAAAAGCAGTTGAGAATAACCCAATAGTTAAACGTACTGGGCTAGTTGGTCGCTGGGATTTTGATGATTCAGGAGCTCAAGATAATTCTCGACTTGTAGTTGTTCTTGGAGATGATCCAACACAGCAGGTAGCAGATGTAAAGTTCTTACAGAATCCAGTGTCTGAAAACCCAGACGACCCAACAGCGGTCGTAGAATTTGAACCAGTAACATTAGAGCAAACGCATTTTAATCCAGCCTTAGGCATTTCTCGTTGGATTGGTCGTGATTGGAGCGGTAATGGTCCAACAAATGTATCTGGAGCGATTTACCTGAATAGCAGCAACATTTATGATGTCGATTTTCTTGCCGGGGAAACCAATGCGCAGATAGTTGGAAAATACAACGTTGATGTTAATGAGCTAGGCGAAGTGAGTTCAGAAATAAGCGATGAACCAGAAATTTTAGGCTCACGAATAGAAACCGCATCGTTTGGCGAATCATGGAAAATGGAGGTTGCTGTTGCCGACTTAGGTGATTGGGCTGAATCGGCAAGATTTGTCCTGGAAGAAATAGACGGTTCGAATGTTGGGAATGTTGAGATTCCTTTAGAGTTGACGCGAGTAGAAGGCAACCTAAGAGTATTCACGTACTCAGGAGTTATTTTAAATCTAAACCCTGATGGTGGCGAACTTGAAGGCACACTCCATTTTGCTAAAGGACCTAGAAGAGGAAGAGGCAGACTTAGAGCGGCTTACATAAATGCCTTGAGGAATGAAGAGCTATGATGTAGCGCCCGAATCCTACTAAACAAATAAATGACCAAAAAGGTCGGCAGCATTTAATGTTGTCGACCTTTTTCGTTCGATAAATGGAACTCGTTTTTTGGTCGGGGGCATTTTTTATGCCATTCATGAAGCCACATCAACCATTCATGGGCTAAACAGAAAAAGAGGGATAGTCGCAAGGTATTTTTGAACTCATCACTAATTAAAAGATTATGAAAACATCATTTTGGACAATTGTGGCAGCGGCAATTTTGCTTGCTGGCTGTAGTAAAGAAGAAATAACCAGTAACATGTCGGATGGCGCAAATCTGATAGCTACTCCTACCAACGGAAACGCCCGATTGGGAGCTGCTGGAAATCAGCCATCGGTGAAATTTAAGAACAACCGAATAATTATTGGATTGAATAACACTAAGACAGATGAAGACGTTCCGCTGGACGCTATTCTTGAGGATGGAGGTGGCAGCGTGGTTTTGACAAACAACGAAACAACCCCGCCAACAGTGTTCGAATTGCCATTGGAAAACACCAACGGGAATGGAAACCAGAAGTACAGAACACCTCAGTTTGAGATGGGTGCAGAAATGGAATATGAACTCTTTGATATTGAAATAAGAGGTGCAGACGGAGCGTACCTATGGGGAGCCAGCATTTTTGTACTGCCAGAAGGGCGGGTAGTTGAGAACGACCCAGATTTGGCCCGGGCACGCCTTAAACAAGTTAATTCAAACAATGGAGAAGAAGTCAAATTGGTTTTAGTTGCAATGGATGACCCAACAGTACAGATTTCTATGGTCAAGTTTGTTCCAGATCCTGTGTCTGAGGACCCGACCGATCCAACAAGTTTTACGCAAGCAGAAACACTTCTTTTGGACAGAGCTCATATCAACGAAAACCTCGGCCTTTCTAGATGGATTAAAAAATATCCGAAGGAAGACAGCTACAGCGGATACCTAAGTGGAAGCGCCCAATTATTGACCGCTGAAACGTATGACGTGGATTTCTTATCTGGAGAAACGAATGCACATATTATGAAGAAATATCTTGTTGAAGTGAACGAAAGTGGAGAATCAAGCATTTCGCTAAGTGACGAACCAGAAGTGCTTGGTGCTCGGTTTGCAAGCGCAACATATGGCGAAACGTGGGAGTTGGAAGTTGCCATTGCTGACCTAGGTGATTGGGTAGAAGAAGTGAAGTATGTTTTTGACCCATCAGAAGGATCATCACCTCTTGTTTCTGAAGTTGTGTTACAGCTTACTAGAACTGAAGGAAACCTGAGGGTTTTCACTTCTTCAAACGTTCTTTTTTACGAGAATCCAATTGACCAAGACCTTGAAGGAATCGTTTACTTAATTGGTAATGGTGGTATAAGAACCTCTGACAAAAAGCTGAGGGTAAGAGCTGTATTTAAAGACTAACTAAGCTAAAATAGAAGAGGCCCGATTGTATAAACTGTACAATCGGGCCTCTTTGTTTAGTAACCCGCGCAATTATTTCTTTTTGGGCGACACATCCTCTTTTTGCTGAGCGGCAATCAAAGATCCAAGAACCTCGGCACACAGCTTGTAGAAATTACCTCCAATAATGTAGTTCAAACGGCTTTCTGTTCCAGCGAATGGGACCGATGCTAATCCTCCGCTTATCTGATTTCCGTCCTTATCCATAATGGTGTAATGGATAGCCACAAGGCGCTGTGGGTCAACGAAAGCTGTTTCAGGGTCGGTTAAGTCCATTTTCACATCCATTTGGTTGATGAAAAGGAATTTGTTGATGCCATAATTAACGTAAAACTGATTGAGTACTTCGTGGCTTTTTAAGTAGGCGCTCATGTAACGTTCAACCACTTGTCGCTCGGCAATAACCTGCCCGTTACGAACCCCTACTTCCTTTTTGGGCTCGGCCTTCTTCTTTGCCTTTTTAGCCTTTCCTTTTTCGTCTACTTCTTCCTCAACAGGAACGGGAACGAATTTGTAGCCAAGTACAGCATAGATATTGATCAGGTCTTCATCCGTAATGCTGTCGGTATTTAGAAAAGTAGCTGTTTCCATACTGTCCTTCAACGCAGCTTTTAGACTTAGCTGAATTTCGTTACGAAGTCGGTCATAAATTTCTTGCTGCGTTAACTTATTGACCTCGGTAAGGTCTCGCATAATATCGCAGTAAAAGAGCTTTTTTTCGAATGGGATGATGAGAATTTTCGCCTCCTCTTCAACCCCTTCTGCATAAACATCCTGATCTGTCTTCGTCACTTTCTCATCTCCAAACATTTCTGTTTGCGCTTGAAGCAAAACAGGGAAAAGGAGAAAAATAAAGACGCAAAAACGTGTCATGTTTATTTGATAAAGTGCTTGTAAATGTCGTTTCCATTGGCATAAATCAGTAAACCAAAAAGGAGAACCATACCAATAACTTGCGCTACTTCCATCACCTTCTCATGCGGTGGACGACCGGTAATCATTTCATAAATCAAAAACATAACGTGTCCACCATCCAAAGCCGGAATTGGCAAGATGTTCATTACCGCTAAGAGGATACTTAGAAACGCTGTGATGTTCCAGAAGTGGTGCCAGTCCCATGTGGTAGAAAAGATGCTGCCGATGGTGAGAAAACCACCTAAGCTTTCGTAGCCTTTGTTCTTTGGAGAGAAGAGTAACTTCAGTTGCTTCACGTAGTTCACCAACGTCATTCCTGCTTTTTCAATCCCCTTCGGGAAGCTTTCGAAAAAGCTGTATTTAAGCTCTGCCAATTCAAAGAATTCAGTAAGGTTTCCGTTAGGAGCAATGCCCAATATGCCATCTTCAGGAACAGTTACAGCGATGGACATTGGACTGCCATCGCGCAGGATATTCACGTTCACCTCCTCTAATTTATAGGCTTGCAATGCAGTTTTAAAAGCATCGAAATAGACGGTCGAACTATCATTCAATCCGACAATTATGTCGCCTTTTTGGAAGCCCGCTTCTTTGCCAACCGAACCCTTTGAAAAATCAGCCACATGGAAAGGAACTCGCGGATTAATAAAACCCGGATCGTTCATCAATTCGCTCATTAACTCTGATGGAATAGAGACCTCAACTGGTTCGCCATTTCTCTCAACCTGAACGGTTTTCGCTTCATTCAGAATGATTTCCATAGAAACACGAGAGAAGTTCTTCACTTCATTTCCATCCACCGAAATAATCTTGTCTCCGTTTTGGAGACCCATTTCTAAGCCGAGAGAATCGCACATAATACCATACTTGGCATTGGCTGTTGGCAGGTAAGTTTCGCCATAAACGAAGAGCACCATCCAATAAATCAGGGCGGCTAAGATTACGTTTACCGTTACTCCGCCAATCATCACAATTAGTCGTTGCCAAGCTGGTTTTGAGCGGAATTCCCATTCTTCAGCAGGCTTAGCCATTTGCTCTTTGTCCATGCTTTCGTCAATCATCCCGGCTATCTTCACATAGCCACCCAATGGGAGCCATCCTATGCCGTAAACAGTATCGCCAATCTTCTTTTTGAAAAGTGAGAAGTACGGATTGAAGAAGAGGTAGAAACTCTCTACGCGCATTCCGAATGACTTGGCAGTAATAAAATGCCCGAATTCGTGCAGCACAATAAGAATAGATAGGCTCAGGAAGAACTGAGATGCTTGTATTAGAATATCCATTAGTTGATTATTTCAAGGGCTAACCTGCGAGTTTCCGCATCTGTTGCCACATAGTCGTTGTAATTAGGTTTTTTTATGAAAGCCACGCGTTGCATGCTTTGTTCAATAATGTCAGACATCCCGAGGAAACTCACCTTGTCTTTCAGGAAGGCATCCACGGCAATTTCGTTTGCCGCATTCAGAATGCAAGGCATGTTTCCGCCTTGTTTCAATGCCTCAAATGCCAATGAGAGGTTTCGGAATGTGTCTTTATCTGGTTGCTCAAAAGTGAGCTGTGGGTAATCTAGAAAGTTGAAACGTGGGAAGTCCGATTTCAAGCGGTTTGGGAATGCCAATGCAAACTGAATAGGCAGTTTCATATCAGGCAACCCCATCTGCGCCTTCATGCTTCCATCCTCAAACTGAACAATACTGTGAATGACGCTCTGAGGGTGCACAATCACATCAACTTGCTCATTCTTCAATCCGAACAACCATTTAGCTTCAATTACCTCCAAACCTTTGTTCATCATGCTGGCGCTGTCGATGGTAATCTTTGCGCCCATATCCCAGTTAGGGTGTTTTAAGGCCTGTGCTTTTGTAACCAAGGCCAATTGCTCACGCGTTTGACCACGGAATGGTCCGCCTGAAGCAGTCAAATAAATCTTCTCAATTGGATTGTGAAACTCACCTACTAAACATTGGAAAATGGCCGAATGCTCGCTATCAACAGGATAGATGTTCACACCTTTCTGCTTTGCGAGGTCTGTTACTATTTCACCAGCCACAACTAGCGTTTCTTTATTGGCTAAAGCGATGTGTTTTCCTGCTTCGATAGCAGCCAAGGTTGGTCGCAAACCAGCGTATCCAACAAGTGCCGTGAGAACGATATCAATCTCATCCATTTGCACCACTTGCGCCAAACTATCTGC
>CALCGD010000085.1 GCA_937900875.1 uncultured Flavobacteriales bacterium
TTGGGATACTCGAACACTACTTCTCTTTTTTCATCGTTTAGGACGGTATTGGTTAGTCAATTAAAGTAAACCATTATCAATGTTAAAAAATCGGCTTGGATTAATCAGTTATCCACAGACCTAAAACCACCGCTTTTTCTTAAAGAAAATAAGCATGGCGATAAAAACTGTAATCATCAATCCCCAGGCTCCGAAATAGCCATATTTAAAATGAAGTTCTGGCATATTATCGAAGTTCATTCCATAAATACCAGCTATGAATGTTAACGGAATAAACAATGACGCGATTACTGTAAGCACTTTCATAACTTGGTTCATTCGGTTGCTCATATTGGCAACATGCATGTCCATTAGGCCCGAAAGTACCTCGCGATTGGTCTCTAAATTTTCAGATATCTGAAGAAGATGGTCATATACATCGCGAAAATACTTTTCATTCTCTGGGTCAACCAAATCGGTTACTCCTTTCTCCAGTCCAGAAACGGCTTCCCGAAGCGGCAATAACGCACGTTTTAGAGTGATGATTTCGCGCTTCATATGCTGAATAGTGCGCATGTGATCCTCATCGGTATCCGCAGAAATCGCATCTTCCAAATCCTCCACTCGTTCTTCAATTTTTTCAATTATGATGAAATAATTATCCACCACACTATCAATTATCCGATAAACTAAATAGTCTGACCCTTTTTTGCGAATGAGTCCCGAATCAGTTCTGATTCGCTCACGAATTGGGTCAAAAATATCGCCTTTTCTTTCTTGGAAGCATAATACGTAGGGCTTCCCAAAAACAATACTTATTTGTTCGTGCTCTAATTCGTTGTCTTCATTATACCACATCATTCTCATGGTGAAGAAGACATAATCTTCAAATGGCTCTACCTTAGGTCGATGATCAGTGTTCAGAATATCCTCTAACACAAGGTTATGAATGTTGTAAACCTTACCTATAGCTTCTATAGCATCCGTGTTATGAATTCCATGGATATTGACCCAAGACACTGTTGAAGTCTGTAAAGACTCTTGTAAATCTTCAACGCGGATTATTTCAATCTCAGCGGTTTCTAGCTCTGAGTAATCTATCAACTCAATCGTTACGGGCTCTTCTCGCTGGTTGCCAAGGAGGACAAGTGTGCCAGGTGGCAAACCGGCCTTGGAAGAAGATTTTTTATGGTTTCTGCGTTTTCTAGCCATTCTTAGGAAGATCAGTCTTATAAACTACCGTGCGATATGGGAACGGAATTTCAATTCCTTCTTTATCAAATCTCTCCTTGACACTTTTGTTTAGGTCGCAAAATATTTCCCAAGATTCTTCTGGGGAATTGCTCCAAACATCGGCTCTTAAATTAACCGAAGAGTCTCCAAATCCAATTACTCTGCATTTAACAGCTGGGGTGCCACTAGCTTTTTCTTCAGGACTTCGACCATCTAAGAAAAACGGATGCTTTTCCGCCTCTTCTGTTATTATTTGAAAAGCCTTATCAATATTGCTATCGTAACTGATTCCAAAGAAGACTTGGCGTTTCATGCGCTCGTCTCCGATGTGCGCGTTAATAATAGTCTGGTCGCTAATAACCGCATTCGGCACAATTATTCGCTGATTTTGAAAATCTCGAATGACTGTATGACGTAGGGTAATGTCTTCCACAACCCCCGCTTTATCGCCTTCCAACCGAATCATATCATCTACTCTGAATGGTTTAAAAATGACGATAAAAATGCCGCTAATAATGTTTGATAAAGCTGCTTGAGAAGCAAACGCTAGAACAGCCGTAGCAATACCGGCTGAGGCAAGAAGTGTTGTTCCTAAAGAGCGTAATTCGGGTACGGAGTAAATGATAAAAAACAGCGCCAGCGAAAAAATGATGAGCGAAGCAGCATTCTTTATGAAATTGTACTTAGTTGGATCAACCTTTAAATGAAGGGAGCTTTTGCTTATAAAACGATGTATGAATCTTCTGACCCACAGGGTTAATAGAAACGCCAAGGACAGAATTATCATATAGATAATCGGTCTTGGTAAGGTGGTAATTACTAAAAGCATGTTTTTAAACTATGCGATAAAACTACCCTGTGCAAAGACAAGTTTTACCAGAGAAAATAGAAATCAATAAACAACCAATCGTTGATGAAATGACTCTTCTTGCAAACGAAGCTCTGCAATGTAAATTCCGGCATCTAGCGATGAAATATCGAGCTGTGACCCACTAATAATTTGAGCAGTACGAACTAAATTTCCCTTGGCGGAATAAAGATTTATCAACGCTTGTTCATGTTTATTTGGAAATGTGATGGTTAATATTCCTTGAGCTGGGTTTGGTTGAATACTCCAATATTTCGCACCCGTCTCTTGAATTCCAACATGACATAGAAAATCATCAATCACAACCTCGCCAAAGTCGAAATTCAACCTAGCCTCAACCGTATCGGGTCCATCTAGATAAAATAATGGAGTGATGGAATCGGTCCAATTTCCGTAAATCACATCGTAACTAACTAGGCAGGAATAATTCCCAGTTTGAGATTCTAACGCACTTGAAAATTCCAAATTCGCATCTGTCTCGCCTGTTAATTCCGTACCATCTTTTATCCACTGATAAGTAACGGGATGATTTGTATTCACCGAAAGTGAAAGGTTTTCTCCAGGACAAATCAGTGTGTCTCCTCCTAATTTTTCAATATCTGGATAGACGTACCTACCGAGAATGCACCGGTGATCACTGAATTCAGAAATATCCCACAAAATGGGGTCTAAACTTCGAATGGTGATAATCTCGTTGGTAATGGACAGCGGAACCAAATGTGTCCTATCTCCCCAAGCATGGTCAATGATTTTTCCAAAATCGTCATTAAAATTAGATTCAAAATAGCCAATATGCTGCGGAATAATTGGGTTCATCGTATCTAAGAAAGCTTGATAATCGTTATCAGAATCGATAGGATCTGTATTGAAATCTCCACCAAATATGACTGCTTCATTTTCTGGTATTTCTAGGTCTGCTATAAAGTCTCGTATCTCGGCCATTTGGGTTCTTCTAGCGTACGTATCGTCAGCGCCCGAACCAGCGTCCATGTGTGTTCCAAAGACGTGATACCGCTTTCCCATTTTATTGATCTTCGCATACTTTACTCCTTTGTTTGCCAAGCAATCTTGAGCAGCCTGTCCACATTCGGCAAAGTCAATTTCATCCTCAGCCTCAATTGGCCACCTACTGAAAATGATAACACCGCCATTTGTTGGAATTGGTATTAATCCTGGTGCATTGAGAATGGTTGTTCGATATGGAAAACCAGCGGCTGTCATAGCGGGAGTCAGGTCATCCTCTCTTGGTCCATCATCAAAAGCTTCGGAAAAAGCTACAACGTCTTGATGTGCTGAGATTTGCGCAGGAAGTAAAGCGCCCCTATCTGAAGCCTGCGCCATACCTGAAATCCCGAATGTTATCATTTGAACATTGTAGTACATCACGTTCAGAACATTTGGGTCCTGATAATCCTCTTCTTCAATTTGATAAACTGGTAAATCATGAATTGCGAAACGAATGTTTCTGTCCATGTTCGAATCATCATTATCTGCTTTAAATTTCAGAACAACGTCCTTCCCTGCTAATGTTGTCTGCACTTCGTGAAACAGCCCATCATTAAAGAATGGAATTGAAAAACCAGCTCCATCTATTGTAAAATCCAGCGTGGTGCCACCTGCTATTCCAATAACTCTCAACTTAATTGTCAGGGTGTTTGTGGCACCATTCAAACCGATATCAAAAAAGGCCGTATCTCCTTCTGGTACAGCGCTGTTTGTTCTGTTCACGGTCAAAACCTCTTGCCCAGTAGATTCTATCCAACCTCGCACCACTGGGTCGGCAACGGCCCATTCTGAATTACTCATGTTAAAAGTGCCGAACTGAGCTGCTTCTATTTCAAAGTCTTGCCACGTGCTGTTGCGCACATAAATGCTTGTCTGTGCAAAGCCAGCAATCGTAAGAAGTGAACAGAGGAAGTAAACTAGGATGGTTTTCATAATAGGGGGAATGATAGGTTAGCGAATGTACGATTGTTGAATGGTAAAATAATGGACCAGATTTGGCCAGTACCTTCCTGTATTCTCCCATTTGTGAAGTGAAGAAATCGGATTTTTATTCAATCCTATTAGGAAGATCACTTGCTTTGTTTTGCGCCTTACAACAAACCTGACGAGTCCGATTCGAAAACGTTAATCTATTTATACAAAACACAAAAAGCCGAAACTTCTCAAGCTACTGGATTACCAATCTTTGGGTAACCACCTTTTCTTCAAACTGCATTTGCAACAAAACAATAGCCGGCTTTAGCCCCTTAAGATTGAGCGAACCACCTGGTTTGATATTGGCGTTAGAAATGAGTTGTTTACCTCTCAAATCTAGTACGCGTACGTCCATAGGTTCTTGGTTATCGAACTGAATCAGACCATTAGTAACTGGATTTGGATAAACCCCAATAGACACAAATTCATTCGAGTTATCAATACTTGTGTTATCCTCGCCACAAAAATTAGCCATGACATCAAACCACAGCTTAGAAAATAGGATAGAAGGCTGAGCGCATTCGAAATGCCCTAATGCCGTATCTCGTTCTATCACTTGAATGTCAAGCGCCCCTGCATTTATCATGTATTCTGAAGCCACTACGGTATTCAAGTAAGTTACCTCTTCATCACTCCTACAATAGTTAAACATTACAGGCGCTTCAGGAACCCAATTGTAAACATTATTGTCTTTTAATGCCAGAAATGCGGGATGCAATGTGTCCGAGAAAAAAGCATCCTGATATTCTTGCTGAAAAATGAGGCGTGGCACAGATGGCATGGCTGCGTTTAATTGCCCCATAGTGTAATTCCCATCTAACAATGGAGGAAGTGTTACATCGTATGGCGGAATATAAATCTGCTGGATTGAATCGTACAAATTACCATAGACGTGCTGGTAAGATTGAATGAGATATGGAAGATATCCTGGTTGTGCGTACGGATCGAAAGAAGCAACCATATCAAGTTGCTCACCAGACATATCGTACGGTCCGCTTCCTGGTGCAGAAGCCGTAACTGTAAACTCATTTGAAAGTTCTTCTTGAATCATCCTGTGAGTGGCCATAACTGAATGGCCGCCTTGAGAATACCCTACCAAAAATAATTGGTCATTAAGCGGAATTCCTTGTTCATCGCAAATGATTCTGCAAGCCCTTAGAATGTCTATAGAAGCTGTAGCCTCAGATTGTGCATGCTGATACGGATGAATACCAGGGCTATTTCCTAACCCTAAATAATCTGGCAAACACATAGCGTAACCAGATGTAGCAGTGATTACTCCCAAACTCCATTCTCCGTTCAAGTAATAAAAAGTGTCGTCCTTTTTCACCTTGGTCCCGTGCAAATAGGCCATCATTGGTAATGCACAGCTATCCTGCGAAGGCAAACAAATTAGCCCAGATGCTGTGGTGGGAGACCCATCTACATCTGGAGTAGTGTAGACAACCCTATGCACATCCACCTCATAATCTGTAGGAAGTAAACCAAGCGGCAAACCGTTTTCCTGCAGCAGCACATCAATATCATCAAAGTCTAAATGAAGAATAATTGTGTCTTCAACCAACGTACCCTGAGCAAAAGCTGAAGTCACAAACAAGCTCAGAAACAGGAATGGAATAATAATTTTTGTCATGCAACCAAGGTATATAAAACAATGCATGCATCGAATAATTCATCATCTGTTTCAATCTTTGTCTCTAACTCATACCTTTGAATTTCAGAATCAATCCGAACATGAAAAAAACATCTACTCTATTCCTAGCCGCTATTTTTTGCCTTGCAATAAATGAGCACTCAAATGCTCAAATAAGTTTATTGTCCACAGATCTTACAGAAATTGGTGATGTAATTGTTCGGTACAACGATACAATTCCCGCTTATGGACCAGGTGGCGCTGGCGCCAATCAAACATGGGATTTTTCTAACGCTGTTAATGATTCTACAGCCACTACCACGGTGGTTTCGGTCAATTCCACGGCATTCGCTAGCACTTTCCCTTCTTCAAATTATGCGATGACTGGCGCTGCAGATTCTTACTTGTTTTTTGAGCATGACGTAAATACCATGACTACTACGGGCGCAGCTGGCGATTTGTTGGCCACAGGAGAACAAATTGAATCTCCTTTCTCAGATGCCCTTACTCTTCACGAATTTCCAAGGACATATGGAAGCTTTTTTGATGATACCTATGCTTTTATTACAGAGGCCAGTGGAGCCGGACTTCCATTGCCAATTCCAGTAAACAGGGTTAAACTAACCCACACAGGTCATGTTTATGACACAACCGATGCCTACGGCACGCTAATAACGCCAACCGGAACATACGATGCGCTAAGGGTCAAAACTGTAGATTTTACAACGGATATTCTAGAGTACAAACTATTTGCATTCTCACCGTGGGCCACTTTTTCCAATACTTCTGACACTTCTGTTTCCTACTCTTGGCATGCAAAAGAAGAAATGCTTGCAATAGCAGAATACGCGTACGATAGTATTGGAAACCCTGCTCGATTTACTTACTCTTCTGTTCCTCCTGTAAGTACTGTTGGAACAAACGAAATAGCATCCTCCAAAAACGATATAGTTCTTTTTCCACAACCAGCTGACGACATTCTCTGCATAAATAACCTTAGAATTGACGAGACTTACTCTGCCGAAGTTTTCAGCATCAATGGTAAACTCATCTTTTCAGAACGTTTAGACGATTCGTGTCTAGAGGTACATAATCTTACTCGAGGCATGTACATTCTAAGACTAACCGATGCAAAAGGTCGGATAGAAAACATGGTGAAATTTGTTGTTGAATAACTCTGAGCTTGGAGCTAGATTAAAACATCCTGTTCAAGAACTGTTTTACTTACCCAAGTACTTTTTTACCCGCAGCTCTACGTTTTCTCTAATGTCCATGTAGAAAAGACCGTAGTCGGCTACGTGTAAATTTTTCATAAGTCTAAACCATGGGGCTTTTGTTTCAACCCACAAAACATTGCCACCAATATCAGCTATTCGGACCGCCATTTTTCTCTTTCTAATCTTCTTAGGGTCAAACACAATGGTGCCATTGTACTCAGTACGTATTACTTGATTTGTATCCAAACTCCATGAAAGTGGATTAATACTTTCTGTTGTTTTGTGCCATGTTCCTTCGGGAACAAACCCCTCTTTGTAGCTCATCCATGAAATCAAACAACCTGTTTCTTCTGGTGCTGAACACATTTTTAGGTTGGCATACATTTCTTCATTAATCGTAAAACCAATTACATATGCTGCCACCAATTGAGTTTTTAAGCCGGTGGTGTCAATCATCTCCTGTAATAATCTTCTCGTGTGGTGAGTACCTTGGCTGTGTCCAGCAATAATAAAAGGTCTGCCGTTGTTGTAGTGCTCTAAGTAATATTCAAACGCTCTTTTTACGTCTTGATAAGCAAAATCAAGCGCCCGTTCTCCATCCTCAGACGGTTTGTAGAATACGCTTACTACCGCTTGCCGGTATCTTGGCGCATATACCCTACAAGCAGCGTTAAATACACTTGCTTGTAATCTAATTGGATATTTATCTACTTTTTTGTTAATCTTTTTCATGTCCAAGCCAGCATTCCAAAGAGGACCCTTTTGGTAAATGGTTGGATGCACGTAGAAAACGTCAACTTCTTTCAGACTGTCGCTAATCCAAGATTCATTTTTGGGAATTCCATCTGCCACGTCCTCTCTAAAAGGTAAAGCTGACCAACTCGATCCTTCCGAATAATTTGGTTCTAGTGCATGCGTTTCTGAATCAAACGAGGTGGTTTGAGAAAAAGCTACATGAGCAATAAGAACTAGAATTGAAACAAGGAACGAATGAACTGACACTAGGCGCTCATTTTGGAAGACCCATTTCCTTCCGCCTCAGCACGCTCTACCTTCGATATAAACTCGTCAATAACCACCATTGTTAACAACGGATTTACCATGTGGTATAGATGCTCTCTGAAGAGGTCTCTTTCGTCTAAGTCGGTGATATCGATTACTTGAGCATGGCTGTCATCATAAACTCTTGCGACATATTTAGCTACAGAATCACGTTCACTCTTCAGAATAAGAACTGGTATGTCGTGCGCCTCCATATTTGGAAGACCTTTTTGCTTATCAAAAGCTTTGGATTCAATTAGGGCGGAATGAACTTGTATTGCAAAAATCTTGGCTGGCAACCTATTTAACGCACGCTCAATCGGAATCCTGTTTAGGTGTGGCAAGGACCCTAAGCTGCTCATTAGTTGTAATATTCTACCCTTAGTTGCCTTCCAAACTCTATCTCTTATTGAGCCATCTTTGCTAATAAGCCACTCAGAAAGTCCAATTCCTCGGTTTCGTACTCCTACTTTAGAGTCCCACGGAATTACCCTTCTAGCTGCGTAGAACAACGCCTTTTCTGCAGCCCCTTGTTTAGATGGCAACATAACGTTATCGAGAAAACCGATGGCTGCGTGCTTGGCTTCTTCGCCAAAGAATGGGTTGGCCCCTATCCTTCCTCTCAAATACTTTTGAATTGCTGGCAACTCATTTAGTGACGCTTCAATCATCTGGAAATAAATATTTCCCATTGAATGATCAAAAATGTAAACTGGGTGTCCAGCTTTACCAAAATGGTCAACTACAGCATTAATATTCTGCACAATGTGCTTTGAGTATTCTCTTATAGGCAAATCGGTTGGCACCGAACCGTAATGCATAGCTGCCGCTAAATACTTTTTTGTCGGTATCGCTGTTAGCAAACCATCGTAAGAATTGAGGCCCAAAAAACCGTGAATAAGCAGAACTACAGGCAATTTTGTGACTACTGATGGATTATAAGGCTTGGCTAAATCAATCTTAATATAGCTTGTTCCGTAAGGTGTTTCTCGCCCAACTTTTATTTGAGGCCAAGTAAGGGCCTTGTCGTCAATGAAAACAGCAAGGCGCTTCTCAACGTCATCCATAAACCGCAAGAAACTTGGGCTTTCGTCATGCTTTCCCCAGCGATAATAAAGCCAAGCAAGTGCTCTTCTTTTCTCAGCCTTAGTGGCTAAGAAAGCTATTCGCTTTGTTTTCTTTATGAAAAACGGTGTTAGGGTTAATTCTTTCTCGCCTCTATCGTGAACCACACAACCAATTTCTTCAACCTCAAATGCCTCTGAATAGCGGGTAATCCCAGCAACTCTTCCAGCCGTATCGGTGGCAATAAACATATAGTCCAATCCTTCCTTACCATTGGTCTTTAGATAGTTGCGGAGTTTGACATTCATTGCTCGGCTGTACTCCTCCATGTCGTCTCGATTGAGACTTCGACCTAAAATTTGGTCTTTCTCAATTTTACCAGAGGCCAAAAGTGTTTTTAGAAAAGCAATTGCGTCAGTTACCTCTTTAAGTCCTCGCTGTCTTCTAAGTTTAGAATTAACAAACGTGAATCTTATCAGCTCTGGCTTACTTAGTTTATCGAAGTTGTCTAGAATGTATTTGTACGCACCAGATGGTGATGTTCCGTGCGAAAGAGCTGCTAAAAATTTCTCGCCTCTTCGGGTGGTCTCGTTAGCATGAGTAATGAAGTCTAGGCCAACTGCTTCATCAAATGCTGCTTTATCCTGAAAATATTGTGCTTTTGGCGCCACATATGTTCCCATGAATTCTGGAACAACGCCTAGTTTTTTATCTCCCCTCCTTACTTTCTTCATTGTTTCTCTCTGCGATTCAAACTACCAACTATTGGCTGGCGCAAAGTGGGAAATTGTAGTTCAAATTCTGAATGATATAAATCAGAAGTTGAATTGGTTTTCAACATACTACGGTTGTGGGTTAGCTAGAATTTTCTCAGCCGTTTCAATCCAAGCTTCTGCGCCCCCTTTTACATATCCTGTAGAACCAATTTTACCAAAATTAATTTCTGATCCATTTTTGGTTGGGTTTACAAACCAAATTGTAGGATATCCTCTAACCCCAAACATGCGCTGCATATTCATGTTTTGTTGTTTTATCTCTTCTGTTTGAGCAGACCTTCTAGGAAAATCGAGCTCCATGAGAATAACATTCTCCTTTGCCCATTTGGCAAATTCCGGCTTGAAGAACGCCTCAGCTTGTAATCTTTTGCACCATCCGCACCAGTCGCTTCCTGTAAAGAACATAAGCAACGGTTTCTTTTCAGCTATTGATTTATCAACGGCTTCGATCAAATTTGTGTTCCAATCAAGTGCACTTTCGTTTTCCTGAGCGAACAATGTTGTGCTCATAAAAACAGTCATTATTACAATAAGATTCTTCATGTTACGAAACTATGATATTAAGATTAAACGAAACAGTGCTTTGAGTGTTTCGCAAGAAATTTAGCAATCTGAATTACATAAAACGGACCAAACTGCCTGATGATCTGAAAGGTTTAGCTCATATGTACTGTAATGTCCGCTAGAAAGCATTAATCCGCTACTATAAATATGATCAACCCATGAATAAACCGAGTTTGGAAATTCTTGATTTGATATTATTTGATCACAATCACTTTTACTAAGGTTCATATCTCCAGCCAGCACATTCAATTCAGAATTACTTAGCTGTTTTGAATTCACGTAATTGATAAATCGCTCAATTCCCGCCTTTTCTGAAGCAGAATTACTCTCATGCCAGTTGTAAGTATTGTGGTAATGAAATAGGTTTAGATAGTGATGATCTAATCCAATATAAACGCGTACATACAATGCTTTTCGCTCCCATTTATCTCCGCCAGGGTCGGTTTGAATTAGCCGGTTTTCATAAGCAGCGATGGGAAATTTAGAAAGAATGGCATTTCCGCCTTCCTTGTGAGTTCCGAATTTGGTTGATAGCTGTGGAACGAAGTATCGATATTCGAAATCAGAAAAAATTGATTTAATCGCAGGCCAACAATCTGGCTCTACTTCTTGCATACAAACGATAGACTCTCCTTGCAGCAAATCGTGAAAGGATTGTAGGTTTGATCTAAAGTCGCCTTCTCCGTTTGGACCTTTACCTCCATGAATGTTGTACGAAACAATTCTAAAATCAGAAACGTTTACCGGATCTTCATTCGATTCTTGCGGGAATTCGATAATTGGTTCTTGACACCCAACCATAGAAATTCCAATAAAAAGTGAAATTAAAAGTCGAAACTGAAGCCGCATTTAAAAACGATTTTCTACCAACCTAAAATACTTGCGTTGCCATATTTGCCACCTACCCAGTGCCGAGATGGATCTTTAGGTGGTTTGGCCGTTGAATCTCTTTCTTCAGCCAATATTGCTTGTTGCAACAGCGGCAATTCTTCCAAATAAGCGACTTGCTTTTTCACTACTGGAGTTCCAGCTAGGTTCCGATCACCAATTAGGTTTTCCGAAATTGAGGCTATGAAAAGTGTTGCCTTTCCAGAATTCAGCGGCTTGACAAGTAATTCTAGGCTGTCTTTAGCAAACCCAGTAGCATTTGCAGAGTACCCAGCATCTAGTAGCATAGACTTAAACTTGTCAATCTTATCTGGGGTAACTGCCCAATAAAATTTAGTGCAAGTATCAGCTTCATAAAGTACCGTTTGATGAATTCCAGATTCAATATTGTGAACTACCCGTTCTTTTTTATAATCTATTATCCGATACGGGCTGAGATAAACCTGAACAACATCTCTTCTCTGCCCAACTAGCTTATCGGCCAATTGCGCGTTAGAAAACAACGGACCTACTGCTAGAAGGAGAAATATGAACGTTTGTCGAATAGGAAACAACTTTATCATTTACGCATGGTCTATCCTTACAAAAGTAGTAGAAACTGAAGCTTAGGTATGACTCGAATTAATTTAAGATTTAAGGAACTTTCGCGATGATTTTTCGTAGCCACGTGCAGTATATGATAAGAATGAGAGAGAACCTACAAAGTTTGGGTAAGACAATACTGTGCATTTCGCTCCTACTTTGTAGTGTAGTTGGGTACGGACAGGTAACAGCCGATTTTACCGCGCCAACAACATCTGGTTGTAGTCCGCTAATTGTGAATTTCCAAAATTTATCGACTGGCTCTGGTCTCACATACCAATGGAGCCTTGGAAATGGCAACACTTCGGTTTCTGAAAATCCATCTGCCAGCTATATTAACCCTGGCACATATACGGTAACACTAACTACAACTGGATCTGGAGGCACGGAAACAGAAATCAAAACAGGGTTTATTACCGTTTTTACCCCTCCAACCCCTGATATATCTCCTTCGCAAAATATTGGGTGCTATCCTTTTACGGTAAGCTTCTCCGATTTGTCGGCTGGTGGTGATTCTCCAATTGCATCTTGGTCCTGGGATTTTGGAGATGGTGGAACCTCAACAGATCAAAACCCGTCACATTTATACACAACCCCAGGTGTTTTTGATGTTACGCTTCTATTGGTAGATGCAAATGGTTGCGCTGCTAACATGTCGTTTGCCGATATCATTGAGTCAAATGATAACGCACCTACTGCCGAGTTTACTGGTAACCCAACAATAACATGCCTCCCTCCTTCAGATGTAGCTTTTGCCAATACTTCTTTTGGAGGAACTGGCTCGCTTTCATATATCTGGGATTTTGGCGATGGTAACACATCCAATGGAACTAATCCGAACAATACCTACAGCGCGCCAGGAACTTTTGATGTTAGCCTTACGGTAATTGACGACCTCGGTTGTAGCAATACCCTGCTTGCACCAGATTATATTGAAATCGTTGATAATATTTCAATTGATTTCGTTGCAAATAACACTTCGCCTTGCTTGGGCAACCAAGTTTCGTTTGTTGACATTTCATCCCCTACCCCAACAAGTTGGGAATGGGATTTTGGCGATGGAAATACTTCTACCAATCAGTTCCCTACTCATTTATATAGTACACCGGGAACGTATGAGGTATCGTTAAACGCCATCTACAGCTCGTCATGTCAAGGAACTGAAGTGAAAGCAGGTTATATAACAGTCGGAGAAATTCCTTTCGTTGATTTCACTGCTGATGTTACAGCTGGCTGCGAAACGCCATTTCCGGTTCAGTTTACAAACGGCTCGCTCGGTAGCGGACCACTTGATTATATATGGAGTTTTGGTGACGGAAATATTTCCACAGATGAAAACCCACTAAATGTTTACGCAAATAATGGTGTATTTAACGTAAGCCTAACGGCCACTAACTCTGCTGGCTGTAGCAATACAGTAACAGAGTCAGGCTATATAAATGTGTCGGTTACCCAAGCAGATTTTCTTCCAGACGTTTTTGGGTTTTGTCAGCCGTTGGATGTGAATTTTACCGATGCTAGTATTTCAGGGTCTACGATTGTCAATTACGAATGGGACTTTGGTGATGGCGGAACTTCAACCCTTCAAAACCCAACATACGTTTATGCCGATACTGGAATATTTGACATAAGCCTTGTAATTACCAATGACTTGGGATGTACAGACACGCTTATTAGGAGCAACTACATTTTCGTTTACACTCCCCCTAATGCCAATTTCTTAGACAATGACACGGTAATTTGTCCTGGCGAAATTGACTTTACAGATTTATCAACCAACACTACAGACTGGTTTTGGAACTTTGGGGATGGCGAGTCTTCAACTGAGCAGTTTCCTACTCACGAATACCAAGACACAGGGCACTTTAACGTCACGCTAATTGCCTTAAACAACGGTTGTTCAGATACGCTTGAGGTATTAAATATGATTTATGTGTCGCCACCAATTGCGTCATTAAATTATTCGTTCGATTGTGATCAACCTAACACGTTTACATTCAATAATCAATCTTATGGCTATACAGATTGGAGCTGGCAATTACCCGACAACACTACGAGTACAGACGATCCGCTTACGCTCACATTTCCAGACCCTGGTTTTTACATTATCCATATCAATACTTCAAACGACACTTCTGGATGTGTAGATTCTGCTAGAGACACTGTTCATGTAACTGAACTCCAGGCGGGTTTTAGTGCAGCAAACACACAAGGATGCGGTCCTCTGGATGTTGTATTTACAGACGAAAGTGTAGATGCCATTTCTTGGGAGTATTACTTAGGCGATGGGAATGCCTACTCACAGCAGCAAAATCCTACTTATTCTTATTCAGAGATTGGCACCTACTCTGTTTCTCAGGTTGTTACTGACATTAATGGCTGTACCGACACTATTTCCCAACCAAATCTGGTAACCGTAACTGGTTCGGTTATCAATTTTGGGATAGACACAACTTTTGGTTGCGAGACGCTTTCAGTTCAATTTGCAGATTTAACAGACCCACCTGGTACGGTAACCGATTGGTTGTGGGATTTTGGCGATGGAAACACATCTACAGATTCGAATCCGCTTCACGTTTACCAAGATGCTGGATTATTCGATGTATCGCTTACTATCACTGATATTGGAGGCTGCACCAGCATCCTCGAGCAACCAGATTTGGTTAATTACATTCCTTATCCTAGCCCTGCGTTTTCTGTAAATACTACCATTGGTTGCATAGGCGATGTATTTACGTTTAACAACAACTCAACCGGCAACGCGGTAAATTATCTTTGGAATTTTGGAGACGGAGGTACATCTACTGACGTAAGCCCAACTCACAATTACAGTTTTGAAGGAACGTTCAGTGTCACTCTCACAGCTTTTAATGCAAATGGTTGCGATAGCTCAATAACTGAGATTGCTCTTCTTGACATTCAGCATCCTGATGCAGATTTCTCGGCTTTTCCCACCTTCGCTTTTTGCCCGCCTCTACTTGTTGGATTCACAGATTTAAGTTCGACCGATGCTATTTCTTGGTTTTGGAGCTTTGGAGATGGCAGCTCTTCCAATCTTCAAAACCCATCACATATTTACACCGAGTCTGGTCTATTCTCGGTTTTCTTGGTTGTAACCAATAGCAACGGATGTACTGACACCATTTTTGAACCAGACCTTATTGAATTATCTGGTCCTTCAGGTGAATTTGACTTTTTCCCAGATACAATCGGATGCCCTCCCTACGATATCACCTTTACCTCTGAAGCTGAAAATGTGAATGTTTACACTTGGGATTTTGGTGATGGTTACCTTGGATCGGGCGAGATTACCACGCACACATATTCTCAAATTGGAACCTACATTCCTACTCTGATATTAGAGGACAACAATGGTTGCACTTTCACATACCAATCGCAAGACACCTTGCAAATTCAACCGCTTGCTGTAGATGCAGGACTTTCCGCTACAATTTGTGAGTTTGACACAGTTCAATTGAACGCAACTGGCGGAGACGCTTATTCTTGGTTCCCTCTCACTGGTTTAGATAATGCAAATGCGGCTTCACCGTTGGCCAATCCATCTGTCACCACCGAATATGTTGTGACTGTAAATTTGGGATTATGTCAAAACACAGATACAGTCACAGTCTTCGTCAACCCTACCCCAGTCGTGAACTTTATAGGCACGGATGTTTGTTTGGGAGGTATAACCCAATTCAGCGATTTCTCTAGCATTTCGGCTCCTGATAGTATAACGGCATGGAACTGGGATTTAGTCCAACAATTAAGCACTGACACTAATCCATCTCTGGTTTATAGCGCACCGGGCACATACGATGTATCTCTTTCTTTAGAAAGTTCTACTGGTTGTACTGGTTTTGGAACTGGAAGCGTAACTGTAAACCCTGCGCCTACGGCAGCTTTTACCGCTAATGACACTTGCCTTTTTGAAACAACTTTTCTATCAGACCTTTCTACGGTCGACAATGGAACGATAACAACTTGGAACTGGCAACTAGGAAACGGTTCCACATCAACCCAGCAGAATCCATTTCTAACTTATTTCGAAGATTCAGTTTATCAAGTAACGTTGATTGTAACAGCAACTGGAGGATGTACCGATACTGTAACCCAGCCAGTAGAAATTTACCCACTACCTATTGCAATCGTAAACGCTGATAATGTTTGCTTAGGTGAAGCCGTTTCTTTTGGAGACTCAAGCACAATTAGTTCAGGATCCATCGACCAATGGAATTGGAGTTTTGGAGATGGCGGAACGTCTACTCAGCAACATCCAACACATGCTTACGGTACTGCTACAACACAAGTATTTGCTTTAACAGTTACTTCAGATCATGGATGTGTTGATGCAGTTTCAGGTGCAGTAACCACCCACCCACTGCCAGTTAGCGAGTTCGATATGTCTAGCTCTAGCACTTGCTTTGTCCCAGAATCTGTCAGTTTGACAAATCAATCATCTGGAGCTAACCAATTTCTATGGGATTTCGGTAATGGATCCACTGCAGCTTCGTTTAACAGCGTTGCAGTTTTTGATACGGTAGGTCAATTCTCCATTCAATTATTGGTGACCAACCAATTTGGATGTGCTGATAGCTCAACTCAAATATTTGAGGTTTTTCCAACGGTTATTGCCGATTTCTCTACATCTTTTCCAAATGGTTGCCAACCTTGGCCAGTAGATTTTACAAACCTCTCTGAAAACGGAACTAGCTTTCATTGGAATTTTGGAGATGCTCCTGGCTCTGCCACTATTAACCCTACCCACATTTATGATGACCCTGGAACCTATACTGTTGAGCTTATAGCAGAAGGCGCTGGTGGTTGCGCAGATACCGTGCTTTACAGCAACCTAATTACTGTTTGGCAAAATCCAACAGCAATTTTCGAATATGCCAATGTGCCTGATCCTATTGCCAACGGAACTGTGGCTTTCTTCAACACCTCTACTCCACACGTAGCTAGTTGGTGGGAATTTGGAGATGGTGCAAACTCATCAAGCGAAAACACAACTCATCAGTATGATTTCTTCGGAAACAAACTTGTAACGTTAGCAATTGTAGATGTCAATGGTTGTGTCGACACATTGGAAATGTATGTGCCAGTTGAATTCTTTGGAGGACTTTATGTACCCAACGCAATTATTCCAACCGATCCAAATTCAGATGTACGTATTTTCCAACCACGCGGCACAGGGCTAGGAAACTACCGTTGCTTGGTTTACGATAAATGGGGAAACCGATTATGGGAATCAAACAAACTAGTAGATGGTTCTCCTTCTGAATATTGGGACGGAACCTACCAAGGGGAACTTGTACCACAGGGCGCTTACGTTTGGAAAATTGATGCAATTTTCGCCAACGGTGAACTCTGGGAAGGAATGGAAAACAACAATGGCGAATTCCACGAATCTGGAACCGTTACTGTAATCCGTTGATATATTTTGTCGAGTTGTTCGTATAATTGAACAATGAACAGATTCCTATTCTCCACCCTATCCCTTTTGCTCGTTTCCTTTTTGCTCGCTTCGGCACAATCAGAAAAACCGGCTACCAAGAAGCAACTTGATGTAAAATGGCTTACTCATTCTGATGAAAATTTCAGTATTGAATATCCTTCCAATTGGGAATTGAACACATCTGGGGTTTCTGGCACCAAGTTTTTCATACTCAGTGTGCTTACCTCTCCTGACGATATTTTCAGAGAAAACATCAACATGTTGGTGCAAGACTTATCTGAACACAATGTTGATTTAGCGGAGTTTGTAAAGATTTCTGAAGGACAGGTTTCTGAGTTTCTTGAAGACACTAAAATTCATGTTTCTGATACTAAAGATGGGAAACACTACACGTATCACCGCATCATTTACTCTGGAGTGCAGGAGGGAAATAGAATTAAGATAGAGCAGATTTACATCATTATTGACCAACATGCTTACATCCTAACCTTCACTTGTACTGCAAGCGAATTTGCGCAGTTTAAACAAACTGGAGAGCGAATTCTAGAAAGCTTTCGTCTTAGATAATTACAAACGTTTCAAATTCAAAACGTGTTTCTAACAGATGTTTCTGTTGGTTTTGTCTCGCTAGTTATATTCGCGGAAAATAATTGCTAAATGAAGAAGATTACGGTTATCGGTGCAGGAACAATGGGTAATGGAATTGCTCACGTATTTGCACAAAATGGATTTGAAGTGTCCTTGGTGGATGTTAGCAAACCAGCGTTGGATGCAGCTATGAATACCATTGCAAAAAACCTTGACCGACAAGTTGCAAAAGGCCTTTTGACAGATGATCAAAAGCTAAAGACCCTTCGTAGTCTTAATAGTTATACCGATTTGGAAAAGGGTGCAGCAGATGCCGACTTGGTTGTGGAAGCAGCAACGGAAAATAAGGAGTTAAAACTCAGCATCTTTTCAAAACTTGAGCTTATTTGCCCAGATAAAACCATTTTCGCAAGCAACACTTCTTCTATTTCAATAACACAAATTGCAGCAGCTACAAAGCGCCCCAAAAAGGTAATTGGAATGCACTTTATGAATCCTGTACCTATTATGAAACTGGTCGAAATAATTAGAGGCTATTCTACCTCTGATGAAACCACTTCCACTATAGTAGAGATGAGTAAAAAGCTGGGCAAGGTTCCTGTTGAGGTGAATGATTACCCAGGATTTGTGGCAAATCGGATTCTCATGCCCATGATTAACGAAGCGATTGAAACGCTATACCATGGAGTTGCTGGCGTAGAGGAAATTGACACGATTATGAAACTTGGAATGGCACATCCAATGGGTCCATTGCATTTGGCAGATTTTATTGGACTAGACACTTGCCTAAGTATTCTTCGCGTGCTGCATGATGGTTTAGGAAATCCAAAATACGCGCCTTGTCCATTGTTGGTAAACATGGTAGAAAGCGGAAATCTGGGAGCTAAAACAGGTAGTGGTTTTTACACCTATGTAGCAGGCTCTAAAGAGAAATCGGTTTCTGCTTATTTCACAAAATAGTTGCCATTTCAGAACTAAGTAGTTTAATCCTACTTTGAGGCTTGAATCAGGTATTTGAGCCTTATGAACTTGGACACAATACTCCTTCTTTCAATTCCTGTAATTGCCGCATTGGTAGGTTGGTTAACCAATAAACTTGCGGTTTACATGACTTTTTATCCTATCCAGTACATAGGATTTAAGCCATTTGGCTGGCAAGGCATAATACCTTCGAAATCGCACAAAATGGCTTCGAAAGCAGTAAGTCTGATAACCTCCAAACTCATCTCTTTAGAAGAAGAATTTGCCAAGTTAGATGCTGCAGAAATATCGGTTGAATTGCAACCAAGGCTTCAAATTCTTAGCAGAACAATAGTCACCTCCATCATGGAAAATGAATTGCCTTTAGTTTGGAAACTTCTTCCACACAGCCAGAAGGAGGAAATTTATAGAGATACAACAGATCAACTCCCCAAAGCGATTGAAAAGTTAATGTTGGATGTAAAAAACAATATTCATGAACTATTAGACATCAACAAAATGATGGTTGAGGGTCTCACAAAAAACCCTCAAATGCTGATTGATATTTTTCAAACTTGTGGCGAAAAGGAATTCAAATTCATTGAGAAATCTGGTTTTGTGTTTGGCTTTTTGTTCGGATTGATTCAGATGTTTATTTGGAACCAGTTTCATTATTGGTGGCTATTACCTGTTGGCGGATTGGTAGTTGGTTACCTCACCAATTTCCTTGCTCTGAAACTCATTTTCAGACCAATAGAACCAGTCAAAATCGGCCCAGTCACGGTTCAAGGTTTGTTTATGAAACGCCAGAATGAAGTGTCTGAAGCATATTCAAAAATTCTAGCGGATGAACTTCTTTCAGCAGAAAAAATCTTCGATTTCATTATTGAAACCAAGGGGCTCGACTTACTTAGTGAACTTAGCAGAAAGCACATAGATGAATTGGTTGATAATTCGACCGGATCAACCAAGAAAACCTTCATTAAGCTAGCTGGTGGCAGTCAGAAATACGATCGAATTAAAACGCTTGCGGCAAAAATGTTTGCTGAAGTTTTGCCTTCTTCCATTAAAGGCATGTTTGAATATGCAGACCGTACTTTACAAATAGGTCATACGTTAGAAAACCGCTTAAAATCATTGTCTAAAAGAGACTTTGAAGATGTCCTTCACCCTATTTTCGAGGAGGACGAACACATTTTAATTATTGTTGGTGCCGTTTTGGGTCTAGTAGCAGGGTTCATACAATTGGCCTTCCTCACTTAGTGCATTGTGAAGTTTGAAAACTGTGAAACTGTCGGTGAAGTTACCCGCCAAATTCCAAGTACGGGGTTATCTTTATGCCACATTCAATCACATTATGAGAAAAATTCTACTTGCGCTTTGCGTATTTCTATTAGCGGATACGATTACCGCTCAAGACACAACTTTTATCCAAACACTCACCTTTAGCGACATCACCAAAAGACGAGATTGGTATCAATTTCCTGATGGTTCTGAAGATTACAGGAAAATCTTGATGTATTACACGTTGAAATGCGACAATGCAACAACCCAAGATGGCTATGCCTGTGGCGAATGGGATTACCTGACTTATTCTTTCGTTTATGACCATACTGGAATGCTTGATAGCAATCAGCAAAACCACCCTCACTATTTGTACGGAAATCAAAATCTAGATTCACTACAGTACACATCTACCCCCCAATACAACACAACAGAGGCCTACGAATACTTTACCGTTGTGGATGCGGTGAGTAACGAAGCCGGATACACAGTTGGTGGCGTTATGGGCTCTGCAACATATCCGCTTGGAGGGTTTGAAAGAGCACGTTCTCAGTTTGTTTGGACCGCAGCTGAGTTATTGACCGCAGGAATGACCGCAGGAGACATTGAGCGTTTAGCAATTCAGATTACCGATTATCAAACCGATCTTGGAAGACTGATTGTTTCCATGAAGAATACATCAACTACAGAACCTGTGGGTTTTGAAGCTGGAGCAACAACGGTTTATGATAACGTTACTGCTTTTACAAATGGAGCCAACGTTTATAACTTGGATCTTCTGAATGCATTTACATGGGATGGCTCTTCCAATATTTTGGTTGACTTCAGCTACGAATCGGCTCCATCAAACAACCAAAATCAAGTTAGTTTTTTCACCACAGAAGATACTTCTGGGGTTTACGCAAGTGGTGTAGATAACGCCATAGTTTTTGAGAACGCTAAGTACATGGAAATTCCACTTGGTGGAACTGATTTTGGGAATGAAGTAACAGTAGCATTTTGGGCATATGGAAACCCAGACATTCAACCAGCAAACTCCTATTCTTTTGAAGCCGTTAACACTTCTAATCAGCGGGTTTTAAACGTGCATTTACCTTGGAGCAACGGTAATGTTTATTGGGACGCAGGTGAAGGAAGCGGATATGATAGGATTAACAAAGCTGCCTCTGAATCTGAATACGAAGGCAATTGGGTTCATTGGGCTTTCACCAAAAATGCGGTTACAGGATCAATGAAAATTTATAAAAATGGAGCGCTTTGGCATTCAGGAACTGGGTTAACACTAGCTGTTGGTGAAATTGACCGATTTATTGTTGGAAAAGGCTTCGCTTCTTCAGATTCTCACAACGGGAAAATGGATGAATTTCAGGTTTGGAACGTAGAACTTGACGAAGCAACAATTGCCGGTTGGATGAATAAGCGAATCAACAATTCCCATCCAAATTATGCGGATTTGCTTGCTTACTACGATTTTGACCAAGCGGACTATCAACTTACAGATCAGTCTGCAAACACAAATACGCCTGTTTTGATTGGTGCACCACAAATTGTGGCTAAATCAAATGAGGCATACATGCTAGATGCCACATTAACATCCGATAGGCCGTTGCTAACTTTTGTGCAAGGTGATTTCACAACTCATTTGGATTCTGCCATCGTTACGGTTTCAGAATTAGCCACACCCATCACCATTTCAGAATTTGAAGTACAGGGAAACAGTATTCAACCAATTGGTAGCAGTTTGGGCTATGCTGGATACACTCTCACAACACATCCAAATGGGACGTCTGATACAACCGTAATTGCGGTTGATCAAGTTTCTTACAACGATACATTATGGTATTACCAAGCTCCGTTTGAAGTAGTTGACCGCTACGAAATTGCCCGTTACATAACTCCTTATGGAATTGGGCTAACGCTGGGGCCTCAAGGCTTTACGTGGGTTTACGATGTGACAGATTACGCTCATTTGCTACGCGATTCTGTTGATATTACCAACGGAAATCAGCAAGAATTGATTGATGTGAAATTTGCCTTTGTAGAGGGAACTCCTATGGCCGATGTGGTTGAATTAACTCGTCCTTGGGGTCAATCTGGTTCTAAGTCTTACGGAAATCTCGATAACGACATTTCTTTAGAGCCAATTGATGTAGATGTTCACCCAAGTGCAGAACATTTCAAGGTAAAAACAAGACTTACTGGTCATGGGCACAATAGCAATACAGGCAGTTATCCGCATTGCTGCGAGTGGAAGGATAACACCCACTATTTAAGAGTAGATGGCAATCAGGCAGCCGCTTGGCACATTTGGCAAACGCACGAATGTGCTCAAAATGCCGTTTATCCGCAAGGAGGAACTTGGCCTGGAGCGCGTGAAGGTTGGTGCCCTGGTGATGTGGTAAAAGACAACGAATTCATGATTACTGACCGCGTTTCGGGCAACTCGGTTAACCTTGATTATGACATTACAGACGTTCCTTCAAACAATCAAGGAATGGCGGGTGGCAATTACGTTGTAGCCATGCATCTCATGCAATATGGCGCAGCCAACCATGGTTTAGACGGAGAAGTTTATGAAATTCTTTCGCCAAATAATTGGGCATATCGTTCTAGAACTAACCCCTATTGCGATGATGCCAAAGTGGTGATTAGAAATGCAGGTTCTACCACGCTAACCAGTTTGGATATTTCTTACAGTGTAGATGGCGGCCAACCGCTAACATATACTTGGACGGGCACGTTAGATTTCATGAAAACGGAAGAAGTTACCCTTCCAATTGATGACCACACATTTTGGAATGGAACGAACTACGGAACGTTTGTGGTTACTGTGAGCAATCCAAATGGAGCACAAGATGAATACGCTGGAAACGATATAGCTACTTCAACTTATGATCAGCCAAATGTTTACGACAGCAATTTCATTGTTCGATACAAAACCAACAATTTCCCAACAGAAAACTACTGGCAAATTGTAGACATAAATGGAAGTGTAGTTGCAGAACGAAATAATTCTGACGCAAACACCACATATATGGACACCATGGATTTATCGCCAGGGTGCTACACTTTCAACCTGTACGATTCTCAGGATGACGGCCTCTCCTATTGGGCATGGCCTGATCAAGGAAATGGATTTTGCAGAATTAAAGAGAACGGAGGTGGCTACTTACAAACTTTTGAAGCAGAATTTGGAGGACAGATTACTCACGGATTCTCTGTAGGAATTTTAGCAGGTGTCAACACTCCTTCAGCCGATCGTATTGTGGAAGTTTATCCAAACCCGAATGAAGGACAGTTTACACTTGAATTAGCGGGCCTTAATGGCGACTACAGAATAATGGTAATCAATAATTTGGGCCAAACTATTTCCGATAAATCTATTTCAATCACAGATTTTCACCTAGAGAGATTTGACGTTTCATCGTCTCAAGCTGGGCTCTATTTTGTAAGAATTGTTGGAGATAATTTAAATGAAACTCGAAGAGTTGTAGTCAGGTAGCGATTTCAACATTTCTTTTAAATCCGAGGTAAAAAGATGCCTGAAAGACAGTTACGTTTTTCAGGCATTTTTATATTGCAACACCAAATCAAAAAAACCCGATGAAAAGAATTTCACTTCTACTCTTATTTTCAATTGTAGCCCCACTTTTTCTAATTGCTCAGCAAGCACCTTTGAGCTTCACAAAGCCAGGTGTTTCTAGAGAGGTACCCATTGTTAATATGCCCGCTTTGGATGTAGCAACACTTATGGCCGAAGACGAGATTAACATGATAGGCAAACTCGCACCGTACAAGTTTGGCGAGAACATCAATGTGAATCTAAACCTAGACAACAGCGGAAGTTGGGAATCGCTTAAAAACGGTCGATTGTGGAGATTGGCCATTCACTCTGAAGCGTCATTATCGCTCAACTTCATTTTCGATGATTTCTACATTCCTGAAGGCGCAACACTGCACCTATATGGCGAAGACAATACGCAAGTATTAGGACCATACACAAGCGAAAACAATAACGAAGAAAGGACTTTTGGTACGTTTCCAATTCCGAATGACGTTGTGTACTTAGAATATTATGAGCCATTCACGGTGCTTGGTCTCGGTGCTCTTTCAATTGCATCTGTTACTCATGCTTACCGCGACCTTTTTGCTTATTACGATAGTTCAAGAGGTGGACTGGGAGGCAGCGGAGCTTGTAACAACAACATCAACTGTCCGGTTGGAGATGATTGGCAAGATCAAAAGCGTTCTGTAGCCATTATTATAGTTGGTGGTTCTGGATCATGCACTGGCGCCATGGTAAACAACACTGCCGAAGACGGAACGCCTTACTTTCTTACAGCAAATCACTGTTTAGGTGGAAGCACAAATAACTGGAGTTTTAAGTTCGATTACGAGAGTACAGGGTGTACAAATGCTGGGGCTCCAAATCTAAACAGCGGTTTCATCACAAGCGGAGCCACAACCAGAGCAAGCAATGCAGGTTCTGATTTTGCTTTGCTTGAATTAAACTCTACCCCGCCAGCCTCACATACTGTATATTACTCTGGATGGGATAATAGTGGTACTAACCCAACAAATCAGATTGCCATACATCATCCTTCCGGAGACATCAAAAAGATTTCTTTTGATAATAATCCTGCAACAACGGCAAACTGGGGTGGCGCTGCTACCTGGCATATTGGAAATTGGGAAGATGGAACAACAGAGCCAGGTTCTTCAGGATCACCACTTTTCGACCAAAACCACAGAGTAATTGGTCAACTGTTTGGCGGAACCGCAAGCTGCAGCAACAACATTGACGATTACTATGGTCGCTTTAATGTTAGCTGGGATGGATCTAGTTCAAGCAATCGTCTTAGAGATTGGTTGGACCCGCAGAATACTGGAAGCACAACAATGGATGGTTGGGATCCAAATCAACCAACAGTGGCGGTTGACGCTGGTGCACAATCTCTTGCTGGTGTTGAAAATAACGCCACGGTTTGCGATACAGAAGTAACCCCAGTCTTAACAATTAAGAATTCAGGGCAAGACAACCTTACAGCATGCACCGTAAACTGGGAAATTGATAACGTTGCTCAAACACCTTACTCTTGGACTGGAAACTTGGCAACAAATGCTACGGATCAAATTTCTTTTCCAACCCAGACTTTCACACCAGGAGTTCATACAATTGAATTTATGATTGCAAGCGCAAACAGCGGTGCAGACCTCAACCCGAATAACGATGAACTTTCTGTTAGTTTCACGATTGTTGATGGCGCTGAAATGACTGTTAACATTCTTACAGATAACTACGGAGACGAAACATCTTGGGAAATAACGGATGACCAAAACAATGTTGTAGCCACTGGACAAGGTTATGATGATGCTACGCAATACACCATTCCAAATTGTTTGGCAGATGGCTGCTACACCTTTACAATTTATGACTCTGCAGGCGATGGCATTTGCTGCGGTCAGTGGGGTGATGGAGATTATCAGGTTCTATCAGCAACAGGAGATGTGATGGGCGAAGGTGGAGTGTTCGAGGATGACGAGTCTGTAGAATTCTGTCTTCCATTCATAGTTCTTCCTCCTGTTTCTGCTTTTGCTTTAGGAAACACAGATTTATGTGCAGGCGAAAGCGTTAATTACGCCAACAACAGCACACCAACAAGTGGTGTTACTTATGCTTGGGCCTTCGAAGGAGGTTCTCCTGCAACTAGCAGCTTAGCTGAGCCTTCTATTACTTACAACTCGCCTGGCACTTACGATGTAACTTTGACCGTAACAAACTCTGCCGGCACAAACACGAGTTCTCAGTCTAATTACGTAACAGTAGAGCCTTCACCTTCAGCTTCTACTAGCAGCATGGGAGAAAACCTTTGGACAGGTGGTTCAAATGGATCGGCAACAGTGGTAGCCAGTGGCGGTACTTCTCCTTACACGTATTCTTGGTCTAACGGTGGTGGCACTGGTGCTACAGCCACTGGTCTTGAATCTGGCAACTACACAGTTACCGTTACCGATGCCAATGGTTGTGAAGCAACATCTACCGTAAACGTTGGCAACAATGTTGGCATCAACGATTTGGAATTAGCTGAGGCAGTATCTGTTTATCCTAATCCAACAGAAGGAGTTCTGTTCATCGAACTTCCAACCGAGTTTGACATTATTGATGTTACTGTAACAGACATTTTAGGAAGAGAAATTAAGAAGCTAAACGTTTCTGGTTCTACTAGAGTTTCTGTTGACTTTGGTGCATTTGCAGAAGGCGTTTATTACCTGAATTTCTTCACTGCAGAAAGTAAAGCCACTAAGAAAGTGGTTCACATTAATAAGTAATCAATACCATCTAAATGCGGTCTTCTTGCCATGGTGAGAGGACCGCATTTTAATTTGGCATTGTTCTCGGTATTACCTCAAATAAATCACAACATTATGAGAGCCCTACTTCTACTCTTCTTAGCCGCTACCATTGTTTCTTGTAAATCGACTCAGGAGTCTTCGGAAACTGTAAAGGTGAAACCTGAGCCACAAAAAGTTCGCTCAATGAACAAATCAATCATTGTTGATGCCAACCGAAAACCGGCTTTAGAACCTGACTTTACCGTTCTAAAATGGACTACAAAGCGGGACACATTAGAGGTAATTGTGCGTTACACTGGAGGTTGCAAACCGCACGATTTTAACGCATACTTTTCTGGGGCATGGCTAAAGACGCTACCCGCTCAGGCGTTAATCGAAATAGAGCACGTTAATTTAGAAAAAGACCCGTGTAGAAGTTTGGTAAAAGACACACTCAAATTTGACATGTCTTCTCTTCAATACCCTGGAGCCAAAGAAGTGGTTGTAAAATGGAACGCTGATCCTGAAAAAATTGGAACGTATCGGTACGGTAAAAAGTAGTCCGGTTACAGAGCCGTTACTCTAGCCGTAAGGTTAATTCTAAGTTGCTCCGAAACTTGCACCAATGGAAGCCTCACGTATTCTTCGCATACACCAAGTGCTTTTAGGGCGCATTTAACTCCTGCTGGGTTCCCTTCTGCAAACAATAAATTCACGATATCAAACAGTTGATATTGTAGCTTTCTAGCAGTTTCAAAATCTCCAGATAAGCTTGCATTTATCATACCTGAATAGTGCTTAGGTAATGCATTTGCAACCACAGAAATTACACCATCCCCTCCACTTGCAATAAGCGGTAGACTAAAGTTATCATCTCCAGAAATGACCAAGAAATCTTCAGGTTTATCCTTGATGATTTTCATGCACTGATCTAAACTACCTGACGCCTCTTTTATGGCCACAATGTTTTCGAAATCAGAAGCTAAACGCAATGTTGTTTCAGCTTCCATGTTGGAGCTGGTTCTGCCCGGTACGTTGTACAGAATTACTGGCAATGGAGATGCGTTCGAAACCGCTTCAAAATGAGCGTAAATTCCATTTTGTGTTGGTTTATTATAAGCTGGCGAAACGGAGAGTATAGCGGTTAGTCCAGTTACATCTAATGCAGTAAGCTGAGCACAAACCTCTGCTGTATTATTACCACCTACACCTAACACAACGGGGACTCTACCGTCATTTGCTGCAACCACACAATCCAGTACATCAGCTTTCTCTTGCTTGTTAAGAGTAACACTTTCGCCAGTGGTTCCCATCACAACTAGGTAGTTTACCCCACCATCGATTAAGTGATGTGTTAGTTTTTCGAGTGCCTCAAAATCAACACTTCCATCAGATTCAAAAGGAGTTATCATGGCAACTCCAGTACCCTTCAACTCGTTCATTTTTTCTGGTTTAACATGCTCAAGTAGTGCTTAATCTGGGTGACCAAATATCCTAAATCGGCATTATCATCCACATTAATCATCAGGTCGTAAAAATCTTTGTACCCTTCTCCAAAACGCCCTACTTTAAACTGGGCTCTTGAAAGCCCTACGATAAACAGCACGGGAATAGATCTATTTAATCGCAAATCAATCAGTATGTCAAACGGTTCGCTCATAAAGCCAACCACCTTTCTGCCTTGGGGTTTAAAAAACCAATTGAAATCTTCCTTAGAGAAAAAATCAAAATCTTGACTTGATTGAAGAAAAGAGGCCACTTCGGTTTTAGGTACAAAACCAAGTGCTTTCACCTGTCTTAATCCTCCTCCGCGAAGCTCAGTAGAAAAATCTCTAATTACCTTGAATGTGAGTTCATCTTTTGCATTGAACAGTACGCCAATACTCCGAGCAGATTCTAATCCTAGTCCTTGAACCTCACGATTTCGAATGCGCATTTCCTTTTTAAGGAAATACGATCCAACAGCCAATCTGACTTTGTTGACAATTGCGATATCCGGCAGCCATTGCTTCACATTACAAATTACGCTGATTGTACTAATCGCGTATTTATTGGATGCTAAGAGTTGTTAACAAGCTAGATTCAAGAAGTCCTACTGTTTCTTAGCCACACCTCGCACATCGTACTCGCGTTTAGTAACACGAATTTCGTTTTCGAGTCGTTGTTTTGTTCTAAAACCAAGCAGATGAAATATTTCAATGACCATCAAACGAGCAACACGCTTATTTACTATCAATGTGTGCTTATCCTGCTTGTCTCTAGTTACTCCAGGTAGGATTGTAAGCAGCTGTTCCACCTTAAGTTTTCTCAACACTGCAGAAAGTTTGAGCCAATATTTTGAGACTTCTCTAACTAGGAAAAAACCATCATCGCCTTGCGATTGGTAAAGCGGCATAAAAATTCTACCAGTTTCTTGAGCCAACACTTCTCCATGGACATTATCTGCCAGCGGTTGTGCTTCTTTTACTGCTTGTAAATTTGAAAAGCCAGGGCGCATTTTAAACTCATCTCCTGCTAAAACGGCCTTCCTATGTCGTACTTCATAAACACGGTCCATGTTTACGTTAGACGCGGCCAAGGTGAGGTGGTGCTTGCCAAAATCTGACGCTTCATCCTTCGAAATGAGACCACCATGCACTAACGATAACCACACAAAAGCTTTATGATACTTCACGCTATCTGGATGATAATGTTCTCCAGCTTCAAAAGCCAAGGATGGATAGCCGATTTCCATAACCCAACTCAGTATAGGTCCAACTAGAAATTCCTCGATTCCAATGATTACAGGTAATGGGAATTTTGTAGCAAAGTTTCTATTAATCAGCGTATCGTTTAGAGTGATAAACGGAACGGTTGGCGCTGAAGTAGTGTGTAAATCGATGCAATACACTTGATGCTCGTGCTTTCGAAAGATTTCCTTGCCGATGGCATAAAGCTCTAATTGCTCTTTTTCGTCAGCATTCGCTGTTTCAAAATTGATGTCTCCTTTTTCGATAGCTCGGATACGCTTCTTGGTCCAAATTCGGTTTAAATCCTCCGATTCGAACCGTATGTTTTTCTCAAGTGCATTTAGATTTCCTGCCAGGGCATAAATGCTACCATTTATAACAGGCTGAGTTTCCTCAATTTCCTTCATCACTTCCATAAGGGCTAGAACGCCAGCTGCTTCATTGCCGTGTACTCCACCAAAGAAGACCAGAACTGGTCCTTCTTTTTTCCCATGAAACTCACCAATAATCCGTTCGGTTTCGAAATGTTTATCGAACGTTTTGCTGTAAAATCGTGTTTTGCTCAACTCCTACTCTTCTTCCAATTCAACCACATCAAACTTAGTAATAACGCCTACCAATTTGCCATGATATATGACAGGTAACGACCCAATTCCTTTCTCAATCATCAGCTTCTTTGCAGCCGCAATGCTCTCGTTTGGTTCTACAGTAACCACGTTGCGTTCCATTATTTCTGAGGCAAACCTGTTTCCGTACTCACCGAACTTCTCCTTTGCCAGTTTTAGGTTAGTTGTTGTAATAATCCCGATACATTCCCCCGCTTCGTTTTCCACCGGTAAATGATGAAACGACCGCCACTTCATTATTTTCTCAACCAACTCCACCAAATCATGCTCATGAACGGTTTGTGGGTCGGTGCTCATAACCTGATAAACTTGCTCTAGTTTGAGTTCATTTCCAGTGAGTTGAGATAAATTTGCCTGCTCCCATTCCCCTACTGGTTTTCCACTACACTGATTTCGATGCATTAGTGCCGTCATTCTTCTCAGTGCAACGTCTTTTAAATGCCCCTCTTTCAGTGACCTATAAGCTCCAGTCATCCACTGCGCACCATTTCTGCTAGTTAGTCTTTGACGAATAACCCCTAGGTAATTTCGGATAGAAGCATCGTCAATCCCCGCCTTACGAAGGCCGTTTTCTGCAATGGGAAGCAATTCATCATGAATAAGTTCTTTGGTATCTACCACTTTGCCCATCCATTGCAGTTTGGTTTCCATGCCGCTTATTGCAGCACGTAAGAAATTGGCTTTCACTCTTCTAAAATCCATTTTCTCCCACATTTTAGAATACTCTTCTGGCATTCCCTTCATCAACCCTACCCAAAAAGCAAAATTGGCCATCTCATCCAATATTGTTGGTCCAGATGGAATGTATCTATTCTCGATTCTCAAATGTGCAACGCCATTTGCAACGCCATAACATGGCCTGTTCCAACGGTAAACAGTACCGTTGTGCATTCTGAGTGCCTTTAGTTCTGGGATTTTTCCTTGTTTTAGTAATTCCAGAGAATCGTGCTCAACATCTGCCGCCACCAAGAATGTAAAGCGTGCAATATCTTCTTTAAAAATCTCCGAAATTGATTCTCTTACCCAGCGCGTTCCGAACGTGACACGCGGTTGCTGCTCTCTTATTAGTGTTGAGCCATTTCGGATATCCACACTTTGCTGAAATAGTGCTATGCGTGTTTCTGCCCATAATTCTTTTCCAAGCAATAATGGAGAATTAGCAGAAACTGCGAGAACGGGTCCAGATATGGCCTGCGCCCAATTATACTGCGCTACTGCATCATCTTGTTCTATTTGAAGATGTGCTTGAAAACTAGTGTTGCAAGCCTCAAAAACAATAGAATCGTGCTTGGCAATGAGCTGATCAACTCCCTGAATATTCAGTTCGAATTCCCCTCCCTTATGCTCCTTCATCCTTCGGTTTAATTCCTCAAACCGAGGATTGACTGTCATATGTTCGAATTCAACATGACGCGGAGTAATGGTTGGCAATATTCCAGTGAGCACAATATGAAGTTGCCTTTTTTCGGCTTCAAACTGCACTCGTTCCATCAGTGTTCTGAGCTGGTTTTCTAATTTGTCAAATCCATCCTTGGTGAGTTCTTGGGGGTCGAGATTTAACTCCATGTTGTATTTAGCCAACTCTGTGGTAAAGTGTGGGTCATTTACAGCCTTCATCAATTCAGAACAAGCATCTGCAGGCTCCCAGTTCCTATTTGTAATACAAAACTCTTGTTCCGCACCGATGCGCTGTATTCCACTTTCAAACTTCCTTTCAGCAATCATCTGATCGAAAGCATCTATGTCGTGAAGAATATGGCGAAGGAAATTTGCGCGTTCGCGCAAATTGGAAATTGATTTTACTGATTCGTCTCCCATTTCTAATTCGTTGCAAAAAAGGTAGGAATCATTCCTAAACAACACCAAGACAATCCTTAACTTCGTGCAAAATTCTATTCCCAGCTATGAAAAACATTTACCTATCCGCAATATTTTCGCTTTTAGCATTTTCAACTTATGCTCAGATGACCACACAATCGTGGGATTTTGAAGGTGAAAGCCGACAATATTTACAATACGTTCCATCAATTTACAGCGCTAGCGAGTCGGTTCCTTTGGTCATTGCCTTGCATGGATTGGGGGATAACATGAACAATTTTTCAGGTGTTGGTTTCCAATATGTAGCCGATACAGCCAACTTTATTCTGGTATACCCTGAAGCTTTGGAGTTCATCGCGCCAATAATTGGCAGCATGGGCAATGCTTGGAATTCTGGTGCAGGAACATTTGGCATATACCCTAGTGCAGATATTGATGATGTTGGTTTCATTAACGCCATTATGGATTCTGTAAGTGCACATTACAATATCGACCAATCGAAAATCTACTTAACTGGGTTTAGCATGGGTGGATTTATGTCCAACAGACTTGCTTGTCAACTCACTGGGAGGGTTGCCGCGGTAGCCTCAGTTGCCGGAACCGTTGGAGATGGTTATACCTGTTCTCCTTCAGAGAGTATTCCAATGTGTCATTTCCATGGTACTACTGATACTAATGTTGGATACGGAACAGACGGTGGTGGTGACCAAGACAACACGTTTGGACTTAGCGCTGTACAGTGGATTGATTTCTGGAATACAAATGATGGTTGCGGAAATGTAAGTCTTGATGGTCAGTTTCCAGATACAGAGTCAGATGCATACACGGTTGAGTATGTAGAATATGCAGGTTGCACTGATAATTCTCGTGTTGTGCACTACAAAGTGAATGGCGCTGATCACGTTTGGCTAGGACCTAATAACGATGTATTCTACACCCTTGAAATCTGGAAATTCTTCTTGGGTCTTTCTCCAACCAACCTAATTCCTGCAAGCGTTTCTGATATTGAATTAGCAACTATTGGCGTTTATCCGAATCCAACTTCCGACATGATTCGAATTGAAAATGTTTCTTCTAAAATTCTGAACGTGTCTGTTTTTAACACCGCAGGACAAATGGTCAAAGAATTCGCAGGAAGCAACCTGTCTGTTGATGTAAGCGAACTTACCCAAGGTGTTTATCAGATAATGGTAGCAACTGAAAAAGGATTATTCTCGAACACGTTTATTAAGAACTAATCGAGCAAGGTTTTAACATAAAAAGCCCGTTCCGAATTATCGGAACGGGCTTTTTCTTGCGCTACAACTAGAATTCCTGTTTATTGCTTAATAATCTTCCGTGTGAATTGCTTTTCATTTTGAGCTATTATCAAAAAATAAAAACCGTTAGGCTGACTGCTGATATCCAATTGATCTTTATAAAATCCAGTGAAATTGCTAAGGGTTTCCTCATGCACTTTTCTACCAACTTGATCGAAGATTAAAATCCTAGTCTTTCGTTTCTCCGGCAATTCAAACTCTAGATTGAATAGCCCGTTATTTGGATTTGGAGAAAACTCTATTCTACTCGGTGCTAATTCTTCTTTGAAATTTACGTTAGCCGGACCAGTAAGCATTTGTTCCTCTTCTTTGGTGCAGTCTTTCATTTCAATGACAACATTCACCTCTTTAATTACATCAATCGACCAAGGTCCTTTCCCCACTCCAATATCACACTTTGGGGAATGGAATACTCGCGTATCATTTGATGTTTTTTCACGGTTCCCCAAGCTCCCCGAAGTATTGAAAATCTGATCCTCTCGTTTATACTCAACATCTAAATTATCACCTGCTTTTCTAGCAGAAATAACATCAGCCAATTCATCAAAATTATTTACGTTTTTACCGTCAAGCTTCAAAATTCTATCTCCGCTTTTAAGCCCCATAATTTCAGCCGAACTTTCGTCAATTACCTGACCTATGAGAACACCGTTATCCTGTCCAGAATAACATTCTCCGCTGGTAATACCAAGAAAGGCACCGTCTTCATTTGTTTTCTGATCAAACTCCGCATCAATACTCATTTCTTGGATGTATTGTCGCATTTCCTCCGGTTTCGCACCACCCTCAAAATGAAACCGTTGATTTCCGTTTGGTGCCATTCGCTGCACACTAAAATCATGGTCTTTAGCAGCTCCTAACGAAATTAGCTGAGCGCTTTCAGCCCCGTTACGTAAGTATTTCACATTCACCTCCTGACCTATTTCGAAGGATTGAATAATCTGCTGGAGCTGCGTATTAGAAGTAATTGGAGTAGTGTTTACTGCAATTATTATATCATCGGCAAGTAAGCCCGCTTTTTCAGCGGCACTTTCTTTAACCACAGAAGTAATCAGAGCTCCTTTCTGTCCATTCTTCTCGTATGTAGCAGGATAAACACCAAGCAACGGGCGTTTCTCAAGTTTGTCTTGAGTCCAATTGTTATGCCCCTCACCAGTCACTTCCACATCAATATCGTGCTCCATTTCACCCTTCACATGCTTCCGAACCTTAATTTCCAGCCTTTCTCCCGTACCCGTAATATCTAGGTCATCCATTATGCCCAAATCCTTCAGAATATCATGAATGTTCGCACCATCCGCTGCATTAATTTCTTTACTGATTTTGGTTACTTCTCCATTTTCAATCACTTCAATGTCGATAGTGATTTTCTGTTTTGTTGATTGACTATCCGCATCCTGAGCCACCGCCAAAGTGAACATCCCTGCAACCAACATGCTGGTAATGGTGCTCATCTGAAAAAATAAGTTCATGTTTTTCATAGTACAAGAATTTGAAGTTCACCCAAAGTTAGTCCGACAATGAATGCCGAAATGTTAGCGTCTGTTAACGAAAGTTAAGTGGTTACTGAACTATTAGCTTAGTTCTGACCTCCCCTTTGTTAGTAGAAAGTACAGCTATGTAACTGCCAGAATTTAAACGTGGTAAGCGTACTATTCTAGATAATGGAGTCAATTCTGACACCAGCTGACCTGATACTGAATAGATGAGAATATCTTTCACTAACGCGCTGCATACCAACTCATGCTTCTCCCTATCCTGAAATACATGAATGTTCGTTTCAGAGGATGAAGTTTCTGGAACATCATTCGGAGGTTCTGCACAAAACGAAAAGAAAGGAATTTCCATAACTGTTGTCAGTTGATTGAACCATTCAAAATATTCCAACATACTTGGTGCTGCGAATGAACTGCTAGAAGAAGCTGTCATTACTGGTCCTCCACCTGATGGATTTCCTAATGCCGTTAATGAATAATTGTAAGTATCGGGCTCTAAACACAGGCCATGCTGCCAATATTGACCTTGAGTTTCCATCGTAAAAGTGCCTGAATCGACTACAGCTTGTTCAGAATCGGTAACAATCCAATGAAAATCGCCAAGAACCAATGCTCCGCCCCAATTCTGAAAGGTAATTATGAGAGAATCGCAGGGGGTATCTGCACATAAAGACTGATTTAACTGCCATGCACACTGCAGAGTGTCATAAAAACCAGTATGCAATTCTAATTCCCCTACAAAATCATCGGTTGGGTCTAATACGCCTGGTCTCACAGCCAATGTATGTACAGACTCCTGTCCAATTCCGAAAAAATTCACTTCTTCTTTAGCCAAAGTGTCTCCATTAGAGTCGATTAAAACAAATCCCGGATAATCGAATAATTCCGAGCTATTATTCTCAACATGAACGATTATAGAAGTATCAGTGAACGGACTGTACTGAATAGAAACAAAGTTTAAATCGCTGCAAGGATCTTGTGCAATTGCGAAAGATGCAATGAGCAAAACTGGAAACAGAAGAATGTTTTTCATAGTTGGAAGTTAAGTCCTTCAAGAAAACGCCTTGCGGCAACAAGGGATGCTTTTATCAAAAATAAACAGACTAATAATCGACTTTAGTGGTGCAATAATTTCTCCACACCTATCTTAATTCTGCGGGCCGCTTCTTTCAGGTTCGATTCTGAAGTAGCATAGGAAAGTCGAATATAACCAGGTGCTCCAAATGCTTCGCCCGGTACCATCGCCACATGACATTCATTCATGAAATACATGCATAGGTCATTTGAGTTATTCACCTCCTGACCGTTAAATGAATGACCGAAAAGCGCGCTTACTTCTGGAAACAAGTAAAAAGCTCCACCAGGCATATTCGTCTTAAAACCTTCAATATTTGAGAACAATTCAGTTACTAAGGCTCTTCTCGTTTCAAACACTTTACGCATATCTTCCAACCAAGACTCATCCGTATTCAGCGCTTCTATACTTGCGCGTTGGGCTATGGAATTTGCACCAGACGTTATTTGCCCCTGCATTTTATCACAGGCCTTGGTAATCCAAAGCGGTGCGCCTATGTAGCCAATTCTATAGCCAGTCATGGCATAAGCCTTCGACACACCGTTTACGGTTATAACCTGATTGTAAACTTCTGGAAATTGAGCCAAGCTTTCGTGCTTACCACTAAAGTTGATGTGCTCATAAATCTCGTCCGAAATAGCGAACACATTCGGATGACGAGCAATGACTTGCGCAAATCCTTTCAGCTCTTCCTTGTTGTAATACGTACCGGTAGGATTACTTGGCGAACTGAAAATAATCAGCTTCGTATCTTCATTTATTGCTTCTTCCAACTCTTCGGCAGACGACTTAAAGTCGGTGTCAATTCCTGCTGTAATGAACTTGGCCTTTCCATCAGCAAGTTTTACCAACTCTAAATAGCTTACCCAGTACGGAGCAAGAATTATTACCTCATCGTCTGGATTAACCAAACTTAAAATCACATTAGCTAGAGACTGCTTAGCTCCAGTGGAAACCAACACTTGTTCGGGTGTGTAATCGAGTCCGTTCTGGCGCTTGAATTTATCAGAAATGGCTTTTCTCAATTCTGGATAACCAGCTACGGGCGGGTAATGACTCCAGTTTTCGTCAATTGCCTTTTTAGCAGCTTCTTTTACATGTTCTGGAGCATTCAAATCGGGTTCGCCAAGGCTCAGAGAGATAACATCAATTCCTTCAGCCTGAAGTTCCCGACTCCTTCTTGCCATTGCAATTGTCTGAGATTCGCTCAGTTTCTTGATTCTGTCTGATAAATGCTTATCCATAGAGTGTAATTTTTCGCAAATCTAATGATTGCATTAGTAGGTAAATAGGCAGCACCGTCCAATATTGTGAGCCAATGATCCGTTGATGTTGAAAAGGTATTTTTATCCTAAATTTTTACCATGAACGAAGTTGTTGCCACTCTCCTCGAAATTCTGAAATACACAGTTCCTTCTGGGATCGTTTTTGCCACCGCATATTTCTTGATGCAAAAATTCTTTGAGGAACAGCGCAGCCTTGAATTGATAAAGGCGAAAACCGCACAACCCTCGAAATCAGGCAGTGCAACAATCACCTTGAGATTGCAGGCTTACGAGCGGCTAATTTTGCTTTTAGAACGAATAGAACCCAGTCAAATGGTTCCAAGGATTCATAAGCCAGGAATAAGTGGAGTGATGATGGCAAGAGAACTTCAGAAGACTGTTAGAGACGAATATGAACACAATCTTACTCAACAGATATATGTTTCGGCCCAAGCTTGGAACAAGGTTATTGAAAGCAGAAATGCTATTAATCAGGTAATTGATTTAGCAGCTAATAAGGTTGGAGAAAACGGTACAGGAGTACAATTTAGCACGGCAATGTTTGAAATCTTGGCCACGGCTGGAGTATCTCCTACCGCAGAAGGAATTGAAACACTCCGTAACGAAGCGCGTCAGCTCTTATAACCCCAACCTTTTAGCAGTTTTCGTGCAGCATTAAAGGGATTTTCATTCCCTTTTTTCACTTCCAATTCAATCTCTTTCAACTTGGCCGTGGTATTTGTATCAGTGTAAAATCTGTGCAGCAGTTCTTCTGTAAGTGCCTGTTTTAACCAATAACCGTTTTGTTCTGCACGATGCTTAGTCAAGTATCCACTTGTGTGTATTTGAGTGAAGAATGAATTTGTACTCTTTTCAACTTCATTTATTCCAGAACCTGAGATGGAGGAACAAGCAACAACAGGAACTGTCCATGCACTATTTTTAACAGGAAACATGTGTAAAGCCTGATGATAAGTTGCCTTAGCTAGATTGGTATATGTGGCATTTTCACCGTCATTCTTATTGATGACAACTAAGTCGGCTTTTTCCATAATACCCCGTTTAATCCCCTGCAACTCGTCTCCAGCGGTGGCTAGCACAAGAAGGATAAACATATCTACCATAGAATGAACGGACGTTTCGCTCTGTCCTACTCCAACCGTTTCAATCAAAATAATATCGTAACCAGCTGCCTCGCAGAGAGCAATGGATTCGCGGGTTTTTCGGGCAACTCCTCCTAATGCACCACCAGCCGGAGTTGGTCGGACGAAAGCATTTGGGTCAGAAGCCAGCTTTTCCATTCGGGTTTTATCTCCCAAAATACTTCCATGAGTAATGTCACTTGTCGGATCAACGGCAAGCACAGCTACCTTATGTCCTTTGTCGGTTAATGCCGACCCAAAAGCATCGATAAACGTGCTCTTTCCAACTCCTGGCACACCCGTAATTCCGATTCGTCTACTTTCTATAGCATGAGGCAAACATGCGGTTACTAGGTGCGAACCAAGTTCAATATGGTCGTCTTTAGTGCTCTCAACTAGCGTAATTGCCTTAGCCAATGCAACTCGATCTCCAGAAATAATCCGCTGGCTCAACTCAACTACGTTCATCTCTTCCGACATGCAGCTAAGTTACCTGAATCGACTATTATTCAATAAATATTTGGTGGCATTAAACTATTTATCGTAATATTGCGATGTAATGGGAACAACTAAGTCAGACAAGTTTACAAATGAGCAAAACCAATTGGCAGAAATGGCTAAAGTGCTCGGGCATCCAGCTAGAATTGCCATCCTGCAGTATCTATCAACGCAAGAAAGTTGCGTTTGTGGAAGCATAGTTAATGAAATTGGACTTGCTCAAGCAACTGTTTCGCAGCATCTGAAAGCGTTGAAAGAAGCAGGTTTTATTAAGGGAAATGTTGATGGGGTAAGCACATGCTATTGTTTAAATACAACCCACTTGGTAAAAGCCAATTCATTACTCTCTGGCCTTTTGAATAGCTGTTGCTCCCCTACTTGCTGTTAAAAAAATTTGAATCACTTAATCGTAATAACCCGATAAATAAACACTATGAAAAACACACAATTTCCAAGAATGCACGTAAGCTTATACGTGAAAGACATTAATAAAACGGTTGATTTCTATAAAGAATTCTTCAAGCTAGAGCCTTCGAAAGTTAGATCTGGCTATGCCAAATTCACACTAGACAAGCCATCACTCATTATCTCGTTTGTAGAAAACGAAAACCACGTAGCCGCCAATTTTGGGCATCTAGGCTTTCAAATTGAAACCGAAGTTGAAATGCTTGAGCGTTTATCCGCTGTAAAAGCCTCTGGATTAGGTACAATGGAGGAAATCGGAACCAGTTGTTGTTATGCTAAGCAAGACAAGTTTTGGGTGATGGATCCGGACGGATACCGCTGGGAGGTTTACTATTTCCATGAAGACGTTGAATGGAATGACCCACAATATTCAAGCACCTCAGAAGCGTGTTGCTCTCCCTCTATGATGGTGGAGCCTGCCAAAGAAGAGCCTTGCTGCAATCCTGCTAGCGGTTGTTGCTAGAATAGCTAACCTCTTTTTTGGAAAAACTCTACTTTAACGCACTGTTAGAGTAGAGTTTTTCTATTTGAAACAAACCGATTAAGAATGAAAGAAATTTTTCTGTCATACCTCACCTACAATCTTGCTATTGGCATCTTTCTAACGCTGTTTCACGTCATTAAGGAGAAAGGTGCGATTAAGCCGGTGAACTTGGTTTGGCTCCTGTTATTTCCTGCGGTAGGTTTGGGAAAATGGATTTATCAGCGGACAATAAAGAGGCAAGAAACTCCCGAATTCTCAGAACGCTGGTACATGTGGAAATACATGGTAAAAGTGAACTGGGGATACATGGGCTTAATTGGAATTGGCCCACTCATTCTTCTAATGATGATGTCGTTTGGGCTTATGATTGGCGATTTCATGGCATCCGTTCCAGGAGCAGTTGATGACCAACAAATGCTTCAGATTATGGAAATGGGGCTTATTCTAATCATGATCATGTATGTATTTGTGATGGTTTTCGTGCTTATAATTCCATTTTTGATACTCATCATTTTACCTAGGTCGCAGTACAAAAGCATAGAGAAGGCTCAGCTGTTGGAGATAAGAAGAGCACAAATTGCCCGACAGCAAAGTGTTGCACAGCCTGCAAAAGCCGTAAGAAAGCCAATTCCTTTATTTCCTGAAATCGAGTCCTTTTTGACCGAATGCGAAACCAATTTTGATGCAATTGACAAGCAGCGTAGAACTAAGCTTGAAGAAGTTGCTCAATACATCGTACGAAAGCACGCTACAGGCGATGCCGTGAATCTGACTTTCATATGCACCCATAACTCCAGAAGAAGCCAATTTGGACAGGTATGGGCCGCAGTGGCTGCCGCAAAATTTGGTATCAGAAATATTCAGACATACTCTGGTGGAACAGAAGAAACCGCTTTTAACAAGCGAGCGGTTGAAGCTTGCAGACGTGTAGGGTTGAAAATTACAGGCACCGTAGGCACAAATCCGAGATACAGCATTCGGTTTTCGGATAGCGCTGGTGCATTAGACTGTTTCTCCAAAACATTTGACAATCCATCAAATCCACAGCAGGGCTTTGCTTCTATAATGACTTGTTCTGATGCGGATGAAAATTGTCCTATTGTAAATGGTGCAGAATTTAGGGCGAGTTTAACCTACGATGACCCAAAAATTGCCGATCGTACGATTGAGGAAACAGCCAAGTATGATGAACGCTGCAAGCAAATAGCCACAGAAATGCTCTACTTGTTCAGCAAGGTTTGAGATGAATCAACGGCATTTCATTCTGTACAAACCTGACGGATTTCTTTCTCAATTTGCGAATAACCAGACCAAGCGAAAGAACAAGAAACTACTTGGCACCCTGCATGATTTCCCGGAAGGAACTATGGCCATTGGCCGATTAGACGAACCTTCCGAAGGCTTACTTCTTCTTACCACAGATGGTAAAATGAGTGAATACATCCGCAGCGAAAAAATAGAGAAGGAATACTTCGCTCAAATCGATGGAGTGATTGATTATCAATCAGTTGAGGCGCTGAGCAAAGGGATTGAGATTAGCGCAGAAGGTGGACCTTATCTCACTAAACCGTGTAAGGTTGCATTGCTTGAATCAGCTCCCGGACTACCTCCTCGGCAAAGGAAAATAAGGGATGAAAGGCATGGGCCTACCAGTTGGATTTCAATCACCCTAACAGAAGGAAAGTTCCGACAAGTAAGAAAGATGACAGCGGCAGTTGGGTTTCCAACTTTACGCTTGGTGCGTGTTCGAATAGGCAACATTCACATTAGTGAAATGACACCAGCACAAGTACAAGAAGTGGAAAACTTTGACGTTTGAGTTTACTGAGTCAGAATAGCCTTATTCAACTCATCTATGCTCGTTTCCTTGGCAAAAGCACCGTTCATTTTAAAGTAAGCGCCTTTGTCAATTACAAACGGGTAGGCGTAAATAGCCATCTCCAATTTGCTTTCTTCCAACTGGAACAAATCAACGACTCGTCTTGCTTGCTCTGTAGTGAAGCAATTGGTTGAAACTATCTGCTTTGCCGAAGTCATTTTACCTTCATCCGTACTTCTAACTGAGATACTTTTCAGAGCTAAATCGAAATCCTTTGTGCCTAAAATGGTACCTCCACAAGGTAAATCGTTGGTTGCGGCTGGTGCCGCAGTCTGACCAACAACCGTGGTAGTAGTGGTTACTTCTTCAACCACTGGTTCAGAATAACCCGTGTTAATGTTCACTCTGCCTCCAATGCCTCCAAAACTCATGCTTACACCATCCGAGTTAGATTCAACTGTTCTGGTAGTGGTGGTTTGTCGCACTACTTCTTGCTGTCCTCCGCCATTTACAACAACTACTGTAGGCTCTACCCTTTCCTCAATATATCGCGGATAGAGACTTTGCGACTTCCAACCAATCTTCATATTTCCTTTTCGGTTGTGTTCAACAACAAAAGTGGCATCCACTCTACTTCCGTGGGCATCGGTTAATTGCAGCAATTTTCGTTCTGCTGGCTCCAAAGATTCATCTTCAAAAACAGCCTTGCAAGAGTAGTACGGTTGCGTAAGATTAATGAGTCGTACCTCTGTTTGAGGCTCATCATTCATTTTTTGCCCATTCAAATAAATGGTGAACAAATAACCCTCTTTGCTATAAAAGGTGGCGTGAGAAACCTGCTGTGCAAATGCTGAACAGATGGTTACAAAGAAGAATGATAGTACAAATGCGAATCTCATAGTTGTGTTTTTCGGGGTACGAACTTACTTCAAAATTACGGTTCATTAAATAGTTGGTATGAGTGGGTGTTCTCTAATATCTACCTTTGCCGCCTCTTATGCGAACCGTAGCATTTCATACCCTCGGCTGTAAGCTGAATTTCTCTGAGACAAGCACCATTGCTCGTCAGTTGATTGCGGCTGGCTATCAGCGTGTAGATTTTAAAGAATCGGCAGATGTGTATATCATCAATACTTGTTCGGTTACAGACCAAGCAGACGCAACGTGTAGAAACATCGTTCGGCAGGCGTTGAAGGTGAATTCAAATGCGTTTGTAGCGGTAATTGGATGCTATGCACAGCTTAAGCCACAAGAAATTGCCAACATAGAAGGAGTCGATATTGTGCTTGGCGCGAATGAAAAGTTCAACATTGCTGGATATCTAGAAAACCTAGAAAAGACACCAGAAGCAGGCGTTCATAGTTGTGAGATTAAGGATGTGAAGGAATTCGTTCCTGGATTCTCCTCTAACGATAGAACCCGAACCTTCTTAAAACTACAAGACGGCTGCGACTACTTCTGCTCATTCTGCACTATTCCATTAGCACGTGGAAGAAGTAGAAGCGAAAACATTCAGAACAGCATAACCTCCACGCAAGAGGCTATTGATACAGGCGTTAAGGAAATTGTGCTTACAGGTGTGAATATTGGTGATTTTGGCTCAGGTACAGATGAGAACTTTCATCAACTCGTTCAACAACTAGACAAGCTTCCTGGAGACGTGGAGCGATTCCGAATTTCATCCATTGAGCCCAACTTACTCAGCGATGAGATTATTCGATTCTGCGCTAGCTCAGACCGCTTTGTGCCGCATTTCCATGTGCCATTGCAATCTGGTTCTGATACCATGCTTAAGAAAATGCGAAGACGCTACGATTCTGCTCTGTATCGTTCGCGTGTTGAGACCATCAAAGAAGTTATGCCGCACGCATGCATTGGGGTTGACGTAATTGTTGGTCATCCGGGAGAGACGGAGGAGGAATTCTTGAAAACATATCAGTTCCTAAACGAACTGCCAATTTCCTACTTGCACGTATTCACCTATTCCGAACGACCTAACACTACAGCTGTGAGGGAAAAGGATGCTGTGGTGCCTGTTCCGGTGCGTAGAAAACGCAATAAGATGCTCACCATACTGAGCGAGAAAAAGAAGCGAGCGTTTTACCAAGCATTTGAAGGAACGACCCGCTCTGTGCTTTTCGAACATGAAAACAAAGACGGTTTTATGCACGGGTATTCAGACAATTATCTGCGTGTTCGTATTCCGTTTACCGAAGCACTCTGTGGTGTTATAGCTGAAACAGCCATGACCAAATTAGGTGATGACGGTGTGTTTGAAGGAGAAGTTCTTATGGTTCAAACCGCTAACTGATGTATCCAACTTTCTACCATCTCGCATTAGACCTTTTCGGAATTGATTTTGCCCCGTTCAAATTCCTGCAGAGCTACGGAATGATGGTGGGCTTGGGATTCATTGCGGGAAGTATTTTGCTCACGCTCGAACTCAAACGGAAAGAAGCGATTGGTCAAATACCACCTACTAAGAAGGATAAGAAAGACATTAAGGGCGATGATGATGACGGCTTGGTTCACCCACATGAACGTGTTGGAGACATTGCAATCATTGCAGGAATTGGCGCCATAGTAGGCGGTAAACTGTTTCATAACCTTGAGAATTGGGATGAGGTAGTTGCCGACCCTATTGGAGCCCTCACAAGAATGAGCGGACTCTCCTTCTACGGAGGAATGATTTTGGGCATGGTTCTCTTTGTCTGGTACGCCAAAAAGCACAAAATCAGCATCCTGCATTTCTTTGATGCCACTATGCCAGCATTAGCCTTAGGCTACGGTTTTGGCCGCTTAGGCTGCCACGTTTCGGGCGATGGAGATTGGGGAATACCCAACGATAGCCCGATGCCTGAATGGATGAGTTTCTTGCCCGATTGGATTTGGGCATACGGTTACGAGGGTAACATTTTGGGTGTGGATATGATTCAATTCTATGCCAGTAAAGGCTACACTAGTATAGAAGGCCTGGCCTGGCCTACTCCCATTTACGAGATAATCATGTCCATCATGATATTTGCCGTGCTATGGGCATTTAGGAAACGTTGGACCGTTCCTGGGTTCATGATTTCTGGCTACTTCGTTCTTGGAGGAATTGAGCGTTTACTCATTGAGCAAATTCGCATCAATAACGAATACGACATTATGGGTGGCATTACCCAAGCCGAGCTTATCTCGGTGAGCATGATAATTCTTGGTATTGTAGGCTTTTTCTACATGCCCAAGGTTGGCGAGCGTTGGGCGAAGTTCTAGCTAAATCAGCCCTTCGGGCTAACCATCATCCACGGATAGTCGTTAAATCCTTTCCAATCTTCTAGCAACTGCGCATACAGTTTCTTAATAGCAGGCGGATAAGTAGCTGAGTCAATCCCGTACCGTTGGATAATGTTTTCAACTAGCCTAAAGCAGGTAGTAAACTCGCCAGAAGCAACAAGGTCGTTTAGTTTTCCTTTTTCAATTTCTTTCTCGGTAAACCAAAGCGTTGTGGCTGTATTTACTGCCTTTTCGGCTACCACCAGTAAATCCTCTGAAGGCACCAAATGTGCATAATTCGAATTGTTGCTGCGTCCTATAACCTTTTCTCTGGTAAGACTGTCAATGAGGTTGGAAACACGCGAATACTGAAAGCGGTTTGCCTTGTCCTTATACACACGGTTGTAGATAAGTCTTCTTATCTGCTTCATAGTTACATCGTTTACCATGGTAAGCATAGAAGCTGCTCTAAGCTTGGTCATATCTACCACGCGGCCAACAGATATCTTCTTAAAGTAAGCCCAAGCCTTGTTTCCTAGTCGGGGAATTTGCCCAAGAATATCGTTTCTAAAGATGCCTTGCACCTTGTAAAAGATGAACAGCAACAAGGAGATAATGAGGAGTCCGAGCGCTTTGCTAGTAAGACCGATGTAATCTCCTGCTTGCCAGAGTTGGTAAAACGATGCAATGAATAACACCAACGTAGCTGCAACCAAACATGCTCCAATGATGAGCAATACGTTCACCATACCTAAGCCAAACTTCATTTTATCTAAACCCGTTTCTTCTGGAAACTCGAAAGGCTTCATGTAACTGGTGCTTACATCTGATATAATGAAGAGGTCGGGCAACACTGTTCCTTTTCGCTCTATGGCTGCAAGCACACTCTCAATACCTTGGTTGTCTACAATGCCTCCATCCATCAAGCCAATGCCAGTTTTAAAGCGTGGCTGATTGAGCAGTTTACTTAGTTCTGTTTCGTTGCTGTGAATAAAATCGTGCGGGAACTTTAAAGGTTCAAATCCGCCAGGAAAACAAGAGGATGATGCCACCAAATCTGCCAAGCGCATTTCTTTTGCCGCAGGAAGCGGAATGCTAATACCACCATTGCCTATGCGCGCCAACGGACTTTGCGAAGCTTGAAACCTAAACGGCAATCCGAACTCAAAATCGGTCGCATTAATAATCAGCTCCTTCAAATGAAGGTCTTTGGCTTCTAGTATTTCAGCAAACAAGGCCTTGTCGAAAAACACACGGTGGTAAATGTCTGACATGGCATTAATGAGGTTGTGGCTTCCAATTCTATCGGTCGACTGTCTTTCCGATAATGTCTTGAGGCCCTCCTCAATTAAATCCACCTCCATCATGCACTTAAAAAGATGGTCGTAGCAATCCTGAAAAGACTTGCCCCTGCTCAAATACAGCGCATACAATCCTCCTGTAAACGAACCTCCCGAAACAGTTGAGATGATGGTGACCTTCTCCAGCAAATCAATCTTATCGAGGTAGGCCATGGCACCTAAATGAAAAGCAGATGCACGATACCCTCCGCCCGAAAGCGAAAGGGCAATGGTATTAAACTCTTGTGTGGTGTCTATTGCTGGTTTTTCTTCTTGTTCCATCGTTCCTAGTATGAAATGTGAACATACGGATTAGCCTGCACTTATAACTAACCGCAAACGGTCATTTTTGAAGACTGTGAGGCACGAACCCGTTTAGCCATTACAGGCGCCATCCACTCGATTATTCTCTACATTGCTCTTCAACCAGAAATCCATCCCATTATGAGACAATACGCTTCCCTCTTCCTAGTAACAACCATCCTTTCTTTCATCTCTTTAGGTTGTAATACCGAGCCAGAAGAAGAGGACCCAACAGGTATTAATGGTAGTTGGATTGTTACCTCTTGGGTAGAAGATGGCGTGGCGCAACCAGAGGTTGTTCAATCTGAAGTAGTGCTCGTATTTACCAACACAACCATGACCATTTCTGGGACTACTTTTCCCTTTATCTACAGCGGCACGTACACCCTAGATGGCAACAACCAGCTTACTGCGGTTTTGGATGAGACAACGGGAGATTCGGAGATTAACCAATACGAGTTTTTGGTAGATGCCACTATTTCAGCAGCCAGTCTTACACTAGACGGAACCATGATTGCTTATTCTCCTTTTTGGCCAGATGATAGCAAAGCAATTGTAATTGGCGCTACCCGATAAGGTAGACTTGCTTGCTCAGTTAAGCTGATACCGAATAGGAATGGTAAAGCAAACCTGAAAGGGTTGTCCGTTGAGCGTAGCTCCACTATCGTACTCCAATAGCTGTACTATGCGGGATGCTTCTTTGTCGAGGATTGGGTGTACACCGCGAATAACAAACACGTTTTCAACCTTGCCCGCCTGAGTAACCGTATAGTTGAGATACACCACTCCTTGTATGCCTTGTTCTTTAGCGGCTACAGGATATTCCATCTTACCCAAGAGAAAAGGGAATATCGTTTCCTCGCCATTCGCAGGTTTTGCACTTACATAATTAATCGAAGGGTTGTCTTTGGTTGGGTCACCCAAACCTGCCGCTTTCATAGCCTCGGCACAGTCCTTATCCAACTCGCTATAGACTATTTCAAAATCGTAGTTGCGTACCGATGTTGTTTCACCATCATCATATTGCCACACACCAACGGGCATATCGTCTTTGTGGGTGGTTTTGCTTACAACTCTGTTCGTTTTTAGGTAAACCACTTCGATGGTTATCGAACCATCTTCATTTTCGGTGGTGTGCTCCACAAACTTGGCTTTATTCTCACTTACCCGTTTCGACAAATACTTATCGCTGAAATAGGTACTGGTGGTTTGGGCTGTTGCCGCTGTACTCACCAACAGGCACAAGAGCCAAGCAAATTTCATTGGTGTGCTGCTAAAGCTTGATAACCAATCCAAGGTCAATCAACGATTTACCAAATCCGAATTGCCCAGATAAGGCCATTTTGTCTGTAAAGTACCAGCGTGCGCCAACGTGCGGACCACCAAATGCCAATGGTGTAACCTGGTCGTTTAGCAAGCTACTGTTGTAGAAAATAACGCCAACCCCAGTTCCTGCGCTTACGCCCACAAACACATCAATCTTGCTTTGGTAAAGGTCTTTGCCCGTTTTGTCTCCAATAAGTTGGTAAAAATGGAAGTTTGCTAAAAACCCGATAGGCACATTTAATGACCCTCCGTAGCCGCCAAGTGCGCCTACTCCACCACCAAAGCCACTCATAAATCCTACACCAACATAATCATGTATTCCGAACTCACCTTCTACCGTTAACTGACCCGTTACTGGTGCGTAAAAAGAAGAGGTTGGTCCGAAAACCGTTGCTCGTGTGCTACCCACATGGTAATAGTTGGCAGCAGCCAACCCAACAGATATCACCTTGGTGTCTTTGCTCCATGCTTGTGCATTAGCAATTTGTGTGCTCAATAAAAAAGGAAGTAGTAGCCCTAGTAAGTATTTCATAACAATGATTTTTTCAGTTCAGGGCGTGAAATTATTAACGGAATACTTCTTTCCTCAATGACTTTTGACAATTTGACTAACCGTGGAATGTGGATAAGTGGGGAGCTTTAGTAGGTTAAGCACGCGTTTCAAACGCGCGCAAGCGGGTGAAAAAAGTCACAGGGCACAAGTAGAAACATTCGTTTGCAATCCTAGACCGCAAAAATATTATTGGTTATTCTAATCCCTATAGGTATGCAATCCTTTGATTAAACCTGAATGCAGAACAGCCTCCATTTTGGAATCATAATTTGATTTTTCATTACGAATAATCGAATAAAATTCAATACGGGAAGAAGAGAAATTGATATTTTGAATCATTCCAAGCTCATAAAGATACCTCAGCAATGCCTGAGGACTTTTATTAATGTTTCGATTTCCTCCTTTTAAAAAGGATTCTTGAAAATGTTTACTCGTAAATGGTTTCGTACCTAAAGTCCTTAGAAAAGTAAACAACGTATCCGTTGCCGGTAAAACGGGCGAGATTTCGTTTTTTAATTCATCTATAAGCCATAGTGAATATTCCTTCTCCGCTGCCTTGATTGTTTCATAATCCAATTTATTAAGCTCATTTGCTTGCTCTTGGACCTTAATACAAAACTGAACTATGTCTCTTGGCCTATGAAAAGTTCTGTGAATCATGTAAGAAAACGGATCAATCAGTTTCTTGTTTTCATAAAGCTTAATAAACTTAGAGTTGAATATGTAATAAAACGAGCCTTTTCCGGACAACTCTTCTACACTATTCTCAATACGGACGTTCATTAAACTTAACAAAGCTGGGTTTTGCCAATCCGCCTTATTGACAATTGACCAATTCAAATGATAGGTGTGGAAATTGAACTTTGCTGAATCTGGATCATGACTGCTGAATTGATTAAAAATGTCAGACCTTAAGTATCCAATTACCTTTGCCTTTTTGTTAAAGCCCGCTATTACGGAATTCAAGGAATAAATTACCTTGAACAGACTAATGAGAGACTCAAAATATTTTCGATTATCTATATATAGAGTGTAGTTGTCATCCAATTGATCAAATTGGATGACGTATGCCTGCTGTGAAGATGCCAAATTAGAGAAGACCAACTGTTCTAGACGAACATTGATTTCCGCAATATTATCAATCCCATCTCCAAGGTTTACACCAGTTTCATAACTGGTTTTAGGTCCAATTCCTTGGAACTGCAAGCCTAATTCGGTTTTATTTGTGTTTGTAGTAATTTGTGCATGAAGATCAGTTAGGTTTTTTCCAAATCTAAAGTTCACGAAATCAACGAGCTCTTTATATTCACTCGAGTTTTCATGGTTCGCTTCGTCTAAAACGATTTGTTTAGCAAATTCGCTGAGTATAATGTACTTCCATATACTTTGATACTGATTTGGTCTGCTAAAGTCATCATCTGACAGTCTTAGAAATTTTTCGAATGGAAAGCTCCGAAAGGATAGATTACTAATAATCATACCTCTTTCCATTTGACGG
>CALCGD010000086.1 GCA_937900875.1 uncultured Flavobacteriales bacterium
TGCTTAAATTCTTCCGTTTTCGTTGCCCCGTTAAACGTTTAGGACACTATTGATTGATAATCAACTAATAGTCAATCAAAATAGAATCAAAAGGGGAGCAAATTGCTCCCCTTTTTTGTTCACCGTTTTCGGTTAATTGCCTTCAATGTAACTGCCGAACCATTTGCAAAGCGCAATGAAAAAAGAAGCATCCCATTAGGAAGTTTACTTGCTTGTATGTTGTGCGTATCGAGTAATCCATGTAGGGAATAAACTAGTTGGCCTCTTATATCAAAGACATCTAAATCGTAGCGTTCTTTCGAGTCAATTTTTATTTCAACCTGCTCAGAAAATACCGTTGGGATTAGCCTTGCCGAGGTAGACTTTGGGTAATCAACCAGTCCCAAATTAGCGCAGCTTTCAATAGAATCAGTATTGGAATATTGCAACACGCCATCTTTGAAATTACAGCCCAAATGCTCCCCTGCCGTTGGACTAGCCCCTGGAGAGTTGATAATGCTTAAAGAGCCAACCCCTTCAACCCAAACGGTTCTTTCAGACAGAGATACCATTGGGTCTATGGCATGCAAATAGAAAAAACGATGCGTGCCATTTTCTAAAAGTTTGTTTACGATAGAATCAACAATAAACAAACCGCCATCTTCTGGCAACGGACTAATCGGATTGTAAACGTGTGTAGTGTCACCGTCCTCCAAGCTAAAATCGTATAGCGGATATTCATCCAGCAGCGTGTGTTCCACCAGCATTTTCATGTACACCTTTCGTTCAGCAATATCTTCTCTTATCAGAAAGTTCCCACCTATGTAGTGAAATCCTCCTAACACCTGATAATGCTGTCCATCAACCAACGTATCGCCAGAAGAAGTATAACTATCCACTCCACACCCATTTAAGCAAGTCACGGCATTCCATTCCGTTATTGTAGACAGCATTGGTACGTAAGGCTGCGCCCAACTCTGAGATAATAGGACCAAAAGAAAAAGAGATAATGCGTATTTCACGGGTACAAAGAAACGGTTCAAAGTGATAAAACTAAAATGTTGAAAATCAGTCCTTTTGCGAGATGCGTTATGAATTGGGTAACTTGCAATTCAATTGTAAATCTCACAACCTTCCTTATGCGTTATATCATATCATGCTTTCTTTTAAGCCTTTTTAACCTATGCTCGTACGGGCAAACTGTCGACCCCAATTTTGTGGATGGACAAATCCATTTGAAAATATCGAGTAATCCTGGGTTCGATTTAGCCAATTACACGGGAGGAAATATTGCTTTAGACCTGATTTTGAACACCAATAGTGTTGACAGTATTTATAAGCCATTTCCACGTCCAAGCACCCCTTTGGACAGCATTTATCGGGTTGTATTCAGTAATATTTCTGCCGTAGATAATCTGGTTTCTGCATTAGAAGTATTACCATTCGTGGCATTTGCAGAAAAGAACCCAATGGCGCATCTTTTTCATACGCCAAACGATTTACAATCCAATCAGTGGGCGTTAGAAAAGATTGACGCTGAGTTAGGTTGGAACCTATCTATCGGAAACCCTAACGTACTTGTTGCCGTGCTGGATAATGCAATTGCTATTGATCACGTTGATTTAGCAGCCAACGTTTACACAAACTCAGCAGAATCTGGTGGATTGAGTTTGCTAGATGATGACTTTAACGGCTTTGCCGATGATGTGAATGGTTATGATGTTTCTGACAACGACAACAATCCGCGACCACCAGGAAACGGTGATGGATTCGCGCACGGAACGCATGTTGCGGGAATTGTAGGAGCCGTAACCAACAATGGTAGTGGAATTGCATCTTTGGGATATTCGTGTACCATATTGCCTGTTAAGATTGCTAGCAATTCGAATGGCTCAGCACTCAATGGGTCAATCGATGGGATTTTCTACGCTATGCAATCGGGTGCAGATGTAATCAACATGTCGTGGGGCGTTCAGACCGATGCGGCCACCCTGAGAACGGTTATTGCACAGGCGGCAGCTGATGGCATTGTGCTAGTTGCAGCAGCCGGAAACGATGGTAATCAAAACCTGCATTATCCTGCCGCATACTCGGAGGTCATTAGTGTAGGGTCCACCAATCAGAATGATCAACTTTCTGCATTTTCCAACTTTGGATCAACTATCGATTTAGTGGCTCCTGGAGAGGGAATTTACAGCACACTTCCGCAAGGAAATAACACCTACGGAGATTTAAGCGGAACATCAATGGCCGCACCATTGGTGGCAGCATTAGCGTCATTAGTAAAGGCTGAGTTCCCTTCGTTTAATCGAATTCAAATTCAGCAAAGAATGGAGCAAGGTTGTGACGATATCAGTGCGCAAAACCCAGGGCAAAATGGGCAATATGGGCTGGGAGAATCAATGTTTTTCAAACCTTAGGTAATGTTGGAATCAGCTCTGTTGCAGGAAAGGAACTTCGCATTTGGCCAAATCCTGTAACGGATGGTTTCCTGAATGCAGACATTACGCCTGATATGCTGAATGGGACCAGCCACTCGCTTAAAATATTGGACGCAACAGGAAGGCTGGTTATTGAGTTGAAACTTGAGAAAAGAATGAATATTCAGGGATTGGGAGCAGGCATTTACACGCTACAAACCAATATTAATTCTGAATTGTACACCGGAAAACTGATTGTAAGATGAGGATGAGAATCGCACTTTTTACATGCATAGCGCTCGTTAGCTTCGGTCTTGGAGGCTGCAAGCTTTATGACGAATTACGAACGTTTGACATTGATTATTCGGTTGATTTTACGGTGCCAAGTTCGGCCATTGTTAATCTTCCGCTCAACCTGCCCTCACCAGCTGTTACAACCAATTCGGAACAACGCTTTGACGATGAAGGAATCGAATCTGCTTGGATTGAATCAATTACCCTGAAAGACCTATCAATTACCATTACCGCCCCAGAAAATGAGGATTTCAGTTTTCTAGAAAGCATCTCCATTTATATCAATTCTGATGGCGCTACCGAGACGCTTATCGCAACGCAAACGACTATTCCAGAAGGAGCAGGCAACACGCTTCAATTAGTAGCAACCGGAGCAGATTTATACCCGTACATCTCTCAAGATAATATCACATTGCGCACGGAGGTAACTACAGACGAAACCTTGCTTTACGATGTTGATTTTGTAGCCGATATGCAGGTTGAGGTGAAAGCCACAATTCCTGGAACCTAGGATAGAAACTTGGAGAAGTAAGCGGGAGCTAGTCTCAACCGACTTCCATACCAACTAAACATTTCGCCATCAACCAGTTGAATGCTGGCTTCTGGAAGTAGTTCCTGAAGTTCTTTAACGTGTGTCTCTTTAAATGGAAAGGGTTCCGATGAGAGCAAAATTACTTCTGGGTTTAGAGTCATAATCTCCTGCATTGAAAGTTCTGGGTAACGCGTTTCTGACACCACGTTTTCCAATCCACATCGGCTCAGCATATCATGGATAAATGTACCCGAGCCAGCTGCCATATAGGGGTCTTTCCAGATTAAATAAAGAGCATTTTGTGCTGGACGAGTAGGTTTAAGAGAATCAAAGCCAAGTCTAATTTCTTCTGTAAGGGTGGAAGGGTCGGTATTGGTGATTTCCGCAATTTTCTGAATCATTTCTAGTGCAGAATCGAGGTCATTTATATCGCTTACCCAAATAGGAAAGATCTTTTCTAATTGCTCAATATCTTCACGGTTGTTCTCTTCTTTATTGGCAATTATCAAATCTGGTTTTAAAGCGGAAATGGCTTCAAAATTCAATTTCTTGGTGCCGCCAATTCGAGGCTTACTTCTAAACCATTCTTCTGGATGAACGCAGAATTTGGTGATACCTACAACCTGGTCGCCCAATCCCAGGTCAAACAGTAATTCTGTCTGACTTGGAACCAGAGAAACAATGCGTTCGAGATGCGTTGGAATAAGAACTGTCCGACCAATTTGGTCTACAACCGTTCTCGATTTCATCTTAATCGGCTAGCGCTTTAATAATATCGTGCTTGGTAAGAATGCTGTAGCCCGTTGAGCCTTTAAACAAAACAGCAGATGTTTTTTTGTCAAACTTTTCTGCCACATCAGTCAAAGTCATGCTGCCATCAACGATAGCAAAGGCATCTTGCATAACATCACCAGCCTTCTTTTCTTTCACAGCAGGGTTCTTAAATAACTCGCTGAACAAATGACTTTCTGTAATGGAGCCAACAGGCTTTTCGCCATCAAACACTGGAATTTGAGAGATTCCGTTCTCAGTAATCATGTGAATAAGATCGTTTACCGAATCGTTTACATCAGCCTTAACCAGTTGAGGGCCCTGCAATTCTCCGACAGAAATTCGGCCTTTATCAAGGTATCCACGGTCACGCATCCAATCATCATTGAAAATCTTTCCAACGTAACGCGTTCCGTGATCGTGAAACACAACGACAACCACATCTTCTGGCTTCAGTTTGTCCTTTAATTGCAGCAATCCCTGGATAGCGCAACCAGCACTATTGCCAACCAAAATACCTTCTTTTTTTGCCAACTCGCGGGTCATCAACATACCGTCTTTGTCGGTTACTTTTTCAAAGAAATCGATAACGTCAAAATCGACACAAGATGGAATGATATCCTCGCCAATTCCTTCTGTAACGTATGAGTAGATCTCATTCGGATCAATCTTGCCAGTTTCATGATAGGCTTTGAGCGTAGAGCCGTAAGTATCAATACCCCAAATCTTGATGTTTGGGTTTTGCTCTTTCAAATATTTTCCAGCTCCTGAGATAGTTCCTCCAGTACCAACACCAACAACTAGGTGGGTAATCTTTCCTTCAGTTTGTTCCCAAATTTCAGGCCCCGTTTGTTCGTAATGCGCAATTGCATTACTAGGATTGAAATACTGATTTGGATAGAAAGAATTCGGAATTTCCTTATTCAAACGCTTTGCAACTTCATAATAAGAACGCGGATCATCGGCCTCCACATTTGTAGGTGTTACAACAACTTCAGCGCCCATTGCTCGAAGTATGTCCATCTTCTCCTTGCTCTGCTTATCTGGCATGGTACAAATAAGGCGATAACCCTTCACAATGGCTGCTAAAGCAAGGCCCATTCCGGTGTTTCCTGATGTTCCTTCAATGATGGTTCCGCCTGGCTTCAAACGTCCGTCAGCTTCAGCGTCTTCAACCATCTTAAGCGCCATTCTATCCTTGATGGAATGGCCTGGATTAAATGTCTCAACCTTCGCCAAAACTGTGCACGGCAAGTCGCTACAAACCTTGTTCAATTTTACCAAAGGCGTGTTGCCAATGGTCTCTAAAATATTGTTGTAATACATGGCCGCAAAGGTAGTTTCCTCTTTCATCTGCCCAAACAGAAAAGCAAGAAGAAACTGTTGATTAATGTAATCTCAAGACGTTAGATTAATTTTTGCCGTTCAAATGGGCTGCGAGAAGCACCCCCATGCTAAAACAAGCTTGTAAAAGGTAACCGCCTGTAGGAGCGTCCCAATCCAACATTTCGCCTATGGAGTAACTATTCTTTAGTTTCTTCAATTTGTAGTTTTTGTCAACCGCTTTCAAACTCACACCACCAATGGTAGAAATGGCCTCGTCTAGTGGTGCCGAGGCTATTATCTCAATAGGCAGACCTTTAATACTTACAACTAAAAGCTCGGAATCCAGAAATGTTTCTTTGGATGTGTAGGCCTTCAAAATCCCGATTTTTTCAGGGCTTAAGTTTAACGTGGTTCGTAAAATATCAGTGGTATTCTTAAGAGAAGACTTTTGGAATTTTTCGAACAATTGGTCAATCGTCAACATTGGTTTTAAATC
>CALCGD010000087.1 GCA_937900875.1 uncultured Flavobacteriales bacterium
CTTTAATCGTTGTAAGCGAATGCATATCAGCAATAAACAAGTACGCCTCGTTTTTTGGGTCGCGACTCAATTCAATTGCAGGTTGAATGGCACCAAGTATGTTGCCCAAATGCTGCCTTCCCGAACTTTGTATTCCTGTTAGTATTCTTGCCATGTTTCGTCTTTATCAGACAGAATGCCAAAAGTAGAAATTCTGAATTCGGGCTAGGCCCAAACATCGTGTTAAATTTGTTCTATGTCCAAGCTATTTTGGCCGCTAAAAATCCTATGGAGAGGATGGTTCTTTGCGTGTTGTTTCATCACGCTCATGCCATTGTTCCCCTTCTTTGTGTATTTCGTCCGTCACGAAAGGCATTTCAAGAAAGCTATGTTCCTCAAGCGAATTTGGGCACGGATGATTCTATTTCTTGTAGGCGTTTGGACTACCGTGGAGGTAGAAGATAAACTCGAAAATGGGCCGTATATAATTGTTCCAAACCATGTTTCGTTTGTAGATATCGTTCAATCTTACGTAGCGTTTCCTGGGTATTTCCATTACATGGGAAAAGTGCAATTAGGCAATTGGTGGTTCTTCAATATCTTCTTTTACAAGATGAATATCCTGATTGACCGAACCAATTTGCGGGCATCATACAACTCGTATCAACGCGCTGCCGATGATTTGAAAAAGGGAATTACTATTGCGGTTTATCCAGAGGCGATTATTCCCGACAATCCACCTGAGATGTTACCATTTAAGAACTCGCCATTCAAAATTGCTATTGAAGCGCAAGTTCCCGTTGTTCCCGTTACTTTTGTCAACGGATGGAATGTTCTGCCTGCCAAACCGCATGTTTGGAGAGGCGGCAGACCGGGTTCAACGTTTATCAAAATTCACAAGCCAATTCCCTCAAAAGGAATGACTTCGAAAGATGTAGTTGAACTGAGAGATGCAGCACAAGAAGTAATCCGACAAGAATTGAAACGACATGGACATAACGGATAAAACGGTTGATGAATTAGCGCACTTGGCACGCCTACAGTTTGAGGGTGAGGAGAAAGAGCGAATCAAAAAGGACTTGAATAAAATTCTTTCGTTCATGGAAAAGCTGAACGAACTCAACACCGAAGGCGTGGAACCGCTCATTTACATGTCCGAAGAAATGAACGTGATGCGCAACGATGAAAAGAAGAAAACAATCACGCAGAAGCAAGCGCTTAAGAATGCTCCGAAAGCCGATTCAGATTATTTCAAGGTTCCGAAGGTGTTGAAGAACCCAGATTCAGAATAAGGTAGTTTGACTATAGGCCCTTACCACTGGATTTTTGCGGGAGTTTTTGCTGTCGTTTTCGTCATTGGGATTATCTATGCCTATCGGCAAGACATCTCAAAAACACCGAACCTTTTTCAGGGCTCATCCAAATTTTTGCTCGGAGTGGTGTTGTTTGTAATGATTTTAACGGTTATCAAGATGCTGAGTCGATTAGGCTAACCTATACAAATGAAAAAGCCGTTCCGATTTATCGGAACGGCTTTTTCATTTCGCAATCAGCCAAAAGCTAACCGCTAATACC
>CALCGD010000088.1 GCA_937900875.1 uncultured Flavobacteriales bacterium
TATTTATACATTATTGTCTCTTTCATAACCTATCACAACTTTTTGCAATGAAAACCATCCAATTTCCATTTCAAGTAAAGACGTTGATTTTTACTGTGTCCTTATTTTCAATTTTTCTCTACACCCCTTCTTTTGCACAACAAGGAATGGGAGTTGGCAACACCAATCCCTTAGAAATGCTGGATATATCTGGCGCCATAAAAATTGGTACCGACATTAATAATACCAATACCGCACCTATAGGCGGGGCCGGTACAATCAGGTTTAAACTTGGGCAATTTGAAGGTTGGAATGGCACTCTTTGGGTTCCATTAAGCGGTGGTTCTGGCGATACTGACTGGACTATAGCAGGCAACAACCAGTATTCGGCTGTTTCCGGGAATGTTGGTATTGGCACTTCCACTCCTAATGCCAAATTGCATGTTTATGGTGGTGTAGATAAACAGGTTAAAGTTGACGTAACTGCAAGACCAAAGGTTGAGTTTGAAGGAACCAACGGAGGCTCCCTTAATGCGGTGAACTTCAATTTGGATTTATGTACCAATAATCTACCACGAATCTCAGTGACGAACGTAGGAAATGTTGGAATTGGGACTACAACTCCAGACAGGTTGATGAATGTGGAATCTGCCACAGGACCACAGCTCCTATTTACACGAAATGATGGTAATACGACCAACGATGAGTTGATGGGAGAATTGCTGTTTGACAACAATTCTAATTCATCATCATCAAGCGTAGATGCGGCAGTTGTTATACGCGCCAATGCTTTTGGCACCCAAGGAAATTCTAACAAAGGCGGTTACCTCGCTATTCTAACCAAGAACAACACTGCAGGCACGGCTACTGCAACTGAAAGAATGCGCATAGCCGCCAACGGAAATGTTGGAATCGGAGAAAGTGCACCAAGTGCCACCTTAGATGTGGTCGGAACTGCACAATTCAACATAGGGACGCCAGCAGCAGGAAAAGTACTTACATCAATAGATGCGCTAGGTAATATTGCTTGGAGCGACCCAAATAGTCTTGTTGGTGTAAATGATGACGATTGGACTGGGGGCGGTACAGGTAATATGTACGCTACAGATTTGGCTGATGAAGTTGGTATAGGACGCACGAATCCTAGAGCCAAGTTAGAGGTAGTATCTGACGTTGATGCTGTTTTGGGGACAAATGCTTCAGGGATTTTCAGAGTAAGTAGCGCATCTGGCAACGCAAACCTACTGATGGATGTTAACGACATCATGGCTAGAGTTGGCAATATTAATGCAGGCACGCTTAACCTTCAAAGAGAGGGTGGCGTTCTAAATGTCGGAGATGGAAATGTATATGTAGAGTCAGCTGGTAATGTAGGTGTGGCCACCACTACACCACGTGCTCTTTTAGAATTGTTTTCTGACGAAGAAGCTGTTTTAGGCACAAACGCCTCAGGTATTTTTAGAATAAATAAGGCAACAGGAAATGCAAACCTGTTGATGGATGTAAATGACATAATGGCAAGAGCCAGCAACACCAACCCTACAACGCTTAACCTTCAAAGGGAGGGCGGAGACCTTGATGTAGGTAATGGAAATGTTTACATGACGTCAAACGCATTGGTAGGAATTGGGACTAATAGTCCTAATTACAGATTACATATCAACAGAGGTTCTGGCAATGATGTGTTTTCTCAGTTTACAAACAGTAGCACAGGAGCCACAAGTTCGGATGGACTCCTTATTGGAATTAATAGTAATGGTCATGCTCAGCTATTTCAGCAAGATGCTTTTGACATACGATTTGCTACAGATAACGTAGAACGCATGACTATTGAAGCAGATGGAGAGGTGGGTATTGCCACGAACAATCCGCGAGCTTTGCTAGAAATTGTCTCTAATTCTGATGCCACGTTGGCCACAGCCACCTCAGGCGTTTTTAGAATTAGCAGGACTACTGCGAGTACCGCCAACCTGTTAATGGATTCGGACGACATTATGGCAAGAGCAACTAACACAACTGCCGGCACGCTTAACCTTCAAAGAGAGGGTGGCGATCTTGACGTTTCAGACGGCTTGCTTTATGTTAAAGATGCTAATCATCGTGTTGGAGTTGGTACTACTAGTCCTCGAGCAATATTGGAATTGTCATCTGACGTGGACGCTGTTTTAGGAACAAACGCCTCGGGCATTTTCAGAATTAACAGTGCTACGGGCTCCGCAAACCTTTTGATGGACACGGACGACATCATGGCCAGGTCATCGAACACATCTCCTGGCACGCTTAATCTTCAACGTCAGAATGGAGATTTGGATGTAGGTAACGGCAACTTATATGTCAAATCAAACGGCAGGGTTGGTATTAAAACCAATACGCCTAACTACTCTCTACAAGTTAATTCAACAGGGTTTGGCGTAGATACATATTCCCAATTTACAAGCGATGGCACTGGAACGGGAGCTGACAACGGACTACTAGTTGGGGTTAACTGGGCTGGAACTGCAACTATTATGCAACAAAGCTTTGAAGATCTCAGGTTTGGAACAAATGATGCTACAAGAATGACGATTACGGATGATGGAAATGTTGGTATTGGAACGACTTCGCCTTTATCCCTTTTTGAAGTGAGAGGAGCTGGCATAGACAAAACCTATGGCAGCAATACAGGGAATTATGTGGCCATTTTTGAAAATACGAATGCTACTGGAGCGGATGGAATAGCCATTCAAATTGAAAATAACAATGCTGATGCCGAAAACAACTTTGTGACGTTTGTTGATGGTTTAGACAGAATAGCGGGAAGAATAGAAGGCTTTCAAGATTATGATTGGGAGAATCCACCTACTGGTCTCGTACCCCAAATTAATCTGAGCACCACCGAATCTACAATTGCATCATTCATGATTACCAATTTATTCGAACCGCTCGAAATTCCAGATATCGTTATAGGTTCTCAATTACTTGGAAGCGTGAATATTCCAAATTTCAATGTTAATCTGCCTTCAATCAACCTCCCCGACCTCGACTTGAGTTCAGTAAGCCTAGGGGTGTGGAGCTTAGGTTCAATAAACCCACCTGCAGTAAGTATTAATTTACCTAACCTAAATCTGCCAAACTTGCCATCGTTCACAATTCCTGGCTTTACACTTCCTGGAACTTATGTGCCTGCATTTTACAACGATATATCAAGCGGTCAACTGCCTGTAAGTTATGCCGAAATTGAGGCTTTAATGTGCTGGGGTGTTGAGAACAATGCGCTGGATATGGTAACCATGGACCCTACTGAATTAGCCATGATGGGTATGAAGATTGCCGCACGTCAAATCTGTAATGATGGCGGAGTTACGTACGCATCTAAGGGTGCCGATTATGCCGAGTGGATTCCTAAAGAAAACGCCACACAACACTTTAACATTGGTGAAATTGTTGGCGTAAAAAATGGCCGTATCTCTAAAAGCACAGAAGATGCCGAACAGATTATGATTGTCTCATCTCGACCTATTGTTTTAGGGAATACACCGCCTGCTGGCGAAGCAGACGCTTATGCCAAAGTTGGTTTTATGGGTCAAGTTCTAACAATTGTAAAAGGCGAGGTGAATGTAGGCGACTACATTATTCCTTCTGGTTACAATGATGGAATAGCAAAAGCAGTTTCTCCTGAAGACATCAGGTTAGATCAAATTCCATTGGTAGCTGGAAAAGCTTGGGAGGCATCTGATGAAGGAGCAGTTATTGGGTTTATCAATGTGGCTGTAGGTCTTAGAACAAATGAGTGGGTAAATGTGATACAAAGACAAAACGAGGAACACCAAGCTCTTGAAACCAAGGTTGAATCCATGCATGCTGAACTAGAACAAATCAAAGACGCCATTGGGTTTAAAGCTGAAGCAACTAATACCACTACTTCCTTTCAAACTATACGTATCGGTTTGACGACTCGTAGATAAATGCCTAGGTTGACAAACAGTTATCCAAAGGATTATTACCCACGTTCAAAACGCCTCTTTACAAAAAGTAAAGAGGCGTTTTCTTTGGCCCCAAATAATGTTTGCAAATCACGTACAATTCGGCAAATTTCATTGAATAATATCTATAGTTGAGTGGGCAAAAGCAAGCATTTCGCATTGTTTAATTAGTTGTTTGTTTAACCGATATTTGCCGCTATTCAAAACAGTACTCCATTGGCATGAAGCAGGCTTTAAACAGAATCCTAGTAATTAACACCTTGCTATTTTGCTTTCTGTTGCTGACCAGTTGCGGCACAAAGACGAAGGACAGCACGAAAATCTCAGATGCTTTGACTTCTGACTTGGTTCCTTCATTCAACATTTATATCGATTCTCTTGATCAGGCATTGATGCAGACACTGCGAGATGAAGCCTTTGAACTGGGAATACAAAGCAACGAGACCAAGCAGAAATTCCCCTGTGTGATAGAATATGAAGGCAAGCGCTATGCTGGAAAAATACGTTTTAAAGGAGACCTAACCGATCATTTATGGGGCGATAAATGGTCTTACCGTGTAGAACTGAACGATGGTACTATAAATGGAAAATCAACATTTTCTATACAACGTCCTGCTACCCGAGGCTACGGCCAAGAGTGGTTAGTGCATAAATTATGCGCTGCAAACAATGTTCTTTCCACGCATTACTCGTTTTTGCCCGTTTCGTTAAACGGAAGAGACCTGGGATTGTATGCTTTTGAAGAACATTTTGAGAAGCAGCTTCTCGAATCACAGGACAGAAGAGAAGGCGTTATCCTAAAGTTTGACGAAACTCTTTTCTGGAATTGGCAGCTTCTTGAAAAAGAGGAGGGCAAAAAGAGCTATTTCCCCTATTTCGAGGCATCGCCAATGCTACCATTTAAGAAGAAACGAACCGTTAAATCGAAGGCTTTGAAGCAGCAACTTGAACTTGGAAATAATCTAGTTCAAATGTATCAAGACTGTGACCTTAAGTTGAGCGATTATTTGGACGTAGAGCTATTTGCAAAGTACAACGCCATCCTAACATTGGCCAATGCACCGCATGCCCGAAATAATCAGCGGTGGTATGTAAACCCTGTAACGGCCGTGCTTGAACCGATAGGCTATGACTGTTACAGCTATCATGACACAAAGAATGACAGTAATCAGGTTTTCCGGTATACAATGCAGAAAGAAGCCAGTTGGCCCAAGGTTAGTCCTTACGATCATTTCCTAACGTTTTTATTTCGCTCTCCGGAGTTTCAGGAGAGTTATCTGAGACACTTAAAGCGCATGACAGATGAGGCCTACCTGCGCACTTTTTTCAAGAGCATAACCACTGACATTCAGCAGGTAAACAACCTTTTTGCTGATGATTTCCCAAACGAAACCATTGACACAGCTTTGTTTTTTTACAACGCAAAACAGATAAAGGCTGAACTGCCACAATTTAAAGATTGGTTAGGCAACGTGCTTGTGCAAGCATTCCGCGATACAACCAATAAGCGGTCGACTATTGACCGAACTACTACGCCAAATCTTCCTCTCGTCTCCTATCAAGAAAACGAAAGCACCTACACGATTCAAAACTTTGGAGGCAAAACTGCAACCGTAGTTTCATATAGCCCGAAATACGGCAACGAAACGATTGAACTGGATAAAAAAACGCGTGTAGGCGTAACACACTGGAAGGTAGATGAAGTACAGATTGAACTTGAGCAGCAGGCTTCAAAAATCTACTATGTGCTTGAAGGTGATGATGAAATTTACAACACCGATTTTTATGAATGGCCAAGCCCTAAACCTGTTTCGCCAAGAAGATTACTGAGAGAACTTCCCGAGAATCCAAACGGAATACTGGTTGAGGAGCAAGATGTTTTTAGAATCAAGTCTGGCAATTATACCATCAATCACATCCTATTCATTCCATCAGGCAAACGATTGATAGTAGATAATGGTGTGCACCTCAGGTTTATGAACGGTGGAGGAATTATCTGCGAATCGCCTGTAGAAATGAACGGTGAAAAAGATAGTCCGATTGTGATTAGTTCTTCCTCCGAAAATCAGGGTTTTTCTGTTATGAGAACCGATTCAACATCGGTGCTTGAATATGTGAAGTTCTCTGGAATGAAAAACCTTTCGTGGAATGGTTGGAGTTTAACTGGTGGAATTAATTTCTATGAGGCTGATGTAAAACTGATTAACTGCACCATTTCAGGCGGAGAAACCGAAGACGCATTGAATATTATACGGTCCAATTTCGAAATAGAATCCTCTGCAATAACACAGGCCACCTCAGATGGATTTGATTCTGATTTCTCAACCGGAACAATTACAAAAAGTGTTTTCCGCAATACGGGAAATGATGGGCTTGATTTTTCTGGGAGCACCGTAAGCATTCAATCATGTGAGTTAAACAACATTGGCGACAAGGCTGTTTCCTGCGGAGAAAGTTCAACAATTTCGCTAGCGGATGTAACCATTAATCAGATGGCAATAGGTGTAGCGGCAAAAGATTTGAGCGAAGTAACCGCTGAAGATGTTACTATGCTGAACGGTAATTATGGCTACGTTGCTTTCAACAAAAAGTCAGAATATGGCGGTGCAACAATTCAAGTCTCTGATGCATCTTACGAAAATGTTGAGCACAAATTTGATATTGAATTGGGTTCAACCCTTATAAAAGATGATAAGGTCATCGATGGAGATGGCTATTCTAACATAACCAAGTACTGATGAATTGTATCGCTGACTACGTTCAGCACAACCGTACTACTCTTTCACAAACTTGAACTGAATAGCTTTTCCATCATCAAGAACGAGCTGCGCGGTGTACATTCCAGCAGCGCCTGGAACGTAGAATTCTATCCACTGCCTATCAGAGCAGTGCTCTTCTAAAACAAGCTTGCCAAGAGGATCTAACAGCTTGAGACGGACTTCAGAGAATTGAGTTCCCAAATTGATGGTCAGGTTTCCTGAGGTTGGGTTTGGATAACATGTAATTGTGCGGCTCAAGTCATTTGAAATCAAACCGACCAAATTCACAGTAACACAAGCTGAAGTGTCTATGCATTCACCATCAGAAACCTCCACAGAATAAATTCCCGAACCAACTGGTGTGAAATTCTGGCCATCAGCACTTAAAATTTCAGCATAGTTGTCTTGGCAGTTCAGCCATTGGTACTCTACTCCCGTTGCAACACTTTCTAAATTGTCGCCTGTCTGAATTACATCCAAATCCAAGTCAACGACAGAAAGGTGGGTAAAAACTATACTGTCCCAATCGGCCTGAACCGAGTTTATTGTACTTAAATGCGTCTGATTTTCCATAACCAGTACCTGAAGGCTACCATCAGGAAAGGTGTAAGATTCTCCGCTGCAAATGGTATCGTAGCGCACAGCCACTCTACTCTGGTTGTCAAGAAAACCAAGTAGCTTAATATTCTCGGTGGTGCCATCGTAAGCTACGGGCGAATAATGGTAAGGATCTGAGGATATGAACTGCTCTCCTGCTGAACTGAGTAGAAACAACGGGTAACTGTTTAAGTAAGGAGTAACCTGCAACATCAAGCCTTCTTCATTTATGCTTGTGGTAAGCGTACTGCCGTTGGAGTGAATATGATAAGCAACCGAATCAACATCTAATTTTTGTGGCGTGAAGTCTGAATCGAAGGAAGCACTGACCAAGCCATGCTCGACAATGGTGCTTTTTACAGAATCAACATTCTCGCCCAATACGTAATAGAACCTGAAACTCAATGCCGTTCCAAACGAAAGCTGTTCCTGTGATGGGAAGCGAATCATTTCAAAAACATGATAATCCCGAAGATTATTCGGGTTGGTTAGGTCGCCAGCGTCTCCGTACCTAAAAACATTGCCATTGGTAGATGTGGCAGTTGGATGCGCCATACCAATACTGGCACTTGAACCTAAAGCATTGTCAGACCAAGCCACCCAGCCTCCCGTGCTGGAGGTTTGAATTACGGGTGTTTGACCGTACAGGCCAGCTTCTAACGCGTAGTTGTTTGAAGGGTCTGAAATAAAGAAATGGTCAAGGCTTGAATTCCGAATGCCACCCCAAGGAACATTAATAAAATTGATGTTATCGTCTCCGAAGTTGTACATCATATTATCAACCTGAAGTATGCCATCTCCAACTACGGTATAGCGTGTATAGTACAGTAAGCTTGATGTAAAGCCTGTATTCAAAAGGTCTTCTGTATGTGCCTGCTGACCCCAATTAACTATGCTGTAAGAACGGCCAACTTCGTTATAGTATTCTGCCACTATTGGCGAATAAAATGGTTCCGTCTGTTCTGGTGTTTTTAAGTAAACCCCCGCCTGATGAATGAAGTAAGATGAATCTGGTGGATTATTAAGCGTGCCATCTACAGCTACCATCTGCCACACCTCATCTACCCAAGGGGCGTAAGAAGTACCTCCTCCGTAAGTAGACTGAACCCAATTCGGGTTTCTCCATTGAGGCGGAACCGACTCTCCAAATGCTCCTCGAAAAGAATAAATGTTACCGCCTTTACCAATCCGAATGACATAAGATTCTGTGGTATCAGTGAGATTAGTGCATTCTAACTCTGCATGAAAAACAGCACTTTCCGGAAAGCTATCAACCGCCCAAATAGAACCAGATGTTGAATAGGTGCCTGTAAACCCAAAACTGTTGGAGTTCGATAGGGCCAGACCGTTGTTTATGTAAGGCGTACACAGCAGACTATCGACACTCTGACCGAATGAGGTAAAACTGAGAAGAAAGAAGATAAAGAAGTGTACTGTTTTCAAACCTTTGATGAAATCTATTTCGGTTCAAAGGTAATAGCCGCAAGACCGAGCTAGCCGAATAGAAAAAGAGCAATGAAAAGTCTGATTCCGAAGTCTACTTAATTATCCCCAAAGAACAGCTGACCACCCATTGAGTCGAACTGAAATGCCTTGTCGCTTTCGGTAATATCAAGCTTGTTGCCAACGGCCAAACTCCAAAGAACAAGTTCCATGCAGAACAGTTTTTCGGCAGCGTTGCGTTTGCCAGCATACTCTTCTACTAGGTCAACTAATGGCTTTATGCTGAGTAGGCTTTCTTTGAACTCGGCATCTGTATCAGTATAGTTCAACTCTAACATATCGCTAGAATCAAACCACGTAATGATGTCCGTGTAAGGTGTTTTTATTCCTGCCTTTTCTAAATTGGGAATAGGTGGGAATAGCTTTTCGAACTCCGTAGTAACTGCTTTATCGATTAGCATCTTGGCTACTTCGGTCGCTCCCTCCTGCTCTCCTTCATAAACGAGTTCAATCTTGCCTGTAATGGAAGGAATGATGGACATGAAATCAACTAAACGAATAGCAGTCTTTTCCTCATTTGTTTCAATCAAACGCAGATTGGCTGCAGCTATCAGGTTTTCCATGGCACTGATGGTTAGTCTTGCGCTGACGCCACTCTTGGCATCTACATACTCGCTATCGCGTGCTTCAAAAGCTACTTGCTCAAGCAAGTCTTTGGCTAATTCATTGACAGCAATATTCTTTCTGTCATCGTCCGAAAGCTTGGCTTCTTGCTCGGTAATTCTTTTAGCAAGTTCAATGCTCTTTGGGTAATGCGTAAAAATCTGAGAACCGATACGGTCTTTTAACGGTGTAACGATGCTTCCTCTGTTCGTGTAATCTTCAGGATTTGCTGTAAAAATGAACTGAATATCTAGCGGCATTCTCAATTGGAAACCTCTAATCTGCACATCGCCTTCTTGGAGGATATTGAAGAGCGCCACTTGAATACGCGCCTGTAAATCAGGCAGTTCATTCAGTACAAAGATGCAACGGTTTGCTCTCGGAATCATACCGTAATGCAACACGCGCTCATCGGAATACGGCAATTTGAGTGTAGCAGCTTTAATAGGATCAATATCTCCGATAAGGTCAGAAACATTTACATCTGGTGTAGAAAGTTTCTCGAAGAAACGGTCTGCACGATGCACCCAAGAAATAGGCGTTTTATCTCCAAGCTCAGCCAACATATCCTTAGCGAATTTAGAAATAGGACTGTACGGACTATCGTTAATCTCAGAACCTTTTACGATTGGCATGTATTCATCCAACAGCTGAACCATATTACGGGCAATACGCGTTTTAGCTTGTCCACGTAAACCAAGCAGATTAATGTGATGCCCAGCCAAAATGGCCTTCTTCAGTTGAGGAACAACGGTATCGTCATAACCCCACAATCCTTCAAACGCAGGTTGCTTAGACTTAATCCGAGCAACTAAGTTCTGCTTCAACTCTACGCTGATGGTACGTTCTGTATAGTCCGATTTTTTCAACTCCCCAAAAGTGGTCTCCTTCTTCATTTATATACGTTTGATTCTGTTCTTTTCGTAATCCTCAAATATCATTTGCCCCAAACCTTTTAGCCCAGTGAGGAAAGCCTTACCGTTGTTCTGCTTGGTAAACATTTCTACAAACTGCCGCAGATAAGGGTCAGATGCAATCATAAAAGTGGTAATCGGAATTTTCAGTTTCCGTGCCTGAGCTGCCTTGTTTAGGCATTGCCCCACAATCATTTCGTTTAGGCCATTGCTGTCTTTAAAGTACTCTCCGTTTGGCAACTTCACACAGCTAGGCTTGCCATCGGTAATCATAAATATTTGCTTGTTGGTATTCCGCTTGCGCCTTAGAATATCCATAGCAAGCTCTAGACCTGCAACCGTATTGGTATGATACGGCCCTACTTTCAAATACGGTAAGTCTTTGACCTTAATAGGCCAAGCATCGTTGCCAAAAACAATAATGTCGATGGTGTCTTTCGGGTATTTGCGATGTATGAGTTCTACCAACGCCATTGCCACCTTTTTGGCAGGCGTAATGCGGTCTTCGCCATAGAGAATCATCGAATGGCTGATGTCAATCATTAGCACCGTGCTCATTTGAGCTTTATGCTTCGATTCCTCGACTACTAAGTCGTTCTCAGTTAAGCGTAAGTCGTCAATACCATTGTTTATCTGCGCGTTCTTAAGGCTTTCCGTCAGGTTTACCTGCGAAATATCATCTCCATATTTGAACGGACGGAGTTCTCCATCATTCTCATCGCCCTGACCCGTTTTGGTTGTACGATGATTACCCAATCCGCTTTTGCGCAGCTTGCCGAAAATCTGGTCTAGCGCATATTCGCGCAAAGCAGATTCTAATTTGGCGGTAAGCACATCCTTGCCTTTTCCTTTACCAGTATTACCGTCTTCAGGGTCAATCTCTTCGCGGATGTAACCACGCTTTTTTAGGTCTTCTTTAAAGTCTTCGAGGGTGTATTCGTCTGTAAAAATGTCGTATTCCCTATCCAACTGATTCAACCAATCGAACGCCTCATCTAAATCGCCAGAAGTATGGGTAATCAATTCTTTGAAAATGGCAAACACGCGCTCGAAAGGAGAAACCTCCTTTGGGTTGTGCTTGCTAAAAATGAACCCTTTACTAGAGTTGAATTGAATGCCGTCCATTACGTGCTGAATATACTGCTAAAGGCGCTGCCTGTGTGTGAACACAGGGCATGGACGAATTGTTGTGAAGTTTTAAAAGATGCACATGGCAAGAAATGACACGTTCATTCTCCTGCACTGAAATTTGCATGTCCGTTCTGTTCAATTCCTTGGCCCTGCTATCTTGCCCATAATCATCCGCACTTCGCCTTTTGTCTGATATTCATCTCTTGTTGGCACTTCACTAGCCACCAACTGCACGTTTATGGTAGTTGGTAGTTGATCGGGAATGATGGTGCGTTCTTGTGTTTCGTAGCCCGGTTTAAGAATGAAAACGGTAAATGCTTTTTCTCTGAGTTGCACTGGAATTTCGAGATTGAAACGCCCGTCTGTGCCTGCATTTGTTTGCACATGTGTCTGCTTTATCTGAACCGTTGCACCGCTTAGAACCTGACCGGAGCTTATGTCGGTAATATAGCCTTGCACTGTATGCGAGGTATCTGCTATTAAAGCCACTACGTCTCCTAACATTTGTCTTTCTGTATCGGTAATTGGGAGTTCGAATATCTGTTGGTCTTGCCCATGGTGTTTGTTTTGCTGTTGTTGCCCGTAAACGGCTGTAGCGCTCATTACAGATAGCAACGAACCTATGGTTATGGCTTTAAACCGTGGACTGACAAGCGATTGTTGCGGTAGCGTATAGGTACGCAGTTGCTCTGGCCTAAACTGACCACAAACCTTTTTGGGAGAACGCTGGAAGAATGCCACAATTTGTGCATCGGTTTGGTTGGCAAATGACACCACCTCCTTTTCGCAGCTTTGGCAGAAGCGGCCTTGCTGTGTGGGAGACATATTATCCCAATTCTCGTGGCAAGGTTGTGGAATCTTTAACTCAATCTTCTTTGGCTTTCTCATGGTAACGGGCGTTTGTTTCCATGTAAATGCTAAAGCAATGCTTATTCCATAAAATGGATAGAACTATTGGCGAAACGGTTGTTGCATTGTAATTGTAAGGAGCAACCATGGCTAGCCGAGAAAACCATTGGGTTGGTTTAAACACAAAGGCGGAATAATGATTTATACCGTAATGTAAACCTTGCCTTAGAACATGTAGGCTGCCTTTACCGTAGTGATTATTAGGTCTTTAGAAGGAAGATTTAGGCCTTGAGAAGTTGTTTAAGGTTTTACAGAAAGCGATTTGGGCTCTTCATATATGAATTAAAGTAGGAAAGTAGCTCGTGTAAGTAGCTAAGAAGGCTCTCTAAGTTGTTCAGATAAGCGTAAAAGTCTTTCAGACAGTGGCAAAAGTCTTTTAGACAGTGGCCAGGGTAGCTTAGCAGGTTCTCTAGGGATCTTAGATAAGCGTCTGGGGATCTCAGCTAATGGTTAAGGGAGCTTAGAACTTACCATGGGTTCTTTAGCAGTAGTTTATGGGCTTTTAGGATTAGTGCTTTAGGCCTTTGAAGTGGTGCTTAGCCCCTCACAAACTCCGTTTCTGCGAACTAAAACTGCTGGTTGGTTGATG
>CALCGD010000089.1 GCA_937900875.1 uncultured Flavobacteriales bacterium
TGCGAACGGAAGATTATACGCGCCAAACTCTAGAGGAACCATCTTTGATGAAATGCGAATAGATGAAGGGTCTACCTCCGTATTCTGGTACACAGATCCTAGTACGCAAGAGCAAGTCTTTCGCGACTCAGCAGTGTTTGATACTACATTCAAAAAAATATTCAATTGGGAATTTGGAGTTTACCTAGGATGGGAACGGAAATTCTTTGACGACAAACTTAAAATCAGCTTTGCCGCTCGAATCGATAAGAACCAGAACTTCCCTGTTGTAGGTTCACCAGCAGCTTCCTTGGTTTATATGCCGCATAAGGAACACACTATCCGTGCAGGATTTTCTTCGGCAGTTAGAAACCCAACGCTAGCCGACCAATACTTGTATTACGATGTTGGCCGAGCAATTCTTATTGGCAATATTAATGGGTATGATAATTTGATTGAAGTAGAATCTTTTGTTGATTATCTGAATTCAATTAGCCTTAACGACTCTATCCTTAACTACTTTGATGTAGCTCCAATTGTGCCTGAAAAAGTAAAAACTATTGAAGCGGGATATCGTGGCTTCTTCTTTGGTCACATGTATGTGGATGCATCATACTACTTGAGTTTCTATGACGATTTTATAGGTTATCAATTAGGTGTTGACGCCCAATTTGACACCATTATTGGGCTACCATTTAACACACAAGTTTATCGTGTGGCCGCCAACAGTACCAATCAAGTAATAACGCAAGGTGCCTCTATTGGATTGAGCTATTATTTCAAAAACAAATACACGGTTACTGGAAATTACTCTTGGAACCGGCTTCAGAAGACCAATGCAGATGACCCAATTATCCCTGCATTTAACACGCCTGAGCATAAGTTCAATCTTGGTTTTTCGGGACGAGAAATTGGAAAGGATAAGTTGGGTTATTTTGGATTTAGCGTCAACTACAAATGGATTCAAGGATTCATATTCGAAGGCTCGCCTCAGTTTACTGGTCTTGTGCCGTCTTACGATATGTTTGATGTCCAAGTCAATTATAAGATCCCAAGCAAGCTTATCACGTTTAAACTTGGAGCATCAAACCTATTTGGTATCCAGCCGCTATTTCAAGATGGAACAGCTGGCGAACGCTTCGGAAATGCCTTCAATAACCTCAATGCGCAGGTGTATGGCGGACCTAGAGTTGGACGCATGGCGTACTTATCGGTATTATTCGAATGGAATTGATCTTTTGCTAACTTTGAACAATAAACCTTGTTAATCTAAAAAACTATGAAAAAACTAATACTATCATTTTTAAGTCTCACTCTTATCGTAGGCCTAGCAACAGCTCAGGAACGATACTTGGATGAGATTTTCACTAGCGTAGATGTAACTACGGATGTGAGTTACGGGTCTAACTACAATTTCCTTTTGGGAACACCTACTGCTGGGTTCAACCTGCAGTCAGATGTTTACAGCCCAACTGGGGATACAGAAACAGGTCGTGCTTGCGTAATTGTTCTTCACACAGGAAACTTTCTTCCAAAGTATTTGAATCAAAGCCCTACTGGAAATAACAGAGACAGCTCTGTTGTTGTTTCTGCAGAGCTTTTTGCAAAAAGAGGTTATGTTTCTTTTGCGCCAGCTTACAGATTAGGGTGGTCTGCAACCAACGTTGATCCAACTTATGGAGCTGATGTAAGAAGAGGAACGCTTCTTAATGCTGTATACCGCGCTCTTAACGATGTTAAGGCTTTGGTTAGATTCATCAAGAAGTCTGTTGCTGAAGACGGAAACCCTTACGGAATTGACCCAGACAAAATCATCATTTACGGACATGGTTCTGGAGGTTACTTATCTCTAGCTTACGGTTCTCTTGATAGAATTGAAGAATTAGAAAATGAGGTTAGTGGAAAGTGGTTAAGTGCTACTACGGTTCCTAACACTTCTTTTGTTCAGAACGAACTTTACATCAATCAGGACTTAGTAGGAAACGTTGAAGGCTTTGGTGGTATGTTCAACGACACAAATCATTATGGATACACCAATGATGTAATGGCTTGCGTAAACGTTGGAGGTGCACTTGGAGATTCTGCTTGGATGGAAGCTGGAGAGCCACCATTGGTGTCTTTCCATTGTCCAGACGATGGTTTTGCGCCATTCACTCAAGGAATTGTAATTGTACCGACCACACAAGAAGCGGTAGTTGACGTTGTAGGTAGCCGTTGGGCAATTGCTGAAGCAAATGCAAATGGTAATAACGATGCGATGTACGGAACAACTCCTTACAACGACCCTTACACTATTGCTGCTGACGCTGCTCTAGCTTCAAATCATCCAGATTTAGGTCTGAACCCTGCTGATTACAGAGGTTTGTTCCCATTCAATCGGCCTACAATTGCATGGCCATTCCAGGAGTCCTCTCCATGGGATTGGTGGAATGAAACAGTTGTTGTAAGCAACGCTGCTCCACTTGTTGGTGCTACTGCTGCTCAAGCAATTCATGACAACGGTGTAAGTGGAAGCCCAACCATGTCAGCGGCTCAAGGAAAAGCGTACTTAGATTCAATTCAAGGATACTTGGCACCTAGAATGCATCAACTTATCACTTCACCGAATAGTGTTGAAGAAGTTGATTTTGCAGAAGCTAATACGTTCGTATATCCTAATCCAGCTAGCGATTACCTAGTTGTTAAGACTACTCAAGGAATCAGAATCACTGACGTTGAAATCTACAGCATTACAGGTGCGCTTGTAATGACTCAGAATGGACTTAATACTTTGAGCCACCAGATTAACGGAGTTGACAAACTTACTACTGGATTGTACGTAGTGAAGGTTACTACTGATAACGGAATTATTACACGAAAGACTTTCGTTGACTAATTCTACCAATAGATAAATACTAAAGCCCCGCACTTTTGTGTGGGGCTTTTTTTACGCTTAGCTCAACCAAAAATTGATGGCTAAAAACTTTAATTGGCTTGCTTACTCAGCTATTCTGTTGGTGTACGTTATGGGTGCCAACTTAGATATAATGGAGGTTGATGCTGCTCAATACGCAAGTATCTCTTTGGAAATGCTTAAGTCTGGAGAATTCTTGCAAGTGCTAGATAGGGGGCAAGACTATCTAGATAAACCCCCACTTCTTTTTTGGTTATCAGCGGTTAGCTTTAAATTATTTGGAGTCGGTAGTTGGCAGTACAAACTACCATCTATTCTGTTTAGTCTCTTGGCAATCTTCAGCACTTTCAAACTTGGAGAACGCTTGTATAGCTCTAAAATTGGGCATCATGCAGCTATGATTCTTGGAGGG